>JADGOM010000165.1 GCA_017882925.1 Acidimicrobiia bacterium | reverse complement strand
TACGTGCACCAGATCCAACAGGCGTTGAAGGCCAAGGAGCTCTTCAAGCGCGACGTCGACTATCTCGTGACCGCCGGCGAAGTGCACATCGTCGACGAGTTCACCGGCCGCATCCTCGAGGGCCGGCGTTGGAGTGAGGGCCTGCACCAGGCCGTCGAGGCCAAGGAAGGCGTGCACATCAAGGAGGAGAACCAGACCCTGGCCACGGTCACCCTCCAGAACTACTTCAAGCTCTACGAGAAGCTCTCGGGCATGACCGGCACCGCCCTCACCGAGGCCGGCGAGTTCGCGCACACCTACAACCTCGAGGTCGTCGCGATCCCCACCAACCGGGTCGCGGCCCGCCTCGACGAGCCCGACCTCATCTACAAGACCGAGGAGGCGAAGTTCGACGCGGTCACCGCCGACATCGCCGAGCGCCACGAGAAGGGCCAGCCCGTCCTCGTCGGCACGATCTCGGTCGAGAAGTCGGAGCTGCTGTCGCGCCACCTCGAGAAGAAGGGCGTGCCGCACGCGGTCCTCAACGCGAAGCAGCACGACAGCGAGGCGGTCATCGTCACGCAGGCCGGCCGCCCATACGCGGTGACCGTGGCCCCCAACCTGGCCGGTCGTGGTGTCGACATCCTCCTCGGTGGCAACCCCGAGGGCCTGGCGCTCCAGGAGATGGCGGCCAACGGCCGGGGCCCGGTCGACGACCCCGAGGAGTACGAGGCCCTCGTCGCCCGCTTCAAGGAGGAGTGCAAGGTGGAGGGGGACAAGGTCCGCGAGCTCGGCGGCCTCTACGTCCTCGGCACCGAGCGCCACGAGAGCCGGCGCATCGACAACCAGCTGCGCGGGCGCGCCGGCCGCCAGGGCGACCCGGGGGAGAGCCGGTTCTACCTCTCGCTCGAGGACGAGCTCATGCGCCTCTTCGCCACCGGCGCCATGAACTGGGTGATGGGCAAGGCGTTCCCCGACGACGTCCCGCTCGAGGCGAAGATGGTCACGAAGGCCATCGAGCGCGCCCAGCGCACGGTCGAGGACCGCAACTTCGAGATCCGCAAGGACGTCCTCAAGTACGACGAGGTCATGAACGAGCAGCGCAAGGTGATCTACCGGCGCCGCCAGCAGATCCTCGACGGCGGTGACCTCGGCGAGGAGGCCCACGAGGCCATCGAGTCCGCGTGCGAGCGGATCGTCACCGCCTACACGTCGAGCGAGTACGTCGAGGAGTGGGAGCCCGAGGAGCTGCTGCTCCAGGCGCAGACCTTCTATCCGACGCAGCTCACGGTCGAGCAGCTCAAGGCGTGCCACACGCCGGAGGAGATCACCGAGCTCCTGCGCGACGAGGCCCTCGGTCTCTACGACGCCAAGGAGGCGTCGATCGGTGCGGAGACGCTGCGCGAGATCGAGCGTCGCGTGATGCTGTCGGTGATCGACCAGCGCTGGCGCGAGCACCTCTACGAGATGGACTACCTGCGCGAGGGCATCAACCTCCGCGCGATGGGCCAGCGCGACCCGCTCGCCGAGTGGCAGCGCGAGGGGTACGACATGTTCGAGGCGATGCTCGGCATCGTCGACGACGACTTCGTCCGCTATGTCTCGCACCTCGAGGTCGTGGTCGAGGACGAGACCCCCCGCCCGGCCCCACAGCTCAACTACAGCGCACCGGAGGACCCGGTCCAGGGCTCCGCCAGCCTCGTCGCGACCGCGGCCACCATCCCCATCGACGAGTACATGGGCGACGTTCCCCAGCCCGTCGCGATCGACGAGCCGGTGCAGCAGCAGCCGGTGAAGGTGGAGAAGACCCCCGGCCGCAACGACCCGTGCTGGTGCGGCAGCGGCAAGAAGTTCAAGCTCTGCCACGGGCGCTGATCGGTGCGCGACTACAGCGACGAGCTGGCCGATCTCGATCGACGCGTCGCCGACGCGCAGCGCTACCTGCGGCTCGACGAGAAGCGGGTCCGCCACGCCGAGCTCGAGGCCGAGGCCAGCCGGCCCGATCTCTGGGACGACCAGGCCCTGGCCACGAGGGTCACCGCCGAGCTGAAGCGCGTCGCCGACGACATCGAGCTCCTCGACGGGCTCGCGCAGCGGGTCGAAGACGTCGCCACGCTCGCGGAGCTCGCGCGCGAGGAGTCGGACGCGTCGCAGGAGGCCGAGATCGAGGCCGAGACCGCGGCGCTGCGCGAGGAGCTCGAGCGACTCGAGCTGCGCGCGCTCTTCACCGGTGAGCACGACGAGCGCGACGCGATCTGCGAGGTGCACTCGGGCGCGGGCGGCACCGACGCGCAGGACTGGGCCCAGATGCTGTTGCGCATGTACACGCGTTGGGCCGAGAGCCGCGGGTTCGACGTCGAGATCGACGAGATCGCGGAAGGCACCGAGGCCGGCATCTCGTCGGCCACGTTCGTCGTCAAGGGCCGCTTCGCCTACGGGCTCCTGAGCGGCGAGAAGGGCGTCCACCGCCTGGTGCGGATCTCGCCCTTCGACTCCCAGGCCCGGCGCCAGACCGCGTTCGCGTCGTTCGACTGCGTGCCGTCGCTCGACGAGGCCGAGACCCCGGAGATCGACGAGAAGGACCTGCGGGTCGACACGTACCGCTCGTCCGGTGCCGGCGGCCAGCACGTCAACAAGACCGACTCCGCGGTGCGACTCACCCACCTGCCCACCGGCATCGTCGTGTCGTGCCAGAACCAGCGCTCGCAGATGCAGAACCGGGCCAAGGCCATGCAGATCCTGGCCGCGCGGCTGGCGGAGCGGCAGCGCGAGGAGCACCGCGCCAAGCTCGAGGCGCTCTCGGGCGACAAGAACGACGTCGCGTGGGGGAGCCAGATCCGTTCCTACGTCCTCGCCCCGTACCAGATGGTCAAGGACGAGCGCACCCGCGAGATCGACGGCCGGCCGCAGCCGATCTACGAGACGGGCAACGTCCAGGCCGTCCTCGACGGCGCGATCGACCCGTTCCTCGAGGCGTATCTGCAGTGGAAGCGGTCGCGGAGCATCTAGTGCCGTGCCCTCCGGGGTGTCGCATGGCACAATCCTGGCGACCGCGGGCGGGGGTCGGGGCGCACTAGCGTGAGGCCCTCGCATGATCCGTTTCGAGCACGTCACCAAGGTCTACAAGGGCGATGTCGTTGCGCTCCGCGACGTCGACCTCGATGTCCAGAAGGGCGAATTCGTCTTTCTCGTCGGCCCGTCCGGTTCCGGGAAGAGCACCTTCCTGCGCCTGCTCCTGCGGGAGGAGCTGCCCACGACCGGCCAGATCATGGTCGCGGGCCGCGACATCTCGCGCCTGAGCTCGTGGAAGGTCCCGCAGCTGCGGCGCAACATCGGCTGCATCTTCCAGGACTTCAAGCTCCTGCCCAACAAGACCGTCTACGAGAACGTCGCGTTCGCCCAGGAGGTCATCGGGCGGCCCCGCCACGTGATCCGCACCCAGGTGCCGCAGATCCTCGACCTCGTGGGTCTCGCGGCCAAGCAGGACAACTTCCCGAACGAGCTGTCGGGTGGTGAGCAGCAGCGGGTGTCGATCGCCCGGGCCTTCGTCAACCGGCCGCTGATCCTCCTGGCCGACGAGCCCACCGGCAACCTCGACCCCACCACCACCGTGGGGATCATGCGCCTCCTCGACCGCATCAACCGCACCGGCACGACCGTGGTGATGGCCACCCACGACGAGCGCATCGTCGACACGATGCGCCGGCGCGTCATCGAGCTCGACCACGGGCTGCTCGTGCGGGACCAGGCGCGCGGCGTCTACGGCGGGGTCTGACCGTGCTGGCGAGGTTCGGCTACTTCCTGCGCGAGACCTTGACCTCGCTGCGCCGCAACCTGTCGATGTCGATCGCGGGCGTGCTCACCGTCGCCGTCTCGCTCGTCCTGTTCGGCGGGATGATCCTCGGCTCCGACTGGGCCAACCACGGCAACGCGCGCTGGAAGGGCGGGGTCCGGCTCGAGGCGTTCATGAACGTCTCCGCCACCCAGGACCAGATCGACGGCGTGAACGCGGCGCTCAAGTCGTACAGCAACGTCAAGAGCTACAAGTTCCTCACCAAGCAGGACGCGCTCGCGCAGTTCAAGATCTTCTTCGCGAACCAGCCGTCGCTGGTCAACAACGTCGACGCCGCCGCGTTGCCCGTGTCCTTTCGGGTCGCGCCCACGAAGGCCGAGTTCACCAACCAGATCGCCAACGAGCTGGAGCGGCTGCCGGGCGTCGACAAGGTCAACACGCCGGGGAAGGCACTCGACCGCAAGCTGCGCCAGACCAAACGGGCCCAGCAGCTGCTGATCGTGCTGTCGATCGTGCTGCTCGCGTCGTCGACGATCCTGATCCTCAACACGATCCGACTCGCGACGTTCGCGCGCCGTCGTGAGATCGAGGTGATGAAGCTCGTCGGGGCCTCGAACTGGTTCGTGCGGGTCCCGTTCATGGCCGAGGGCTTCCTCCAGGGGATGCTGGGCGCGGTGCTCGCGGTCCCCGCGCTCCTCGCGGTGCGCTATCTCCTCGAGCACACGTTCGCGGTCCAGGGCAACTACCTCACCAACTCCGACGTGGTGTTCGCGTCGGTCGTGGTCCTGCTGATCGGCAGCCTCATCGGCGTCGCCGCATCCGCCCTCGGCCTCCGCCGCTTCCTCGACGTCTAGGTCAAGGTCAAGGTGAAGGTCAACCCCACGGAACTCGGGGCGGCACGCGGACGAGCCCCGCACGGTGCGGGGCTCGGATCCGGGTGTAGCGGTGTCCTGGGTGCTCGGTGCGGGGTGGAACCCGCGGGTGACTACTTGCCGGGCTGCGGGACGTAGCGCAGGTACGGCTTCGGTGCCTTCCAGCCGTTCGGGAACTTCACCTTGGCGTCCTCGTCGGAGACGGCGGAGCCGATGATGACGTCGTCGCCGTCCTTCCAGTTGACCGGCGTGGCCACCGAGTAGTTGCTGGTGAGCTGGAGCGAGTCGACGACCCGGAGGATCTCGTCGATGTTGCGGCCGGTACTCGCCGGATAGGTGAGGATCAGCTTCACCTTCTTGTCGGGGCCGACAATGAACACCGAGCGCACCGTGAGGGTGTCGTTCGCGTTCGGGTGGATCATGTCGTAGAGGTTGGACACCTTCTTGTCGGTGTCGGCGATCAGCGGGTAGTTGAGTGCGGTGCCCTGCGTCTCCGCGATGTCACCCACCCAGCCCTTGTGGGACTCGAGCGAGTCGACGCTCACGCCGATCAGCTTCACGTTGCGCTGGTCGAACTCGGCCTTGCGGTTGGCGAAGGCGCCCAGCTCGGTCGTGCAGACCGGGGTGAAGTCCTTGGGGTGCGAGAACAGGATCCCCCAGCCGTCACCGAGGTACTCGTGGAAGTTGATGGTGCCTTCGGTGGTCTCGGCGGTGAAGTCGGGGGCGGTGTCGCCCAGACGGATGGCCATGTGGAACCTCGCTTCGTGGGACAAGGGAGTCGATTGGTCTCGATTTCCGGTGATCGTACCGAGGGCTCGCTCGAAAGTCGAGCTGACGAGTCGGGATTACCGCGAGGCACTCCGCAGCTGGCAGGATCCGCCCGATGACCGACGTGTTCGCGACCGCTCGGAGCGATGAGCTCCGCCTCGCCGCGGTGCTCGCGGGCGGGGCGCTGCTGTTCCTGGTCGCCGGCGCGATCTCGGCCTGGGCCGGTCGCCGGCGCCGTCGCCGCGCGCCCGCGGCCACCGACCGCGACGGCTCCGACCCGGACTCGGCGTCGAACCCGACGCCCTGATCTTCACGCGTCGTGGTCGGGCTCGTGCGCGCCCGCGACGCGTCGACCCCGCGCCCGCGACCTCGGTCGCGACGATGACCGCGGGCGCAGCCCTCGCGGCGCGAGGTCGCGGCGCCACGCGCGCGCCATGCTCCGATTGACGGGAGTGGTCGCGCGCGACTGGAGTGTGCGCCGTGGCGGGGTATTCGGCGACACCACTTCCCGAGAAGCTCGGCATCCGCGCGCATTCGCGCGTCGCGGTGGTCAGCGCGCCGTCGACGTATCCGGCCGCGCTGGGTGAGCTTCCCGAAGGCGTCGACGTGCGCACCGACGCGCGCGGTCGCCTCGACGTCGTCGTGTTCTTCGTCACGCGTCGCGCGGAGCTCGCGCGTCGCTTCCCCGCGATGGCGCGCGCGATCCGACAGGACGGCGGTCTGTGGATCGCGTGGCCGAGCAAGGCGTCCAACGTCACCACCGACCTGAGCGACGCGTACGTGCGTGAGATCGGGCTCGACGGCGGGCTCGTCGACAACAAGGTCTGCGCGATCGACGACACCTGGTCGGGTTTGCGGTTCGTGTACCGCGGCGCCGAACGCGCCGAACGCGCCGACCGCGCCGAGTCGCGCGTCGCCGCGCGGCGCTGAGCATGTGCGGGCGGTTCGTCGCGGTCTCGTCCCCCCAGCTGCTCGCCGAGCACTTCGCCGTCGACGAGATCCGGGTCGAGGGGCACGCGGCGAGCTGGAACGTCGCGCCCCGGGCCGACGTCCTCGTCGTGGTGGCCGACCCCCGCACCGAGGGCACGCCCCGGGTGCTGGAGCCCATGCGCTGGGGCCTGGTCCCCGGCTGGGCCAAGGACCTGGGCATCGGTGACCGCCTGATCAACGCCCGGGCCGAGACCGTGGCCCAGAAGCCCGCCTACGAGCGGTCGTTCCGGGGCCGGCGCTGCATCGTCCCGGCCGACGGCTTCTACGAGTGGCGCACCGAGCGGGAGCCGGGGGTGGGCGGGCGGACCCGGGCCGTGAAGCAGCCCGTCTTCATCCACGACCGCGGCGGTGAGCCGCTCGCGCTGGCGGGCCTCTGGGCGACGTGGCGCGACCCCGAGGATCCCGACGCGCCGTGGATCCACAGCTGCGCCATCGTGACCACGCGGGCCAACGCGCTGCTCGCGTCGCTGCACGACCGGATGCCCGTGGTGCTGCCCGATGCCGCGTGGGACGTATGGCTCGATCCCGCCACCGACGACCTCGCGCGGCTGCAGGGCCTGCTCGTCCCTGCGCCCGAGACGCAGCTCGAACTGTGGGACGTGAGCACGCGCGTCAACAAGGCCGACCACGACGGCCCCGACCTGGTCGACCGGCTGCCGGCCCGAACGCTCTTCGGCACCTAGGAGTCCCCGTGGACCAGCTGCAGTACTGCGACGCGATCACCACCGCGGCCGCCGCGCTCGCCGACGTGGCGCGACGCGCGCCGGACGCGGCCGTCCCGTCGTGCCCCGGGTGGGACGTGCGCCAGGTCGCGTTCCACGTCGGTTCCGTGCACCGCATGGCCGCGGCGGTCGTGGGCGACGCGGTGCAGGACGCCTCGGGGCTCGCGGGCCTGTTCGTGGCGCCGGATCCCGACACCGATCCGGTGGCGTGGGTCGAGGACGGCGCGGCGGCGCTGGTCGACCGGCTGCGGGCGGCCGACCCGGACGCGACGGTGTTCACGTTCTGGCCGCCGGCCCGGCTGTCGTTCTGGGCGCGACGCATGGCCCACGAGACTGTGATCCACCGCTGGGACGCCCAGGGCGCGGTCGGCGCGTCGGAGCCGATCGCCCCCGAGCTCGCGATCAGCGGGGTCGAGGAGCTGCTGCAGAAGCTCGACGCCGATCCGCGCGCCCGGGCCGTCGCCCCCGAGGCGGCGACGGTGCACCTCCACGCCACCGACGCGCCGGGGGAGTGGCTGCTCACGTTCGGGCCCGACGGGTTCACCGTGGAACGGGTGCACGGCAAGGGCGATGTCGCGGTGCGGGCCGCCGCGTCCGACCTCGACCTGCTGCTGAGCGGGCGGCTCGGCGCCGACGCGCTCGAGACGTTCGGCGACCGCGATCTGCTCGACCGCTTCCTCGCCGTCAGCCCGATCTGAGCCGCCGGACCAGGGCCTCGCGGCTCGGGGGTTGGCGGCTCAGGGCTCGAGGGCGTGGCGGAGCAGGTTGATCACGTGCTCGCGCCGGGCTCGTAGCGCGACCGGGCTCAGCGGGTCCTCGTCGAGCAGCGACGTGATGAGTGGCGCGTCGGAGAGGTAGGAGAGGATCGCGCCGTAGCCGGTGAGCAGGAGCTGGCTCGGGTCGTAGCGGTAGAGGCGCCCGGCGTCCATCTCCCGCTGGAGGAAGTCGGCCGCGCGGTCGAACAGCGGGCGGAGCGACACGCCGAGCTCCTCCGAGAGGAACGGCCCGCCTTCGAGCGCTTCGCGGCGGGCGAGGCGCACGAACTCCGGGTGGTCCTCGAAGAACGTGAACGCGGCGACGAGGATGCGCTCGACCTGCGGCCAGCCCTGCTTCGGGCCCTCCTCCGCGACGGCCTCCTGCACGAGCGTGAGCCAGTCTCCGAACGACTCGAGCACGACGGCGCGGTAGAGCGCCTCCTTCGAGGGGAAGTGGTGCAGCAGGCTCTGGCGGCGGATGCCGACCTCGTCGGCGATCTCGTTCAGCGACGTGCCCGAGTAGCCGTGGTCGGCGAATCGGCGCAGCGCGACCTCGAGGATCTGCGCCTTCGTGTTCGGGCCGATCGTGACCATGGGAGGCTTTCGAGGTGAGCGGGCGCGCGACGCTCGACGCGGACCGGGCCGCCCGGACCGTGGACCCGGTCTACCGACTGGTCGGTAGGTTACTCTCCCCGGCCTTCGGCGACGTCCCTCCCGTCGACCCGGCCCGATTCTGCGCCGGTCTCGGCCCATGGGCTACCGGCGTTGGGGGTTCTCGCGCACGATCGTGGTCTGGCTCGCGATGCCGAGGAGGTCGCCGCGCTCCGACCAGAGGAACACGCTCCCGTGCCCGAAGCCGTCGCGTACGGCGAGCGTGCGGATGTCGGCGAGGATCCATTCGGTGGGGGCCGTGCGCACCACCCGCAGGGTGTTGTCGATGCTGTTGCCGCCGATCATCCGGCCGATCGACTGCAGGATGCCGAAGGGCACGTAGTCGCCGACGAACCCGAGTGCGGCGGCGGAGAGCTCGAGCCCGGGGATGCGCACCCACAGCGCGCTGCGGCCGTCGGCCGAGAGGGTGCCGTCGAGCTCGTGCGGCTCGCGCGCGTTGGCCATGCGCATGTCGACCCGCTCCATGACGGTGCCGCGCTGGTGCTCGAGGGCCTCGCGCGCCGGGGAGTCGCCCGGCGGCGCGACGTCGGGCGGTTGCACCCACACGCCGTCGACCGGCGAGTCGCGCTTCCCGAGCGCGGCGTTGACGGTGAAGATCTCCTCGCCGTCGACCCGGCCGACGGCCCGGGCCTGCGAGATGTTGTAGCCGCGCACCGCTTCGATGACCTCGATGGCCACGACCGACGGCGGCTTGGCGAAGGAGAGGAACTGCACCGCGGCGTAGACGACGGGTCGGCCGGTGGAGCGCTCGAGGGCCTCGATCCCGCCCGCGAGCGCGCAGCCGCCGAAGAGCGCGCCGAGCCCGGACAGGTTGCCGGGCGTCACCGGCAGCAGCCAGTGGAGCGGGTCGTCGGTCGGCTCGAGGCCGAAGAACTCCGCGGCGTCCATGGGTCAGACGCGTGAATCTTGGCGGACCGTGATGCCCTCGGGTGCGAGGAACGTGCCGGTGAGCGTGCGGTCGGTGTGGCGCATGCGCCAGCTCAACATGCGCTGCGCGTAGGCGAGCACGTCGTTGGCGTACGCGGGATCGTCGGCCCGGTTGACCAGCTGCTCCGGATCGTCGTCGAGGTCGAAGAACAGGGGATCCATCGCGGCGAAGTGCACGTACTTGCCGTGGTCGTCGCGTAGCACGGTGAGGCAGCACTGCTCGCTGGTGACGCCGAGGAGCGACTCGGGGCCATGGTTCACCGGATCGCGGAAGTCGAACTCGAAGTGGGTCTCGGTGCGCCAGTCGTCGGGCGCGCCGTCGCGCAGGAAGGGGAGCAGCGACCGGCCGTCGCACTGGGCCGGGATCCCGCCGCCCATCCATTCGACGATCGTGGGCATCACGTCGACGTTCTCGGTGAAGTGGTGCACCTGCATGCCGCGGGTGGCGTCGGACTCCGGGCGGGGGTCGCGCACGATCAGGGGCACGTGGTACGAGCTGTCCCAGTAGCCGAGCTTCTGCGTGAGCCAGTGGTCGCCGAGCATCTCGCCGTGGTCGGAGCCGACGACGATCAGCGTGTCGTCGAGGATCCCGCGGGCCTCGAGGTGCGCGACGAGGCGGCCGATCTGCGCGTCGACCTCGCTCTGCATGCCGTAGTAGGTGGCGCGGAGCTGGCGCGTCTCGCGTTCGCCGCGCGGCGCCGCGATGCCGGGCGTGTTGACGACGACGCTCGCGAAGAGGTGCTGCGCGCTCTCGGCGTCGGGGGTCGCGGCCCGCACCGGCATCGGCATCGCGGTGTCGTCGGGGTCGTACATCGTGTTGTAGGGCTCGGGTGCGATGTAGGGCGGGTGGGGGCGGATGAACGCCGCGTGGGCGAACCAGGGTCCGGCGTCCTGCGCGTCGATCCACCCGGTCAGCTCGCCGACGAGGAACGCGGCCTCACTGTGCTCGGCCGCGTAGACCGTCGGCGCGTTCGACGCACCGGGCTCGGTCCAAGCATCCCGGTCGTCGGGGCCGGCGAGCGCGGGAAGGTAGATGTCGCGGCCGTGGTGGGGGACGTCGTAGCCCTTGGTCGCGAGCCAGGCGAGCCACGGCCCGAGGTCTTCGGTGAGGTCGACGACGGCCTGCAGGCCCGGGAGGACGCCCTCGTAGGTGCGCAGGCGGGGGTCGTCGGGCGCGACCGTCCGCGGATCGATGCTCTGGTCGGTGTAGCCGAAGAGCGCGGGGTCGTAGCCGAGCGCCCGGGCTTCGAGCGCGAGGTTGGTGAACCGGGCGTCGAGCGGGGTGCCGTTGAGGCAGACGCGGTGGTTGAGCTGGTAGAGGCCGGTGTAGAGCGAGGCCCGCCCGGGGCTGCACGGCGCCGCCTGCGAGAAGTGGCGGCGGAAGAGGACGCCCTCGGCGGCGAGGCGGTCGAGGTGGGGCGTGCGGACCACCGGATGGCCGGCCGCCGAGAGACCGTCGCCGCGGAACTGGTCCAGGGTGATGAACAGGACGTTGCGGGCTTCCGGCACCGGCGGAGCTTATGCGGGCGGGAAGATCGGCCGATGCGGGAACGACCCGGCCGCGGCGTACGTTGGTGCGACGAGCCGGCACCACCGACGCGTCGGATTCGAGGCCAGATGATGCAGAACACGATCCGACTCGGACGCATCCGTGGCGTCTCCGTCGGCGTGCACTGGAGCCTCCTCGTGGTCGCCGGACTCGTGAGCTGGTCGCTCGCCTCGGGTCAGCTGCCGGCCGTCGTCCCCGGCGCGTCCCCCGGCGCCTACTGGCTCGCCGGCCTGCTCGCGGCCGCGCTGTTCTTCGCGTCGATCCTGGCCCACGAGATGAGCCACGCGGTCGTGGCCCAGCGGGTGGGCATGCGGGTCGAGGGCATCACGCTCTGGTTGCTCGGCGGCGTGTCGAAGCTGGAGGGCTCGGTGCCGAGCCCGCGCGCCGAGCTCGCGATCGCGGTCTCCGGCCCTGCGGTGAGCGTGGCCCTCGGGCTCGGGTTCGCCGGGCTGACCGTCGCCTCGGTGGCGCTCGGCCTGCACGGGCTCGTGATCGCGGTGTTCGGGTGGCTCGCGTTCATCAACCTGCTGCTCGGTCTGTTCAACCTGTTGCCCGCGGCGCCGCTCGACGGCGGTCGCGTGCTCACCGCGCTGCTCTGGCTCCGCCACGGTGACGAGTGGCGCGCCAACGTCACGTCGGCCAAGGCCGGGCGCGTGTTCGGCGCGATCCTCTGCGGCCTCGGTGTGTACGAGCTCACGGGTGGCTCCACCGCCGGGATCTGGACCGTGCTGCTCGGGCTGTTCGTGCTCTTCGCGGCCCGCAGCGAGCTGGGCTTCGCCGAGATCCACCGCCAGGTCGGCGAGCTCCTGGTGCGCGACGTGATGACCCCCGACCCGGTCGTCGCCACCGGCTGGCAGAACGTCGCCTACTTCTCCGACCTCGCCCGCGCGTCCGGGTACCGGGCGTTCCCGGTGGCCGCCTGGGAGGGCGGGATCGCGGGCGTGGTCACGACCGACCGGCTCGCCTCCGTCGCACCCGAGGACCGCACGTTCGCCCGCGTCCTCGACGTGACCGTCCCCCTCGCCAACGTACGCACCGCGCGGCCCGACCAGCGGCTCGCCGACGTGCTCACGTCGCCCCAGCCGGTGATGGACCCGAGGATCCTCGTGTTCGACGCCGTCGGCCGCCTCGTGGGTCTCGTCACCCCCGCCGACCTCGCCCGCGCCGCCGACCCCGCCTTCCGCGCCGCGGCCACCAGGACCCCCGCCCCCGCCTGAGATGTGAACGCACTCACTCCGTGGCGAAGATCACGCCGGGGTTGAGGAGGGCGTGCGGGTCGAGCGCGGCCTTGATCGCGCGCATCGCCGCGATCTCGCCCGGGGTGCGGGTGAGCGGGAGCTCGGCGCGCTTGGCCACGCCGATGCCGTGCTCGGCGCTGATGCTGCCGCCGAGCCGGGCGACGAGCTCGAGGACCGCGCGGTCGACGGTGACGTCGTCGGGATCGAGCCCGAGGATGTTGACGTGCAGGTTGCCGTCCCCGACGTGGCCGAACAGCACGAGCCGCGCCTCCGGAGCCATCGTCGTCACCAGCACGCGCACGTCGGCGGCGAAGCGGGCCAGGGCCGCGGTCGGGAGCGTGACGTCGAGCTTGTGCGGGATCCCCAGCGCGTTGATGGCCACGGTGTGGTCCTCGCGCGTCCGCCAGAGCCGTTGCGCGGCCGACTCGTCGTCGGCGACCGCGGACGACAGCACATGCGGATCGCCGTCGAGGAGCGCGCCGAGCGCGTCGAGCAGCGTGGCGCGGGTCCCCGCGGCGTCGGCCACCTCGGCCAGCAGCACCACCGGGGGCGGGCCGGGCAACGGGATCGGCAGGCCGTTGTGCTCGTGGGTGAGGGCTACGCCGTCGGCGAACATCACCTCGAGCGCGCGCAGCGACGGCAGACCGCGCCGCAGGCGGCCCCCGACCGCGAGGAGCGCGTCGAGGTCGGCCAGGCCCACGAGCGCGACCACGCGGTCGGGGAGGTTGGGGACCAGCTTCAGGTGCACGTCGGTGACCAGCGCCAGCGTGCCCTCGCTTCCGGCCAGCAGCGCGGGCCAGTGGTAGCCGCTGTTGTCCTTGCGGAGCGCGGGTACGTGGCCGAGCACCTCGCCGGCCATGGTCACGGCGACCACGCCGATCACCTGCTCCACCATCTCGCCGTAGCGGAGCACGTGCACCCCGCCCGCGTTGGTCGCGACCATCCCGCCGATGGTCGCGGAATCGCGCGCCGCGAGGTCGACGCCCACGTCCCAGCCGACGGCCCGGGCGGCCTCCTGCACCCGCGCCAGCGTGGCGCCCGCGCCCACGATCACGTCGCCACTCGACACGTCGACCGGGCCGACGGTGTCGAGACGGGCGAGCGACACGACGACCTCGGTGCCGTCGCCGCGCGGGACGCCCCCGCCGACGAGCCCGGTGTTGCCGCCCTGCGCGATCACCGGCGCGTCGGCCGCGAGGCAGGCCTGCAGCACCGCGGCCACCTGCCCCGCGTCGGCCGGGCGCACCACCACCCGGGCCCGGCCCGACCACCGACCGGTCCAGTCGGTCTCGTAGCGCGCCCGCAGATCGGGGTCTTCGAGCACGTGCGGCGCGCCGACCGCGGCACGCAGGCGCTCGAGCAGGTCGTCACCCATCGGCCCACGATACGGCCGACCCGGACCGCGCCCGCGCGTCGCGCGCTGCCTGTGATGCCCCGGGGGCCGTGCGGTAGCGTCGCTGCATGAGCATCTACGACATCCCCCTCAAGACGCTGGACGGCGCCGACACCACGCTGGCCGAGCACTCGGGCGAGGCGCTCCTGCTCGTCAACGTGGCCTCGAAGTGCGGGCTCACCCCGCAGTACACCGGCCTCGAGGAGCTCCAGAAGGAGTACGCGGGCCGCGGCTTCTCCGTGCTCGGCTTCCCGTGCAACCAGTTCGGTGCGCAGGAGCCCGGGAGCCCGGAGGAGATCGCCACGTTCTGCAGCAGCACCTACGGCGTCACCTTCCCGCTCTACGAGAAGATCGACGTCAACGGCGCCAACCAGAGCCCGCTCTACGCCGAGCTCACCAAGGTCGCCGACGACGAGGGCGCCGCGGGCGACATCCAGTGGAACTTCGAGAAGTTCCTCGTGTCGCCGAAGGGCGAGGTCGTCCACCGGTTCCGGCCCATGGTCGACCCCAAGGCCCCCGAGGTCGTCTCGGCGCTCGAGGCCGAGCTCCCCAAGTAGCCCCGGCGTAGCGCCGGGGCGGGCGCCGGCACCGGTCCGGGGGGCGCAAACGGTACGATGTACGTCCCCGCGCGATCTCCACCGCGCAACCCCTCCACCGGAAGGCCCGCTATGTCCGCGCGCGAAGACCTGCGCAACGTGGCCATCGTCGCCCACGTCGACCACGGCAAGACCACCCTCGTCGACGCGATGCTCTGGCAGACCGGCGCGTTCCGCGCCAACCAGGACGTCAACGTCCGGGTCATGGACTCCAACGACCTCGAGCGCGAGAAGGGCATCACGATCCTCGCCAAGAACACGGCGGTCCGCTACGGGGACGTGAAGATCAACATCATCGACACCCCCGGCCACGCCGACTTCGGCGGCGAGGTCGAGCGGGGCCTCACGATGGTCGACGGCGTGCTCCTCCTCGTCGACGCGAGTGAGGGCCCGCTCCCGCAGACCCGCTTCGTGCTGCGCAAGGCGCTGGAGGCCCGCCTCCCGGTGATCCTCGTGGTCAACAAGGTCGACCGGCCCGACGCCCGCATCGCGGAGGTCGTCAACGAGGTCGAAGAGCTGTTCCTCGACCTCGACGCCGACGAGCACCAGATCGACTTCCCGATCATCTACTCCAACGCCCGCGCCGGTTGGGCGAGCACCGACCCCGCGGTCGAGGGCAGCGACCTGAAGCCGCTGTTCGAGACGATCCTCGAGCGCATCCCGGCCCCCGAGTACGACGACGATCACCCGCTCCAGGCGCTGGTCACCAACCTCGACGCGTCGCCGTACCTCGGCCGCCTCGCGCTCTGCCGCGTGCGCCACGGCCACATCCACAAGAACTCGCCCGTCGCCTGGTGCCGCTCCGACGGCACGATCGAGCGCACCCGCATCACCGACCTGTTCGTCACCGAGGCCCTCGACCGGGTCGAGGCCGAGTCGGCCGGCCCGGGCGACATCATCGCCATCGCGGGGCTCCCCGACGTCACCATCGGGGAGACCCTCGCCGATCCCGACGACCCGCAGCCGCTACCCGTCACCACCGTCGACGAGCCGAGCCTCTCGGTCACCATCGGCATCAACACGTCGCCCCTCGCCGGGCGCGACGGCAAGAAGCTCACGGCCCGCCTGGTGAAGAACCGGCTCGACACCGAGCTCGTCGGCAACGTGAGCCTGCGTGTGCTCAACACCGACCGCCCCGACACCTGGGAGGTGCAGGGCCGCGGCGAGCTCCAGCTCGCGGTGCTCGTCGAGATGATGCGCCGTGAGGGCTTCGAGCTCACCGTGGGCAAGCCGCAGGTCGTGACCAAGATCGTCAACGGCAAGGTCCACGAGCCCGTCGAGCGGCTCTCGATCGACGTGCCCGACGACTACCTCGGCGTGGTCACCCAGCTCATGGCGCTCCGTAAGGGCCGGCTCGAGCAGATGGTGAACCACGGCACCGGCTGGGTCCGCATGGACTACATCGTGCCCGCGCGTGGCCTCATCGGGTTCCGCACCGAGTTCCTCACCGAGACCCGCGGTTCCGGCCTCCTGCACCACGTGTTCGACGGCTACGAGCCGTGGTACGGCGAGATCCGCACCCGCCCCACCGGCAGCCTCGTGTCCGACCGCAGCGGCCCGACCACCAACTTCGCGCTCATGAACCTCCAGGAGCGCGGGGCGATGCTCATCGGTCCGGGCGTCGAGGTCTACGAAGGGATGATCGTCGGCGAGAACAGCCGCACCGACGAGATGGACGTGAACCCCACGAAGGAGAAGCAGCTCACCAACATGCGCACCTCCTCGTCGGACAACACCGTCCGCCTGGTGCCGCACCGTGAGCTCTCGCTCGAGCAGGCGCTCGAGTTCATCGCCGACGACGAGTGCGTCGAGGTGACACCCAGCATGGTGCGCCTGCGCAAGGTGCTCCTCAACGGCAGCGAGCGGGGCCGGCTCCGCAACTCGAAGAAGCCCCCGAAGGGCACTTCGTAGTCGGGGTCGGCGTTCGACGGCGCGGCGTCGCGTCCGACGGCGCTGCGGCCCGACTGGGTGGTCTCAGTTGTTGGCGGCGGTGCGGCCCGAGGCGGTGGGTGGGGGCAGGGCGGCGCGGCGCTTCGATTCGGGGACGCCGTGGCGGCGGATGACCTCGAAGACGGCGATGGCGCCGATGGGGCCGGTGACGAGCGCGAAGACGGCGAACTTCCAGTCCCACTCCATCGGGCGGTAGATCATGATCACCATCGCCGCGAAGCCCATGAAGACCACGCCGTGCGCGGTGCCGAACACGCGGATGCCGATCGTGTTGCCCATGATCCAGAACGTGGCCAGGATCGCGTAGCTCACGGTCTCGACGATGCAGAGCACCGAAAGGGCCCGGGCACGGCGCTCGAGCTCGGTGCTGGTGTCGTCGGCGAATTCGACCATCCGGGCATCGTACGGCCATGGGCTATTCGCTCGCCCACCGGGCCGTCGACTGACAGGCTGGGCCCATGACCAGCTCGACCGTCGTGTTGGAGGCCCGCGGCCTCGTGAAGGACTACCGGCGGTCCCGCGCGGTCGACGGCGTCGACATCGTGGTGCACGCGGGGGAGCGGGTCGGCCTCCTCGGGCCCAACGGCGCGGGCAAGACCACCACCCTGCTCATGGTGCTCGGGGTGGTCTCGCCCGACGCGGGCTCCGTGGTGATCGACGGCGTCCACGTCGACCGTGATCACAGCAAGGCCGCGGCGTCGATCGGCTTCGCCGCCGGCTACCTCCCGCTCACCGATCGGATGCGGGTGCGCGAGTACCTCACGATGTACGGCCAGATCTATGGCCTCCGGGACCCGAAGCCGCAGATCGCCGCGGGGCTCGAGCGGTTCCGCATCCCGGATCTGGCCGAGGCCATGGGCACCGAGCTCAGCTCGGGGCAGCGCACCCTCGTGGGCATCGTGCGGGCCACGCTCCACCGCCCGCGGCTGCTCGTGCTCGACGAGCCCACCGCGTCGCTCGACCCCGACGTCGCCCGGCGGGTGCGCGAGGGGCTCGGCGAGATCTGCGCGGAGGACGGCACCGCGATCCTCGTGACGAGTCACGACATGTCGGAGGTCGAGCGGCTCTGCGAGCGGGTCATCTTCCTGTCGAAGGGCCGGATCGTCGCCGACGGCCCGCCGAACGAGGTCGCCGCGGCCTACGGCCACGGCGCGCTCGAAGACGTGTTCCTCCAACTCGCCGACCAGCGCGACGCGGGCCGTCGGCTCGAGGTCGAGCAGACGGACCGGCCCGCATGACCGACATGGCCGACCTCTCCGGCGCCGCCGATGCGGCGCGGGCGAGCGCGGCGGCCGCCCGCGACGACGAGCTGGTGCGCGGCTGGAGGCTGAGCTGGCTGCGGATGCGCGCCATCGGCACCCGCCACGCCTACGTCCTCCTTCGCAGCCCCCACCGCCTCTTCGACGTGATCCTCTGGCCGGTGGTCGACGTGCTGCTGTTCGGCTCGCTGGCGACGTTCGTGGCGAGCGGCCACACGTCGGGGAGCGCGCGGGCCGCCGCCTACCTCATCGCCGGGATCGTGCTCTGGCACGTCGTGTACCAGAGCCAGATCGCGGTGAGCACCGGCGTGCTCGAGGAGTCGTGGTCGCGCAACATGCTCAACCTGATGGTCTCGCCCATCACCGCGTTCGAGTACGTGGCCGGCGTCGCGCTCTTCGGGCTGTTGAAGATGGCGGGCGCGCTCGGGCTCGTGACCGTGGGCGCGGCGATCTTCTTCTCGTTCGACGTCCCCGCGCTCGGTTGGGGCCTGCTGCCGATCTTCGCGATCCTGCTGTTCGTCGGCTGGGCGATCGCACTGTTCGTCGTCGGCGTCGTGTTCCGCTATGGCGCCGGGGCCGAGGCGCTCGCGTGGGGCGTCCTCTTCGTCGTCATGCCGCTGTCGGGCATCTTCTATCCGGTGAGCGCGCTGCCCGCGTTCCTGCAACCCGTCGCGCTCTCGCTGCCCACCACGCACGCCTTCATCGCGCTGCGGGCGTTGGTCGACGGCAAGGGCATCGAGTGGAACCAGCTCGCGCTGGCCGCCGTCCTCACCGTCGTGCTGCTCGCGTTGAGCCTCTGGTACGTCACGAAGATGATCGAGATCTTCCGCAAGCGCGGCTACATCACCCGGTACAGCTAGGCCGTCCGCCCCTCGGATGACGGGACGCATCTTCCGCAGAGGGGCACGGATGCTGAAGAGACCCGGATATCGGTCTCGTCGAAGCTGCGCAGCCTGCAGAGCGCCGTGACCACCGGGTTCAACGGGGGAGCCCTTTGACGGGGCGGGCGCGGCCGGCCGGGACCTCCACCCTGGCCTTCCAGGGTCAAGTCCGGGTCTGCGCGTGCCGTTGTCCAATCCGACCGCCTGAGAAGGGATTCACATGCACGGGTTCGGAGCCGCTCGCCGCCTGACGATGATCATCGTGGCGGTTCTTGTGACCGTGACGCTCGCTGCGTGCGGAAGTTCGGGATCTTCGAAGTCGACCCCGACTTCGACCTCGAAGTCGAGCTCGAAGTCGACCTCGGTGGACAAGAAGGCGATGAACGCGGTCCTCGTTCGGGCGAGCGACTTCCCGACCGGCTGGCGCGATACGGGGAAGCCGCCGAGCTCGAGCAGCGACAAGGAGACGAAGCAGGTCGCGAAGGGCATCGCGGATTGCCGCGAATTCGTCAAGCAGAGCGACGTCGAGGACCGTCGGACGAAGATCAAGTCGAACCAGTTCGAGAACGCCACGGAAGCCGCCGCGACCCCGGATCAGGTGAGCACCAGCAGCGACGAGGTCGTCGCTTACGCGTCGGCTGCTGAGGCGAAGCTCGCCTACGACGGCTTCGCGGGATCGTCGACGGCGTCGTGCTTCGAGCAATTGTTCGACCAGCTCCTCCAGCAGCAGCTCGCTGCGAACACGACACCCGGCCAGACGGCACCCACGCTCTCGGCTTCCGTCCAGCGACTGGGTGTGCCGGCCGCCGGTGACGCAACCACGGCCTACGAGGTCGTGATCACCGTCGCGGTCGGTCCAGTGAGCCAGCAGCTCGGGCTCGTCGTGCAGCTCGTGCGCGTCGACCAGTACGTGGTCACCTACACGGCCAACCTGTATCAGGCAGCGCCCGACCAGTTCGGCGAGAACCTGGTGGCCCGTTCGATGGGGCGGTTCGAAGCCGCGCTCGGTCGGGGCTGACCGCCAACGAACCCACCACCGAGTGCTCGGGACTTCGGTTACGTGCTCGACCGTCGCCACCAGAGGCGTACGTACCGACCAGGCCCCGTGCGTTCACTGCCTACCTAATAGGTAGGCAGTGAACGCACGGAGGTATGGGGCGAAAGGGTCAGGGGGTGAGCCAGGTCCGTAGCGCGTCGGCTTCGAGGTCGATGCGGCGGAGGATGCCGGGCGCGAGCGCCCTCTCGGCCCGACCGCCGAGCAGCGGCACCTTCACCTTGAGCTCGCCGGTGAGGGTGCGGACGGTGCCGCCGGCGGAAGTCGAGGCGAGCTCGAACTTGCCCGCGCATTGGAGCATCGAGCCGAGCTTCTCGGGGACGACGGTGAGCGTCGCCTCGTGGGCGTGGGTGTCGAACTCGGTGGTCTGGATCCAGACGAGCTGGTCGATGTTGACGACCCGGCGGACGATGAGGTCGACGTGGCCGGTGAAGACGTAGCGGACCCGCAGCGTGATCCGCGATCCGACCTCGGTGCGGTCGAGGACCTCGGGCGGGGCGAGGTCGGGGAGATCGTGGAGCTGGTCGTAGAAGGCGGGGTCGGCCATGGCCCGCTCGACGTCGGCGACGGGAGCCGGGAACTCGTGGCGAGCTTCGAGGCGCATCCGGGCGACACTATCCCGGTCATGGGCCAGAAGGTGCTCTGACCTGCGGTTTCACGACCCGTAGTCGGGATCGGGCCCGGCTCCGGGTTTGCCTCGGGCCCCGACACCTCC
Organism: Acidimicrobiia bacterium; assembly: GCA_017882925.1. GTDB lineage: Bacteria > Actinomycetota > Acidimicrobiia > IMCC26256 > Chersky-534 > Chersky-534. The sequence continues at coordinate 6,745 of JADGOM010000165.1, read as the reverse complement.
TTAGCGTCCTCCCGGACATGGGGCGATGGAACGCCGAATCAGGCCAGCTTCTCGTGGCCTCCGGACAGGAAGTCCGGTTGCGGGAAGTCACGGGTGAACCCGTTTGGTCGACCGAAGAGCCGGGCTGGGAGCCATGGCGGGGTCGAGCCGAGCGGGTGAGTCGCGTCCCGCTGCTGCTCCCGATCCTGCTGCTGGTCGTGATCGTGGTCGCGGCAGGCTGGTGGATGCGGCCCAACCCGGCCGACTCCGCGACCCGCACCACCACGAGCCGGGCGAGTGCCGACTCCAAGGCCTTCGACACCCAGGCGGTGCAGGCCCTCATGAGCTCGTCGCTCGGCCCGCGCGACGACATCCGCGTCTACCTCCAGGCCGCGATCCAGGGCCAGGTGAAGCAGGAGCAGCTCGTCGCCGAGGCCACCACCCGCAACAGCGCCCGCTACGTAGGCCTGGTGCAGGCCGCGCAGCAGCGGGAGGCCGCGCTCCTCTACATCGCCGCGTCGCTGAAGGCCCAGGAGGCCGACGCGGCCCGCAACACGGTGTGGGACCGCATGGCGCAGTGCGAGACCGGCGGCAACTGGGCGATGCGGGGCTCGCGGTTCAGCGGTGGCGTCGGCTTCGCCAACTCCACGTGGAGCGCGTTCGGCGGCCAGCAGTTCGCGTCGAACGCGGGCCTCGCCACCCGCGATCAGCAGATCGTCGTGGCCGAACGCGTCCGCGCCGCCGTCGGCTACAACGCCTGGGGCTGCGCCAAGCGCATCGGCGTCGGCTAGCGCGACGGGCCGCTACTGCTCGAGGTGGGCCTTGAGGGCTTCGAGGGCGCCGGCGTAGACGCCGCCGAGCATCTCCGCGACCTCGTCGGGCTTCGCGTCGACGGCCCAGGTGACCTTGGAGCCGGCGCCGTCGGCGACGACCGTGATCCGCCCGACGTGGCTCTCGAGGGGCATCGCGCCGTCGATGATGCTGTAGGCGATCTCGCGCTTGGCGTCGTCGCGTTCCACGAGCTTCTCGTGCGCCGCGAGCACGTCGCCCATGTAGACGGCGCGCACGCCGTCGTCGTCGAGATCGCACCGGGTGATGCCCGGCATCCACGTGTCGAGGGCCCCGAAGTCGCCGGTCACGGCCCACACCTCGTCGGGTGAGCGGTCGATGTGGATGTCGGGTGCAGCGTGGGCCATGGGAGCTCCTTCGGCGTGGGGCGGGCTCCGACGGTGGGGCCCGGTCGCGGGCGGACCCTACGCCACCCGTGCGAGGATCTGCCCGTGCCCGGCTCCAGCCTCAAGGGCAAGCTGCTCGTTGCCCGTCCGTCGTTGCTCGACCCCAACTTCTCGCGCACCGTCATCCTGCTCCTCGAACACGGCGACGACGGCGCGCTGGGCGTGGTGCTCGATCGTCCGAGCGAGACGCCGGTGGGTGCGGCGCTCCCGGGGTGGACCCGCCTCACCGCCGCGCCGGGCGTGGTCTTCGTCGGCGGCCCGGTCGCGCCCGGGTCCGCCCTCGCGCTGGCGCTGCGGGGGCCGGGCTCCGCGCTCGACGGCGAGTCGTTCCAGCCGGTGGTCGGCGCGCTCGGTGCGCTCGACCTGAGCCTCGATCCCGACGCGCTCGGCAGCGAGACCGAGGTGCGCCTCTTCTCCGGGTACTCGGGTTGGGGCGCGGGCCAGGTCGAGGGCGAGCTGGCCGAAGGCTCGTGGATCGTGGCCGACGCCACCGAGCAGGACGCGCTCACGTCGCGGCCCGGCGACCTCTGGCGCGACGTGCTGCGCCGGCAGGGCGGCACGACCGCGTGGCTCGCGCACGCTCCCGGTCACCCCTCGGAGAACTGACGAGCCGCGACCCCGAGCCCACGGAGCCACCGCCGCCCGACCGCGGTCCACGCCGGCGCGTGCTGCGGGCCGTCCTGTCGCTCGCGGTGGTGGTGGCCGTCTTCGCGTTCGCGCTGCCGAAGATCGCGGGCTTCTCCGACGTGTGGTCCGACATCCGCTCGATGTCGACGCCCACGACCGTCGTGCTGCTCGTGGCCGCGGTCTGGAACCTGATCTCGTACGCCTTCGTCCTCGCCGCCGCGACCCCGGGGCTTCCGTTCCCGCAAGCGGTGGTCGTCACCGAGTCGTCGACCGCGGTGGCCAACGTGCTGCCGGCCGGCGGTGCGTTCGGCGTGGGCATGACCGCGGCGATGTACCGGTCGTGGGGGTTCGACCCCGCGGCCACCGGCCTCGCGGTCGTCGTCACCGGGGTGTGGAACAACCTCGCGAAGCTCGCGCTGCCGCTGCTCGCGGTCGTGATGCTCGCGAGCCAGGGCACGGTGACCGCGGGCCGGATCGCCGCGGCGGCGGCCGGGATCGCCGCGCTCGGCGTGATCGTCATCGGGATCGTCCTGCTGGTGAGCAACGACCGGCTGGCCCGCCGCGCGGGTGTGGGGTCGGAGCACGCGGCCACGTGGCTGCGGGCCCGCGCCCACCGGGGCCCGGTCACCGGCTGGAGCGACGCGGCGTCGGCGTTCCGGGTGCGCGTCGTCGGGCTGCTCCGCGGGAGATGGGTCCGTCTCACCTTCTTCACCGTGGTCACGCAGCTCTCGCTGTTCGTCGTGCTCCTGGTGTCGTTGCGGGGCGTCGGCGTCTCCGCCGCGCAGGTGAGCACGGTCGACGTGTTCGCGGCCTTCGCGTTCGTGCGCCTGCTCTCCGCGCTGCCGATCACGCCGGGTGGCGTCGGCGTGGTGGAGCTCGGGCTCACCGGCGCGCTCGTCGCCGACGGCGGGGGCCGGCCGGCGGTGGTCGCGGGCGTGCTCGTGTTCCGCGCCCTGACGTACCTGCTGCCGATCGTGGTCGGCGGCGTCACCTACGTCGTCTGGCGCCGGCGCCGGTCGTGGTGGGTCGAGAACCCCGGGCACCGGCCGGTGGCGCCGGGCTGAGCTCGGGCGTCGTGGCCGGGGTCGAACTCGTGCACCATCTGCAAGGTGAGCGCGGGCTCGTCGGCGTGCTTGCTGCTGCCGCCGTCGAGCACGTCGAGGAGGTAGCCGACGTGATCACCCGAATCGATGTGCCGTATCGCCTCGCCGGGGAACCAGTCGACGCCGGCGAGGACGGGCACGCCCTCGGGTCCTTCGCTCCACTGGCAGCGGGCGAACTTGTCGACCTCGTCGCCGGTGGTCTCGCCGAAGAGCCTCGCGAGCTCGATGTCGCCGATGCGGGGGAAGTGCACGCCGAACACCGGCGCGTGCTCCGCGACCAGGGCGGTGTGGTTGCGCTTGGAGATCCACACGAAGTAGCGGGCCGGGTCGATGCTGCACTGCGCGCCGAACCCCACCAGGCAACCCGAGCGACGGGCGCCGTCCGAGACGGTGACGATCATCACCGGGTGGTCGAGCTTCGACGCGATGGCGTCGAACGACCGCGTGGAGCGCTTCACCCGACCATCATGGACCACCGGATTCGATCGGCAGCATCGACTCCGGCTCCGCGTCCGGCTCGGCGGCGGCCTCCCGGAAGTACAGCGCGATCAGCCCGCTCGTGACCGCGGCCCACGCGCACCAGAGCGACATGAACCCGCTCGACACCAGCCAGGCCAGGAGCACGACCACGAACAGGTTGACCACCCCGAACGCCACGAGGGACCGGTACGTCGACACGAGCATCGGGCCGCAGGTCGCCACGACGTAGAGGCCCACGATGAGCAGCCCGTAGTCGACGTCGACCCGGTACGACAGGTGGAGGTGCGCCATCTGCGCGTCGATCGGGCTGCGGACGATCGACGTGACGAGGATCGCGGCGACCACCACGCCCAGGCCGGCGAACCCCCGCATCCACCGGCGGCGCCCGCGGTCGGGCTCGACGCCCGCGACCGCCACCGGGACGATCACCGGGAGCAGGAACGCGAACGCGAGGTAGGCGTAGAGCGCGGCCCGCCCGACCTCGGCCGAGACCCGGCCGTCGAGCCCGAACCACACGAACGCCTCGTCGAACTGGTGCGCGGCGAACAGCAGCGGGAGCGCGGCGAGCGGGAGCTGACGCGGGTGGCGGACGTGGCGCAACGCGTCGACGCCGCACGCGCCCACGACGACGCCGGCGACCAGATCCGCTTGCGGCGAGAAGCACATTGCGGAGGCCTCGATGCGATCGGAGACGCGCACCGTGCCCCCGAACGGAGGCCCGGAAACCCCACGTCCCGTTGCTCGAGCCTAGGTGGGGATCCGCCAAGGCCGGCCCGGCGTCGCCGGAACGCCCGTCAGCACTGCTGCGGCGCCGGCCCCGAGCCAGACATCACCCATGGTGAGGCCGGCCCGTTGGAACAGCCCGGAGGGGCCGGTCGTCACGCTCAGCACGAGGCAGACCGCGCAGCCGAGGCCGAGCACGAGCGACGCGTTCGCAGCGCGCGTCCGGCCGGCTGCACGCAGAGGGCCGGCGGCGAGGAGCGGGGCGGACGCGAGGGTGATGTAGCCCAGGCCCGCGAACGCGGCGTGGATCGCATCGCGGAACCCGAGGGGGAAGGCCGCGACCCCGAGCGTCGCGAGCCCGGTGAGCACGACCGAGACCCAGGCCCGGCCCGGGAGCACCGACCGGAGCGACCAGCCGTAGAGCGGGACCGCGAGCCCGTAGACGACGAATCCGAGCGTCATCGGCACCCGGGTCGACGCGCCGAGCCGGGCCAGCTGGCTGATGGCGTCGTGCACGGGGGAGTAGTGCGGCGCCGCGAACCCGCACCCGATCCAGGCACCGACGAACGCGATCGGACCGACCAGGCCGCCGACGGCGAGCATGCGGTCCCGGCCCGAGGTCATCCCCGATCCTGGCCCATCCCGGGCTCGCGGCTGCTCCGGAGCGCCGGGCCGGCCGACGGGAACCGCTACCTCCCGGCGGCAAACGGGACGACGACGGGGTCGGAACCACCGTTGTCACCGGTAATCTCGGTCTGTCCATAGTGTGCATGACCCGCCTCGGGCCCCCGGGCCCGCAGAACCCCCGAAGGACCGCAGGGTGCTGGATCCGATCCTCACGGCCGACGATCCGGGTCTCGATGCCCTGCGGGTGCTGCTCGTGGAGGACGACGACGGTGACGCGCTCCTCGTCGAGGAGCACCTGCTCGACGGCGACCTCCGGGTCCAGCTCACCCGGGTCCGCACCCTCGCCGAGGCCCGCGCCCACGCACGGCTCCAGGTCGACTGCGTGCTGCTCGACCTCGCGCTTCCCGACGCTTCGGGTCTCGAGACGATCGCCGCGATCCTCGGCGAGTTCGACGCTCCGGTCGTGGTGCTCACCGGCCTGCTCGACCGGCACCTCGGCGTGGAGGCCGTGGCCGCGGGGGCCGAGGACTACCTCGCCAAGGACGAGGTCGACGGCCGGCTGATCGAGCGCTCGATCCGCTACGCCGTCGAGCGGCACCGGGCCAAGGACACGTCGAAGCGGTTGCTCGAGGAGGCGCTCCGCCGGTCCGAGAACCTCCGGCTCGAACGCGGCCTCCTCCCGCGCTGCGTGCTCGACGACCCGCGCCTCGGCGCCACGACGCGCTACCGCGCCGGTGGTGACGCCCGAGTGCTCGGCGGCGACTTCTTCGACGCGATCGAGCTGCCCGACGGCACCGTGCGCGCGGTCATCGGTGATGTGTGCGGCCACGGGCCCGACGAGGCCGCGCTCGGCGTCAACCTGCGCATCGGCTGGCGCACGCTCGTGCTCGCCGGCACCTCGGAGGACGCGGTGCTCCCGACGCTCGAGCGCCTGCTCTACCTCGAGCGCGACAACGACGCGTTCGTCACCGTGTGCGACGTCGCGATCGACGCCGACCGCCGGTCGCTCCGCTACCGCGTGGCCGGTCATCCGGCCCCGCTCCTGGTCTCCGACACGCTCGCCGAGCTCCCGGTCCCGAAGCGGGGTCTCCCGCTCGGCCTGTGGGCCGACGCCACGTGGGTCACCAACGAGGTGCCGCTGCCGTCGGAGTGGTCGCTCCTCCTCTACACCGACGGTCTGATCGAGGCCCGGGAGGACGGGGGCACCGAGCGGGTCGGGCCCGAGGGTCTCCGGGCCCACTTCGCCGCGCTCCTGCACCTCGACGACGGCGACCGGCTCGACGAGCTGATCGACCGGGTCGGGCGCGGCCACGGTGGCCCGCTCGACGACGACGTCGCACTGCTCCACATCCGCCACCGCGAGGACGGTGGGTGACCGAGCCCGTACGCGCGGCCAACACCCGGGTCGGCGCGCGGCGGGTCTCGCTGCGTCGCCGGCTCGCGGCCGCGTTCCTCACCACCGCGCTCGTGTTCCTCGTGGGCGGCGGGTTCGTGGCGTGGTCCTACGCGCGGCAGGTCGACGCGCGCAACCGCGTGGTGAATCGCGTCGACCCGGCCGGGTTTCAGCTCCACGACTACTTCACCGCGCTGATCGACCAGGAGACGGGCGTGCGCGGCTACGCCATCACCGGGGAGCCCCGGTTCCTGGCGCCCTACGAGCAGGGAGTGCTCGATCAGGAGAAGGCGGCCAACCAGCTTCACTCGCTCCTCACCGACGAGCCCGTCGCGCGGAGGCGGTTCGCCACGCTGGAGGTCGCGGCCAAGGCGTGGCAGGCCGCGAGCAGTGACCCCCTCATCGCCGCGGTCCGTGCCAAGGGCACGGGTGCGATCACGAGCGCCGACCTGAGCCACGGCAAGCAGCTCTTCGACGTCGTCCGCACGAAGTACGACGCCAACCTTGCCGCGCTCGCGGCCACGCGGCGGACCGCGATCAACCGGATCAACAACAGCACGCGCCAGGTGGTGATCACG
>JADGOM010000164.1 GCA_017882925.1 Acidimicrobiia bacterium | reverse complement strand
GGGGCCGGCCTGATCGGGGTCGCGCTCGGCTTCGGCGCGCAGAGCCTCGTACGCGACTTCCTCGCCGGCATGTTCATCGTGATCGAGGAGTGGTACGGCGTCGGCGACGTGATCGACGCGGGCGCGGCCATCGGCGTGGTCGAGTTCATGAGCCTGCGTGCGACGACCATCCGCGACGTCGAGGGCGTCGTCTGGCACGTGCCCAACGGTGAGATCAAGCGCGCGGGCAACAAGAGCCAGCAGTGGGCACGCGCGATGCTCGACATCGCGGTGGCCGTCAACACCGACATCGCCACTGCCGAGCGCGTGATGCACGAGACCGGCAACGAGATGTGGGAGGACCCGCACTACCGCAACGTGATCCTCGGCGAGCCGGAGGTCTGGGGCGTCGAGGATCTCGGTGCCGACCGGATCCTCATCCGGGTCGTCGTGAAGACCGCGCCGGGCGAGCAGCAGGCCGTGGCGCGCGAGCTGCGGGCCCGGCTCAAGGTCGCGTTCGACGCCGCCGGCATCGAGATGCCCCTGCCCACGCAGACGATCACCTACCGCTCCGCGGGCGACGTCCCGCCGTTCGCCGAGGAGCCCGGCGGTGCGGGCCCCGCGACCGGGGGCAACGGTGGCCGTCCGGACGCAGCGGGCGGCGACGGTCCCGCCGCGACCGGCCGGTAGGATTCCGCGCCCCATGGACCTGATCTGGATCGTCCTCATCTCGATCGTCGTGGTCATCGTGGCGTTCGGGTTCGTCGCGCTGGGCGTGACCCGCCGCGCGACCCGGCGGACGCGCGAGATCGCGGAGCAGTTCGGCTCGCTGCCGCCCGCACCCCCGAAGCGCCGGCCGCCCACGCGCACGCCGCCACCCCCGCCGCCGGCCCCGAAGCCCCTGCTGCCACGCGAGGCGCTCCCGCAGCAGCCCACCGCGCCGATGCGGCCCGGCACCGCGCGCGCCCCCGAGGTGCGGACCGTCGCACCCGCCCCCGAGACCGGGACCGGGGCCCCCGAGACGGCGCCGGCGGAGACCGAGATCGCGGTCCCGGTCGAGGCCAAGCCCCGGTTGCGCGACCGCCTGGGCCGGACCCGGGCCGTGTTCGCCGGCACCTTCGGCCGGACCACGCTCGACGAGGCGGCCTGGGACGAGCTCGAGGAGTCGCTCATCCTCGCCGACGTCGGCGTGCGCACGACCACCGCGATCATCGCCGATCTGCGGGCCAAGGCCGCGGCGCAGAAGATCACCAGCGGCGAGGAGCTCATGGACCTCGTGAAGTCGGAGCTCGTCGAGCAGCTCGGTGGCGCCGACCGCTCGCTGAAGCTGGTGCCCGGTGTCACCGTGTGGATGTTCGTGGGCGTCAACGGCGTGGGGAAGACCACGACGATCGCCAAGCTCGCCCAGCAGGAGGTCGGTGCCGGCCGCAAGGTCGTCCTCGCCGCGGCCGACACGTTCCGCGCCGCCGCGGCCGACCAGCTCGAGCACTGGGCCGAGCGCACCGGGTCGGAGATCGTGCGCGGCCAGGAAGGGGCCGACCCCGGCTCGATCGTGTTCGACGCGATGGCCGCGGCCACCGGCCGCCACGCGGATCTCGTGCTCGTCGACACCGCGGGCCGCCTGCACACGAAGGTCAACCTCATGGAGGAGCTGAAGAAGCTCCGCCGCATCGTCGACCGCACCGAGGGCGCGTTGCAGGAGGTCCTGCTCGTGGTCGACGCGGCCACGGGCCAGAACGGCCTCACGCAGGCCCGGCAGTTCGCCGACGCGGTCGACGTCACCGGGGTCGTGCTCACCAAGCTCGACGGCACCTCGAAGGGCGGCATCGTGCTCGCGATCCAGGCCGAGCTCGGCATCCCGGTGAAGGTGATCGGCGTGGGTGAGGCCGCGGCCGACCTCATCGCGTTCGACCCGGTGGAGTTCGTCGACGCCCTCTTCGGGGCCTGACCGACCCTCCGGCCATCGCGGCACCCGACCCCGGCGGGCCGGACCGTGGGTCCGGAGCGCCGGGCCGCGTCGGTACACTTCCCGGACCCCCGAGCGAGCAGGTTCTCCGTGTTCGACGCACTTTCCGACCGTCTCGACGGCATCTTCACCCGCCTCCGGAGCAAGGGGACGCTGTCCGAGCAGGACATCGACGAGATCGCGCGCGAGATCCGCCTGGCGCTGCTCGAGGCCGACGTCAACGTCGCCGTCGTCCGTCACTTCATCGCCCGGGTGAAGGAGCGCGCCCTCGGCGCGGAGATCGCCCAGAGCCTCACGCCCGGCCAGCAGGTCATCAAGATCGTCCGCGAGGAGCTGGTCGAGACGCTCGGTGGCGCCACCGGCAAGCTCACGATGAGCTCCAAGCCGCCGACCGTCATCATGCTCGCGGGCCTCCAGGGCTCCGGGAAGACGACCGCCGCCGGCAAGCTCGCGCGCTACCTCAAGGCCCAGGGTCTGGGCGTGCTGCTCGTGGGGACCGACCTCCAGCGGCCCGCGGCCGTCGAGCAGCTCCGCGTCCTCGGGCGCCAGGTCGACGTGCCGGTCTACTCCGAGCCCACCGACCCGGTCTCGGTGGCCAGGGGCGCGCTCGAAGAGGCCGCGCGCCTCGGCCGCAACGTGATGATCGTCGACACCGCCGGCCGCCTGCAGATCGACGCCGACCTCATGGACGAGCTGCGCGACGTGCGCGACGTCGTGAAGCCCGACAACACGCTGCTCGTGATCGACGCCATGACCGGCCAGGAGGCCGTCAACGTGGCCTCCGCGTTCCACGACGCGGTCGGGCTCGACGGCGTGATCCTCACCAAGATCGACGGCGACGCGCGTGGTGGCGCCGCGCTCTCGGTGAAGGAGGTCGTGGGCAAGCCGATCCTCTTCGCGGGTACCGGCGAGAAGCTCAGCGACTTCGAGCCGTTCCACCCCGACCGCATGGCCGACCGCATCCTGGGCATGGGCGACGTCCTCAGCCTGATCGAGAAGGCCGAGGCCACGTTCGACCAGGCCCAGATGGCGAAGACCGAGGAGGCGATGCGCAAGGGGCG
>JADGOM010000163.1 GCA_017882925.1 Acidimicrobiia bacterium | reverse complement strand
GGTGCCGGCCGACAAGGTCGACATGGCAACAACCGGCGAGTTGAGTTTCAGGTTGCCAGTGGATCCGAAGAATGCAGCGTCACCGAACGAGAACACGCCACCATCCGCCGCCACCAACCAGTACCCGCCGCCCGACGGGGTCGCCGCCATCCCGACGACCGGCTTCGTCAACGCCATGCCGCCGGTCGAACCGTGGAACGACGCGCCGCCGAAGGAGAAGATCCCGCCGTCCGCGGCGACGAGCTGGTAGCCGCCGACCACCGACTGCGGCCGCTTCGGAGCCCGCGCGGCGCGCGGCGCGGCCGGGGCCGCGGTCGCGAGGGGGACGAACGCCCCGAATGCGACCAGTCCCACCAGGATCACCAAGAGTGCTCGACGCCCGAGCGACATGATTCGGAGGGTCCGCAACCGGTGATCCACCCCAGCAGCTTCGGTGACCGTAGGAGCCACCTTGAGCGAAATACACCGAACTTCCTATTTATCCGACTCATACGGAACGCGCATATCGACGGACAGTGCGCGGCCATTCGCCAAACGTCGCGGCGGTCCGGCGCCCGGGCCCCGACCGGCAACCGGCGCGGATCGGCGCCTCGCTTTCGCTCAGGCTTCCCTAGCATCCGCCGATGGATACGCCTGTGAGCCCGACCGTCGCATGCATCGGTGGAGGCCAGCTCGGCCGCATGCTCGGCCTGGCCGGTCTTCCGCTCGGAATCCGGATGGAGTTCGTCGATCCGGTGGATGGCGCGCCCGCGGGCGCGATCGGGCCCCTGCACCTCGGTGAGCTCGACGAACGCGGTGTCATCGGACCCTGCGTCGAACGGGCGACCGTGGTCACGTACGAATGGGAGGGCGTCCCGGCCGAGATCGTGAGCTGGATCGAGGAGATGCGGACCCCACCGGTCTTCCCGCCCGCCGCGGCCCTGAGGGCCAGCCAGGACCGCCTCCACGAGAAGACGCTCTTCCGCCAGCTGGGCGTCGGCACCCCCGACTTCCTGCCGGTCGATTCACCCGCCGACCTCGACGACGCGATCGCGAAGCTCGGCACCCCCGCGGTGCTCAAGACCCGCCGCGGGGGCTACGACGGCAAGGGCCAGTTCGTGCTCCGGGTCGCCGCCGACGCGTCCACCGCCTGGGCCGCGCTGGGCGGCGTCCCCCTGATCCTCGAAGCGTTCGTGCCGTTCGACCGCGAGCTCTCGATCCTCGCGGTACGCGGCCGCGACGGCGCGACCGAGTGCTGGCCCGTCATCGAGAACCATCACGCCGAGGGCATGCTGCGCGTGAGCAACGCGCCCGCGCCCGGGCTGACGCCCGAGCGGCAACGGGCGGCGGAGGCGATCGCGAACCGGATGCTCGACGAGCTCCTCTACGTGGGCGTGCTCGCGATCGAGCTGTTCGACGTGGGTGGCCGCCTGCTCGCCAACGAGATGGCGCCCCGCGTCCACAACTCCGGGCACTGGACCATCGAGGGCTCGGTCACGAGCCAGTTCGAGAACCACCTCCGGGCCGTCCTGGGTTGGCCGCTCGGCAGCACCGAGTCGCGGGGCGTGAGCACGATGCTCAACTGCATCGGTGTGCTACCCGCGCCCGCCGACGTGCTCACGATCCCGGGCGCGCACCTGCACGACTACGGCAAGTCGGCCCGCCACGCCCGCAAGCTCGGGCACGTCACGGTCGTGGCCGACGACGCCGCCACCCTGCGCGAGCGCGTCGAGCGCGTCCTCGCCATCCTCCCCGCCGACGGCTGACGGCTCCGGAGCTCTTGTGCGTCTCCTGAGCACCGTCTAGGTGCCCAGGAGACGCACAAGGCCCTACGGGCTGCGGGTGAAGGCGTGACGGGCGACCGCGGCGGCACCCACCAAGGGGCCGTTGCCGCCGAGCCCCGCGGGCACGATGCGCGCGCCGCGCGCGAAGTCGAGCCGGGCCCGGGCTTCGAGCTCCGCGTTGGCGGCGGCGAAGAACGGCGCGCCGAAGCCGAGCGCCACGGATCCCGCGACCACGGCCAGCGGCAGATCCAGCAGGCTCACCGCGGCGGCGACGCCCCGGCCCACGAGCGTTCCCGTCCGCTGCACGGTCGCCGGATCGGCGTCCGCCGCGGGACGGCCGGTGATCGCCGCGATCGCGCTCCCGGACGCCTCCGCTTCGAGGCACCCGCGCCCGCCACACCCACACGCGCGGCCGTCGGGCTCGACGACGACGTGCCCGATGTGGCCGGCGTTGCCCGACGCGCCGTCGAGCAGCCGGCCGTCGAGCACGATCCCGCCGCCGATGCCGGTGGACACGACCATGGCGAGGTAGTCGGGCGCGCCCTGCGCGGCGCCGCGCCAGCCCTCACCGAGCGCGAGCGCCTTGGCGTCGTTGTCGACGTGGACCGGCACGCCGAGCTCCGCGGCCAGTCGCGCCCGCAGCGGGAAGCGCCGCCAGGCCGGGATGTTGAGCGGCGAGACGAGCTCGCCGTGGTTCTCCATCGGGCCGCCGCACCCGACTCCGCAGAGCTCGGGCGCGCCGGCGTAGCCCTCGCCGACGACGGTCTCGATCAACCCCAGGAGCGCCGCGAACAGCCGCTCGGGGTCGCGGCCCGTGGGCGTGTCGATCCGCGCCGATCGCGCGAGCGCGCCGTCGTCGCCGACGATCCCGACCGCGAGCTTGGTGCCCCCGACGTCGACCGCGATCACCGGCCCGGTGTGGAGCGGCCCCGGGGTGGTCGACGGGCCGCGCTGCGGTCCTTCGGACGCGTCGCTCACTTGATGGCAGCGCCCTCACGAAGGCGGGCGAGGTCGGCCTCGGTGAAGCCCCAGGCGACGAGCGCCTCATCAGTGTGTTGACCCGGCTGCGAGGCCGGGCGTTGGATCGAGCCCGGGGTGCGGCTGAAGCGTGGCGCGGGAGCGGGCTGGGCCACACCCTCCTCGCCGGTGACGATGACGTGGCGGGCCTTGAGGTGCGGGTGCTCCGCCGCCTCCTTCATCGTGAGCACCGGCGCGTAGCACGAGTCGGTCATCTCGAGGATCTCGTTCCACTCGGCCCGAGTCTTCGACTTGAACAGCGCGGTGTAGCGCTCCCGGAGCTTCGGCCACCCCGCCGGGTCCATCTGTGCCGGCAGCTCCTCCTGGTCGAGCCCGGTGCGCGCGTTGAACTCGGCGTAGAACTGGGGCTCGAGCGCGCCGAGGGCGATGAACTTGCCGTCGGCCGTCTCGTAGGTGTCGTAGAACGGGGCGCCGGTGTCGAGCACGTTGGTGCCGCGCTCGTCCTTCCAGGCGCCGACCGCGCTGAGGCCGAACATCATCGTCATGAGCGTGGCGGACCCGTCGATCATCGCCGCGTCGACGACCTGGCCCTGGCCCGAGCCGCGCGCCTCGAGGATCCCGCACACCACGCCGAAGGCGAGCAGCATCCCGCCGCCGCCGAAGTCGCCGACGAGGTTGATCGGCGGCGTGGGCTTCTCCCCCGCGCGCCCGAAGTGCGCGAGCGCGCCGGCGAGCGCGATGTAGTTGATGTCGTGGCCCGCGGCCTGCGCGTAGGGACCGTCCTGGCCCCATCCCGTCATGCGCCCGTAGACGATCTTCTTGTTGCGGGCCAGCACGGCGTCGGGCCCGATGCCGAGGCGCTCGGTGACACCGGGCCGGAAGCCCTCGATCAGCGCGTCGGCCTGCTCGACCAGCCGCATCACCGTCTCCACGCCGTCGGGGTTCTTGAGGTCGACGCCGATCGAACGACGGCCCCGGTACATCGGCTCGAGGTTCGGCTTGGAGAAGTCGCCGGTGACGGCCTGCGCGCGCTCGACCCGGATGATGTCGGCACCCATGTCGGCCAGGAGCATCGCCGCGAACGGGCCCGGGCCGATCCCGGCAATCTCGATGATCTTCACGCCATGCAGCGGTCCCACGGGTACTCCTCGGTCGGGGCCCTCGCGTCACGGGGGCCGAGCGGCGGTCGAGAGTATGCGCCACCCGGCCCGCCCGTCAGATTCCTGACGGGGCGGCGACGGCCTACGCCAGCGCGACGAGATCGAGCAGATCGTCCGACCAGTGGTCGAGCGTGCCCTCGGGCATCAGGAGCACCCGGTCGGGGCGCAGGGCGCGGACGAACTCCTCGTCGTGGCTGACGAGCACGATGGTGCCCGGCCACTGCGCGAACGCATCGCCGATCGCTTCGCGCGACGGCGGGTCGAGGTTGTTGGTCGGCTCGTCGAGGAGCAGCAGGTTGTGCCGCCCGGTCGAGAGCTGGGCCAGCGCGAGCTTGGTCTTCTCGCCGCCCGAGAGCGTCGACGCGTCCTGGAACGCGATGTCGCCTGAGAGCCCGAACGTGCCGAGCAGGCCCCGCAGCAGCTGGTCGGAGACCTCGTTGCCCTCCCGGAGGTGGTCGATCACCGCCTTGCCCGCGGTGATGCCCTCGTGCTCCTGCGCGTAGTACCCGAGCGAGACCCCGTGACCCAGGCTGAAGGTGCCGGCGTCGGCTTCCGACTCCCCGGCGAGGACGCGGATCAACGACGTCTTGCCCGCGCCGTTGAGCCCCATCACGAGCAGTCGCTCGCCGCGGCCGGCCGAGAACGTGACGTCGGTGAAGATCGGCGGACCGCCGTACGACTTGGCCAGGCCCTCGGCTTCGATGGTGACGACGCCCGACCGCGGCGGGGGCGGCAGCTTCACGAGGATCTTCTTCGTCTTCTGCGGGCCGGTCGTCTGCTCCTTGCGGAGGCGTTCGACGCGCGTGTCGAGCGACTTCGCGACCCGGGCCCGCTTGCCGGACTGCCCGCGCATCGAGTCGGCGAGCGTCGCGATCCGGCGGACCTCCGACTCCTGGCGCTTCGCGACCTTCGTGCGGCGGGCTTCGTCCTCGACCCGGGCCACCTTGTACTGCGAGTACGTGCCCCGGTACTCGATGATCGAGCCCTCGTCGAGGTGCAGGACGCGCGTGATCGACGTGTCGAGCAGCTCGAGGTCGTGGCTCACCACGAGAAGTGCGCCGCGGTGCGAGCGCAGGAAGCCCGCGAGCCACTCCTTGGCGTCGACGTCGAGGTGGTTGGTCGGCTCGTCGAGCATGAGGAGGTCGCTGCCGGCGAAGAGGATGCGGGCCAGCTCGATCCGGCGCCGCTCACCACCGGAGAGCGTGGTGAGGGGGAGGTCGAGACGGTCGTCGCGCAGACCGAGCCCGGAGCCGATCCGGCGCACCTCGGACTCGGCGGCGTAGCCACCGGCCAGCCGGAACTCCTCCTCCGCGTCGGCGAAGCGGCTCACGTTCTTCTCGGTGGGCGACTCCTCGACCTTGGCGTGGAGCTTCTCGAGCTTCCGCGCCTGGGCGTCGAGACCCCGGCCCGAGAGCACGTGGGAGAGCCCGGTGGCGTCGACCCCGGCGCCCTTCGGCCGCGGGTCCTGCGGGAGGTAGCCGACCGCGCCGCTGGTGAGGACCCGGCCGCCGGCGGCGGGGTTCTCGCCGCCGAGCACCCGCAGCAGCGAGGTCTTGCCGGCGCCGTTGCGACCGACCAGCCCGACCTTGTCTCCGGCGCGCAGCGAGAAGGAAGCGTCGGACAGGGTCATCCGGCCTCCCACTTCCACGGAGAGGTCGCGGACCTGGAGCACACACCCATTGTCGCAGACACCCGTCGCCCGGCCGGATCGGGGTCGGAGCCGGGCGGCTGAATCGCCACGACGCGGGGCAGAATCCGGCGATGGCCCCGGCCCGGCGCACCCGCGCACCCATGCCCGAGCTCGTCGAGCCGATGCTCGCGGTGCCGGGAGCGCTGCCCGATCCGGAGGCGGGCTGGGCCTTCGAGGTGAAGTGGGACGGCGTGCGCGCGGTCACCTACGCCGACGGCCACTCGCTGCGCGTGCGCAACCGGCGCGGCATCGACATCGCGCTCCGCTACCCGGAGCTCGCGGGGTTCCCGGCCGCGCTCGACGGGCACCGGGCGATCCTCGACGGCGAGATCGTGGCCTTCGACGACGAGGGCCGCCCGAGCTTCGGACGCGTCCAGCAGCGCATGCACGTGACCAACGCGCGCCAGTGGGAGCGGCTCGCGCGCGAGGTGCCCGCCGTGCTGGTGGCGTTCGACGTGCTGTGGCTCGACGGCGAATCGCTCCTCGACCGGCCCTACCTCGAGCGCCGGGCCGCGCTCGCGGGGCTCGGGATCGACGGACCGGCGTGGCGCGCACCGGCCCATCACCTCCGCCACGGCGCCGCGCTGCTCGCCGAGGTGACCGCCCGGGGCCTCGAGGGCCTCGTGGCCAAGCGGGTCGACTCGACCTACGCGCCCGGTCGCCGCTCCAACGCGTGGCGGAAGGTGAAGGCCCTCCACCAGCAGGAGCTCGTGATCGGCGGCTGGCTGCCGGGCAAGGGCGCGCGGGAGGGACGCGTCGGCGCGCTCCTCCTCGGCTACCACGAGCCCGGCGGCCGGCGTCCCGGGCCACTGGTCTTCGCGGGCCGGGTCGGCACGGGCTTCACCGAGGCCGAGCTCGACCGCCTGGGCCCGCTCCTCGACCGCCGCGCCCGTGGCACCAGCCCGTTCCGCGAGACGCCGAAGCTGCCCGACCCGCGCTGGGTGCGGCCGGATCTCGTGTGCGAGGTGCGCTTCACCGAGTGGACGAGCGGCGGGCAGCTCCGCCAGCCCGCGTACCTCGGGACCCGCGACGACAAGCCCGCGAGCGAGGTCGTGCGGGAGTCGTAGACGCGCGACGCCCGCGGAAACCCGGCGCCGACAGCTCCCACCGGGCCCGCTCGGGGTACGGTCCCGATCCGAGCGGGCGCGGGCTGCCCGGGGCGGGATCTTCAGGGGGAATCGTGCGGGGAGCCGGACGGGCAGGGCTCGTGGCCATCGTCGCGCTCGTCGTCGCCACCGGCCCCATCGCCTCCGCCGCCACCACCGCGCCGTCGACGACCGCGGTGACCAATCCCGCCGTCGACAGCAGCGGGAAGTACCGCGGCTCGAGCGACGCGGGTGGCTTCCGCAACATCTACGCGCCGGGCCAGGACGCCAACCTCACGCCGGCCGAGCTGCAGCAGACCGGCGCCGCAGTCTCGGCCAACGACCCCAACGGCTTCCCGCCGCACTTCGCCGACCAGCGCGCCCAGTACGACGCACTTACCGGCGCGGCCCCGAACATCACCGCGAAGACGCTCGATCAGTACTTCAAGGACGAGTCGTTCGGCGTGAAGGCCAGCGACATCGCGCGCGTCTACGACCCGCAACCCGACGTCACCGTGATCCGGGACAAGACCTCCGGCGTGCCCCACATCTACGGCCGGACCCGCTACGGCGCGCTCTTCGGCGAGGGGTACACGACCGCCGAGGACCGGCTGCTCGCGGCCGACGTCCTGCGCCGGGTCGGGCGCGCCAACCTCACCGCGCTGGTCGGCACCGCCGGGCTCCCCCGCGACCAGGTCGGCATCGCCGCCGCGCCGTACAGCGACGCCGACCTCGACAACCAGGTCAAGCAGCTCGAGCGCTCGGGGCCGGAGGGCAAGGCGATCGTCGCCGATCTCCGCGCCTACACCGCGGGATTCAACGCGTTCATCGACAAGACCGCGCAGGACCCGTCGCTCCTCCCCGCCGAGTACCAGCTGCTCGGCCAGAAGCCGGTGCCGTGGACGCCCGGCGACACGATCGCGGTGGCGGCGGTCGTGGGCTCGATCTTCGGCAAGGGCGGCGGCACCGAGGTGCGCAACGCGTGCGGGCTCGCGGCGATGACGGCCGCGACCGGCAGCGCGACCGCGGCGCGCAAGGTGTTCGACGACCTCCACTTCGTCGACGACCCGGCCGCGCCGACGACCTCCACGCACGACACCCCGTACGACACCAACCTCGGGCCGGTCGACCCGCAGGCCGTGCCCGCGCTCGACTGCGCGGCGATGACCCCGGCGGGCGCGACCGTCGCCCCGGTGTCGAGCAGGGTGCTCGCGGGCGTCACCAGCTACGCGGCACCGGATGCGGCGAGCCCCGGAGCCGCGGCCGTCTCCACGGCGGTCGCCGCGCCGACGACCCGCGCGGCCGCGGTGGCCGAGGTGATGTCGCTCGCCGCCGATCCGGCCGACGGCACCGCGTCGATGAGCAACGCCCTGCTCGTGTCGGGCGCGCACACGCAGACCGGCAAGCCGATCGCGGTGTTCGGGCCCCAGGTCGGTTACAACGTGCCCGGCCTCCTCATGGAGAAGGACGTGCACGGTCCCGGGATCGACGCGCGCGGGGTCGGCTTCGTCGGGGCCGACCTCTACGTGCAGCTCGGCCGGGGCACCGACTACGCGTTCTCGGCCACGTCGTCGGGCGCCGACAACGTCGACAGCTTCGTGCTGAAGCTCTGCGATCCTTCCGGCGGTGCCGCGACGACCACGTCCGAGGGGTACGAGCGCAAGGGGAAGTGCGTCGCGATCCAGACGTTCGACCACGAGACCATCGCCCCCGACGGCACCACCTACACGTGGCACGTCGAGCGCAGCCCCGACTACGGCCCCATCGTGCAACGGGGGAGGCTCGCCACCGGTGAGCCGATCGCCGTCGCGCAGAAGCGCAGCACCTACGGCGACGAGCTCGGCTCCGCCGTCGGCTTCAAGCGCCTCAACGACCCGAAGTACATGAAGGGCGGCTACGACGCGTTCCGCGAGGCCGCGCACGGGATCGACTACACGTTCAACTGGTTCTACGTGGATGCGACGACGATCGGCTACCAGCACTCGGGCAAGGTCCCGCTGCGGGCGAAGGGCGTCGACCCCGACCTGCCCACGATCGGTGACGGCACCCACGACTGGAAGGGCTACCTCCCCGGGGCCGACCAGCCGTGGGAGGTGAACCCGGGCTCCGGCTTCCTCACGTCGTGGAACAACCAGCAGGCGCCCGGCTTCCGGCCGTCCGACGCGCAGTGGAGCTACGGACCGGTGCACCGGGTCACGCTGCTCAACGAGCGCCTGGCGAAGCTCGTCGCCACGAAGAACCGGAAGATCGTCCCCGCCGACGTGGTCAACGCGATGGGCGACGCCGGCACGGTCGACCTGCGCGCGGAGCAGGTCCTCCCGCTCCTGCTGCGCGTGATGACGGGCGACTCCGCGCCGGCCGACGACCGGCTCCTCGCGCTCCGGAAGGAGCTCGGGATCTGGGTGAAGGACGGCGGCCACCGCAAGGACACCAACGGCGACGGCGCCTACGAGGACGGCGGCGCGATCGCGGTGCTCGACGCCTGGTGGCGGCCGCTCACCGACGCGATCTTCGGGAGCGCCGTCGGCACGCCGTTCGAGGCGCTCAAGCTCGTCGTCGACGACAGCCCGCAGGAGCACAAGGGCTCCTCGTTCGACGACGGCTCCTACGGCGCGGTGATGCAGGACCTCCACCTGATCCTGGGCGACAAGACCACCGGCGGCTGGAAGACGGCGTACTGCGGGCGCACCGCGTCGGCGCCGGCGTCGTTGGCCGCGTGCCGCGCCGCGCTCTGGTCGTCGCTGGCCCGGGCGGCCGACTCGCTCACCACGCAGTTCTCGAGCCCGGATCCCGCGAAGTGGGTCCGCACCCCGGCCGACGACGAGATCCGCTTCGACCCGCTGCTCGCCAAGGTGCTGCCGATGCGCTGGATCAACCGGCCGACGTTCCAGCAGGTCGTCCAGCTGCAGACCCGGGGCCAGGCGAAGAAGCCCGGCGGCAAGCGGTGAGCTCCGGCGGACGCGGCGGACGCGGCCGCCGGGGTAGACAATCCGCATGCGCATCGCGACCTGGAACGTCAACTCGCTGAAGGCCCGCCTGCCCCGCGTCGAGCAGTGGCTCGCGGAGGCGGAGCCCGACGTCCTCTGCCTGCAGGAGACCAAGCTCGCGGACGACGCGTTCCCGCAGCTCACGTTCGGCGCCCTCGGCTACGAGAGCGTCCACCACGGCCAGGGCCGCTGGAACGGCGTGGCGATCCTGTCGAAGGTCGGCATCGACGACGTCACCAGCGGCATCGGTGACGACGACGCGTACCTCGGTGACGCGCGGGTCATCGGGGCCACGTGCGGCGGCGTGCGCGTGTTCTCCGTCTACGTGCCCAACGGGCGCGAGGTCGCGACCGAGTTCTACGACCGCAAGCTGCTGTGGCTCGACCAGCTCCGCGAGTACCTCACCGCCACCACCTCCGCCACCGATCTCACCGCGGTCCTCGGCGACTTCAACGTCGCGCCCGAGGACAAGGACGTGTGGAGCGTGAAGGCGTTCGAGGGCGCCACGCACGTGACGCCGGAGGAGCGCGCCGCGCTCGCCCGCCTGCGCGACGCCGGCTTCGTCGACGCGTTCCGCGCCCGCTACGACCAGCCCAAGCTCTACTCGTACTGGGACTACCGCCAGGGTGCCTTCCACCAGCACCGCGGCATGCGCATCGACCTCGTCTACATGACCGCGCCGCTGGTCGAGCGCATGACCTGGGCCCTGATCGACCGCAACGGCCGCAAGGGGACCGGGCCCTCGGACCACACGCCGGTGTTCGTCGACGTGGACATGGGCGGGACCTGAGCCGGAGGCCCGCACCGGATCGAGCAGCTCTGCGAGGTGCAGATCCGCGGCCTCTCCCGGCAATAGCCCGCCTGGCGTCGAGTTCTCCCGCGCTCAGCCCAGGCGGAAGTCGAACATCACGTCGTCGGGGTTGGGGCGCACGCCGCCGAACGACTCGTAGAGCGCGACGGCGGGCGCGTTCGACGCGTTGGTGAAGACGAACCCGTTGGTGATGCCGCGGCCGCGCGCCAGCTGCGAGAGCGCGTCGAGCAACGCGCGGGCGACGCCTTCGCGGCGGTGGTCGTCGCGCACGCCGACCTCGTCGACGTAGAGCTCGCTCGGGCCCACGTCGGCGGCCCGGCGGAGCAGCTCGAACGCGAACAGGAAGCCCACCGGCTCGTCGTCGAGGAACGCGACGAGCACGTGGGTCTTCTCGTCGCCGAGCACGCGCCGGGCGGCGTCGGGGCCCAACGGGCGGAGCGCGCCGCCCTGGCCGGGCTCGTCGAAGCGGGCGTTGTCGACCGCGAGGATCCGGAGGACGTCGCCGTCTCCGGATCCCAGCCGTCGGATCATCATCGGGTGGTCACGTCGGCATCGGGTGACCGGGGGCTGGTGCCCCGATCAGCTGCGCGCCCGCAGGGCCTCGATGAGCTTGGGCACGACCTTGGTGGCGTCACCGACGACCCCGAGGTCGGCGATCCCGAAGATCGGGGCCTCGCCGTCCTTGTTGATCGCGATGATGTTGTCGCTGCCCTTCATGCCCACCATGTGCTGGGTGGCGCCGGAGATGCCGATCGCGACGTAGAGCTTCGGCTTGACCGTCTTGCCGGTCTGGCCGACCTGCTTCGCGTAGGGCACCCAGCCCGCGTCGACGATCGCGCGCGACGCGCCCGAGGCCCCGTGGAGGAGCTTGGCGAGATCGTCGACCAGCGGCCCGTAGTTGTCGGCGCTGCCGAGCCCGCGGCCACCGGAGACGACGACGACTGCTTCCTCGAGCTTCGGACCCTCGCGCTCCTCGACGTGCGTCTCGAGGACCTTCGCCTCACCGGCACGGCCCAGGTCGGGAGCGGCGACGGTCTCGACCGCCGCCGCGGCACCGCCCGACGGCTCGGCCGCGAACGACTTGGGCCGGATCGCGGCGAGGAACGGAGCCTCGCCCTCGAACTCGGCGTCGACGAGCGTGTTGCCGCCGAAGATCTGCGTGCCGACGATCACCTTGTCGCCGTCGAGGCGCAGGGTGAAGCCGTTGGTGAGGACGGGCTTGTCGAGCTTGGCCGACAGCAGGGAGATCGCGTCGCGGCCGTCGTAGCTCTGCGCGAACAGCACGATGTCGGGTGAGTTGGCCGCGAGCAGGTCGACGAGCGCGGTCGCCCCGACCACGCCGGGGAGCACGCCACCCGGGTCGACCGCGTAGACCTTGCTCGCTCCGTACTCGCCGAGGGTGCCGGCGAGCGCGTCGGCGTTGCTACCGACGTAGACGGCCTCGACGGTCTCCCCGACCTCGCGGGCCTTGGTGAGGAGCTCGAGCGTGCTGCTGGCCGGCTTGTCGCCGTCGGCCTCGGCGAAGACCCAGATCTTCAGTCCCATGGTGCGTTCCCTTCGCGATGGCCCCGCACGGGGGCCCGTCGAGCGGTGGCGCCGGCCGAGCCGGCCGGCGCAGGTGGCAGGAGCGGGTGAGGCCTCAGATGACCTTGAGCTTCTCGAGGAAGGCGATGATCTGCTCGTGCGCGGTGCCGTCGTCCTCGATCTTCTCGCCGGCCTGGCGCTCGGGCGCCTTCTCTACCGAGACGATCTGCTGCCGGGCGCCGGCCCAGCCGGCCTGCGAGGCGTCGAGGCCGAGATCGGCCGCGGTCACCTTGTCGACCGGCTTGTTCTTGGCCGCCATGATCCCCTTGAACGACGGGTAGCGCGGCTCCACCACACCGGCGGTCACGCTGACCACCGCGGGGAGCGAGGCCTCGACGACGTCGTAGCCGGCCTCGGTCTGGCGCTGGATCTTCACGGTGCCGTCGGCGATCTCCACCTCTTTGGCGAAGGTGAGCGACGGCCAGCCGAGGAGCCCGGCGACCTGGCCCGGGATCGTGCCGGTGTAGCCGTCGGTGCTCTCGGTGGCGGTGAGGACGAGGTCGATCCCGCCCGCACGCTCGACCGACCTGGCGATCACCTTGGCGGTCGTGAGCGAGTCGGAGCCGGCGAGGGCCGGGTCGGAGACGAGGATCGCCTTGGCCGCACCCATCGCGAGCGCGGTGCGCAGGCCCGAGACCTCGTCGTTCGGGGCCATCGACACGAGGGTGACCTCGCCGCCGCCGGCCTTGTCGACGAGCTGGAGCGCCATCTCGACGCCGAAGCTGTCGGACTCGTCGAGGATCAGCTTCCCTTCACGCTTGAGCGTGTGCGTGTCGGCATTGAGCTCCCCGGGGGTGGCCGGGTCCGGGATCTGCTTGACGCAGACGACGACGTTCATAGTGCTCCCTGGTCGGTGCGGGCGCGGAAGGACGGCGGAGATTCTGTCCTGCCGGGGCGGTGTGCGTCGATTTCTACCCCGGATGCGGCGGCCCGACCCCTTCGGGGTGCCGGCCGCCCCGTCCCGGGCTACCCGACCGAGGCCTGGCCGATGGCCTTGATCCCGAGCGCGTGGGCGTCACCGAGCTGCCGGGCGTCGCCGTAACCGGTCACCACGCCGTTGGTGCCCTGGATCCAGTAGCCGTTGCCGGTGGCCGACGGCACGATCTCCGCCGCGGTCGGCGGCACGCAGGCACCCTCGGCGGGCGTGCTGCCGAGGTAGGGCGCGGCGGCGAAGGTGAAGACCCCGCCGTCCTTGGCCACGAGCCAGTAGCCGTCACCCTGGGGCCGGGTCGCCATGCCGATGACGGGCTGGTCGAGGCGGAGGGCCCCGGTGCTGCCGAAGAAGGTCGCGTCGCCGAAGCTGAAGATGCCGCCGTCGGAGGCCACCAGCCAGTAGCCGTGGCCGCCCGGCGTCGCAGCCATGCCGACCACGGGCTTGTTGAGCCGCATCGCGCCGGTGCTGCCGTAGAACGCGGCGTCGCCGAAGCTGAAGACACCGCCGTCCCCCGCGACCAGCCAGTAGCCCTGGCCACTCGGCGTCGCGGCCAGGCCGAGGATCGGCGACTTGAGCGTGAGCGCGCCGGTGCTGCCGTGGAACGCGGCGTCGCCGAACGTGAAGACCCCGCCGTCCGAGGCCACGAGCCAGTAGCCGTTGCCGGTGGGCGTCGGGGCCATGCCGACGACGGGCGCCTTGAGCTTCATGCCCCCGGTGCTGCCGTAGAAGCCGAGCGCGCCGTAGGTGAACACGCCGCCGTCGGCGCCGAGGGTCCAGTACCCGCGGCCCGACGCCGCGAGCGGGTGCGGGGTCGGGTTCGACGGCATGCGGCAGCGGTTGCCGGCCGGGAGCCCCTGCGCGAGCCGGAGGCTCACGTACGGGTTCGC
>JADGOM010000162.1 GCA_017882925.1 Acidimicrobiia bacterium | reverse complement strand
GCGATGCGCAGCGCGAAGCACTTCTTGCCGAGCAGCGCGTTGCCGCCGTAGCCGGAGCCGTAGGACCAGATCTCGCGCGTCTCGGGGAAGTGGACGATGTACTTGGTGTCGTTGCACGGCCACGGGACGTCGGTCTCGCCCTCGGCCAGTGGTGCGCCGAGGCTGTGGAGGCACGGCACGAACTCGCCGTCGCCCAGCACGTCGAGCGCGGCCTGGCCCATCCGGGTCATGGTCCGCATGCTGACGGCGACGTAGGGCGAGTCGGTGAGCTCGACGCCGATGTAGGAGAGCGGCGAGCCGAGGGGGCCCATGCTGAACGGCACGACGTACATCGTGCGGCCGCGCATCGAGCCGGCGAACAGGCCCTGGAGCGTGGCCCGCATCTCGGCCGGGTCGGTCCAGTTGTTGGTGGGACCCGCGTCGATCTCGCGCTCGGAGCAGATGAAGGTGCGGTCCTCGACCCGGGCGACGTCGGAGGGCGACGAGACGGCCCAGTAGGAGTTGGGGCGCTTCACCTGGTCGAGGGGCGTGAACGTGCCCGCGTCGACCAGCTGCTTGCAGAGCAGCTCGGCCTCCGTGTCGGAGCCGTCGCACCAGTAGACGTTGGCGGGCTCGGTGAGGGCCGCGACCTCCTCCACCCAGCGCAGGAGCCGCTCGTTCGTGGTCGGAGCCTCGGAAGTCACGCTCGCGGTCATGGCCTCACCTTGGTCGCATCGACGGAGTCGGTCCGGGGCCGGCGCGGGGCCGGGTAGGGACCTCGCATCGTATCGGCGCGGCCCCGACCCCCCTCAACTCGGGCGGGGTAGCGTGCGCCGGTGGGCGTGATCGGGTGGTTGGTGGTCGGGCTGGTCGCGGGCGTGCTCGCGAAGGCGGTGACCGGGGTGCGGGGCACCGGCTGCCTGTTGACCCTCGTCATCGG
This sequence comes from Acidimicrobiia bacterium, assembly GCA_017882925.1. Lineage (GTDB taxonomy): Bacteria > Actinomycetota > Acidimicrobiia > IMCC26256 > Chersky-534 > Chersky-534. Next base: position 15,532 of record JADGOM010000162.1, on the reverse strand, counting down.
GATCCTCGGCGGCCTGATCGGCGGCTTCCTGTTCCAGGTGGTGGTCGGCGAGGGGATCGGCGGGTTCGGGCTCCGCTCGATCCTGGTCGCGTTCCTCGGCGCCTGCCTGCTGCTGCTGGTCTTCAGCGGCTTCGCCCGCCGCCGCGACGGCTACTAGCCGGGACCGCTCAGCGGCGCCGCGGCGTCCCTCCGGTGCGGCAGGACCCGGGGTCAGACGCGGGCGTCGGCGATGCCCATGTCGGCCTCGGCGCCGGTGCGCACGTTGACGGCCTGCTCGCGCCCGTTGAGCTCGAAGACGATCCGCTGACCCTGGCGCAACACGCGGAAGATGGATCCGGCGAGCGCGTCGGTGGCGAGCACGTACTCGCGGCGGTCGGGCCGGTCGCTGACGACGACGCCTTCCGCGGTCTGCGGATCGAAGGTGCGCACCACGCCCTGCATGCCGGCCTCCGGGTCAGGGCTTCTGGATCTTGCCGGCCTTGAGGCAGCCGGTGCAGACGTTGAGGCGCTTCGGCGCGCCGTTGACGACGACGCGTACCTTCTGCACGTTGGGGTTCCAACGCCGGTTGGTCCGCCGGTGGGAGTGGCTGAGGCGCTTGCCGAAGATCGGCTTCTTGGCGCACACGTCGCAGACGGATGACATTCGCTGACCAACTTCCGAGTGGAATCGCCGCTTCCGAGAACCCGGAGAGGATAGCAGCGACCGCGAACCCACCCCTGGCGCCGGTGTGCAGGACGTCTAGCATCGCCCCGATGACGGTTCTGGCCGAACTCGGTGCGCCGGAGCTCCGGCGGGTGGTGACCCTCTACCGCGACGTGCTGCGCGCGCATCAGGAGGAGCTCAACCTCCTCAACGTCTACCCCGTGCCCGACGGCGACACCGGCACCAACATGGCCCTCACCCTGGAATCCGTGAGCGCCGAGCTCGCCGGGGCGCCCGACTCCATGGCCGACGTCTGCAAGGCCGTGGCCCACGGCTCCCTGATGGGGGCCCGGGGCAACTCGGGCGTGATCCTGTCCCAGATCCTCCGGGGCCTCGCCGACACCTTCCGGGAGCTCACCTCGGCCGGAGCCGACGACCTCTCCCTCGGCCTGCGCCGGGCGTCCGACGCGGCCTACGAGGCCGTGATGCGCCCGGTCGAGGGCACGATCCTCACGGTCGTCCGGGCCGCAGCCGAGGCCGCCGAGCGCTGTGCTCCTGTGGCACGCGCGGGCTCCGACCGCGGCGCGCCCTCGTTGCTCACGGTCCTCGAGTGGGCGGCCGAGGCGGCCAAGGACGCGGTCCTGCAGACCCCCGAGCTGCTCCCCGTCCTGAAGGACGCGGGGGTGGTCGACGCCGGGGGCCTGGGCTTCTCCCTGCTCCTCGACGCGTTCCTCGAGGTGGTCGACGGCCGGCCGGTGCCGGAGCCGGAGCACGTCCACGCCCCCGCGGCCGTCGAGCGGCACCTCCTGGGCGCCGACGACGGCGACGACGTCGCGTCGCTCCGCTACGAGGTCATGTACCTCCTCGAGGCCGACGACGTCACGATCCCGGGCTTCAAGGACGCGTGGGACTCGATCGGCGACTCGATCGTCGTGGTCGGCGGCGATGGCATCTGGAACTGCCACATCCACACGAACCAGATCGGTACCTCGATCGAGGCCGGCATCGACGCCGGCAGGCCGGTGAAGATCCGGGTGACCGACCTCTTCGAGCAGGTCGAGGAGGAGGAGCGGTGGGTCCTCGAACACACCACCCCCTCCCGCCCGAAGGGCGCGCTCCCGCACGCGCCCGCGGCCTCCGACGACACCGGGGTCGTGCAGGTCGTCGCGCCGGCTGCGCCCACCACCACGGCCGTCGTCGCGGTGGGCGTGGGAGCCGGCATCCGCCGCCTGCTGCAGAGCCTCGGCGTCCAGGCGATCGTCGCGGGTGGCCAGTCGATGAACCCGTCGACCGCGCAGATCCTCGAAGCGGTGCAGGCGTGCTCGGCCGAGGCCGTCATCGTGATCCCCAACAACAAGAACATCATCCCGGTGGCCCGGCGGGTGCAGGAGCTCACCGACATCCGGGTCGAGGTCGTCCCCACCACCGCGGTCCTCGAAGGGCTCGCGGCGATGATGTCGTTCGATCCCGACGCCGAGATCGACGTCAACGTCGCCGCCATGGGCGAAGGCGTGACGCGCGTGCGCACCGGCGAGGTCACGCAGGCCGTGAAGGACAGCGTCGTGGAGATCGGCCCGATCGCCAAGGGGCAGTGGATCGCGCTCGACGACACCGGCGTGTGCGCGGCCACGAAGACCGCGTCCGACGCCGCGATCGAGCTCGTCGACCGGCTCGTCGACGACGAGAGCGAGCTCGTCACGCTGCTCGTGGGCAACGAAGCGCGCGGCTCGGAGACGGCCCGGCTCGAGGAGCACCTGAAGCTCGCGTACCCGCAGGTCGAGGTCGAGGTCCACGACGGCGGCCAGCCGCTCTACCCGTACCTCATCGGCGTCGAGTAGGCGCGTGGCGCGCACGTTGCGCGAGGTCGCGGCGATCCCGACCGGCGACCTGCCGCGGGTGTCGGGCAAGCTCCTGGAGCGGCTCGACATCATGGGCCTCCGCTCGGTGCTCGACGTGTTGCAGCACTACCCGCGCCGCTACCACGACCGCACGAAGAAGGCCGACATCGCCGACCTCGCGCCCGGCGACGAGGCCACGATCTTCGCCGAGGTGAAGCGGATCTCGTCGCGCCGCACGCGCAACGGCCGGTCGCTCGTGGAGGCGAGCGTCTTCGACGGCACGTCCTACCTCCCGATCACGTTCTTCAACCAGGCGTGGCGTGAGAAGCAGCTCGCCGTGGGCACCGAGGCCGCGTTCTTCGGCAAGCTCGAGATCTTCAACGGCGCGCGCAAGATGACCAACCCGGTCGTCGACGTGGTCGACCACCTCGGCGACAAGACCGGCGTCATCGTGCCGATCTACCCGCAGTCGGGGAAGGCCGACGTGAGCACCTGGCAGCTGCGGCCGGTGGTCGCGGCCGTGCTCGACGCCGCCGGCCCGCTGGCCGAGCCGCTCGACGCCGGGATCCGGCGCGAGCTCAAGCTCGTCGACCGCACCGCCGCGTACCGGCGCGTGCACCAACCGGACGACGACGCGCAGCGCTACCAGGCCGAGCGGCGGTTGCGCTTCGACGAGTTCCTCCGCATGCAGGTGGGCCTCGTGGCCCGCAAGCGCGCGCTCGCGGCGAGCCCCGGCATCCGGCACGTGGTCGACGGCGAGCTCGTCGCGCGCTTCCACGCCGCGCTCCCGTTCGCGCTCACCGGCGACCAGCGCCGCGCGATCGCCGAGATCGACGCCGACCTCGCGGCGCCCGCGCCGATGCACCGGCTCCTGCAGGGCGACGTCGGATCGGGCAAGACCGTGGTCGCGCTGTCGGCGCTGCTCGTGGCGGTGCAGGGCGGCTATCAGGGCGCGCTGATGGCGCCCACCGAGGTGCTGGCCGAGCAGCACCACCTGGGCAGCGTGCGCATGCTCGACGGCCTCGAGGTCCCGGCGGGTGAGTCCTCGCTGTTCGGCGAGCGGCCCGTACGCGTCGCGCTGCTCACCAACAAGACGACCGCGGCGGAGCGCCGCCGCATCTCGGCCGGCCTGCTCGACGGGAGCATCGACATCCTGATCGGCACGCACGCGCTGCTGTACGGCGGGGTCGAGTTCCACCGCCTGGGCGTGGTCGTGATCGACGAGCAGCACCGGTTCGGCGTCGAGCAGCGCGCGCTGCTGCGCGCGAAAGGCGACGATCCCGACCTCCTCGTGATGACCGCGACGCCGATCCCACGGACCGCGGGGATGCTCATCTACGGCGACCTCGACAAGAGCGAGCTCCGCGAGCTCCCGCCCGGGCGCACGCCGATCACCACCGAGCTGGTGGGTCCCGACCCGATGGCCCGCTCGCGCGCCTACGACCTGCTGAAGGCCGAGGTCGCGGCCGGTCACCAGGCCTACATCGTGTGCCCGCTCGTCGAAGGCTCGGAGAAGACGCAGGCGAAGGCCGCGACCGAGGAGTTCGAGGACCTCGGCGGCGGCGAGCTCCACGACCTCCGGCTCGGCCTGCTGCACGGGCAGATGGCGGGCAAGGACAAGGAAGCGGTGATGGCCGCGTTCCGGGCCGGGACGATCGACGTGCTGGTCGCCACCACGGTCATCGAGGTCGGCGTCGACGTGCCCAACGCGACCGTGATGATCATCGAGGACGCCGACCACTTCGGGCTGTCGCAGCTGCACCAGCTCCGGGGCCGGGTCGGGCGCGGCGGCGACCGGAGCTGGTGCTTCCTCTTCGCCGAGCCGACGACGCCCGACGGCCAGGCCCGCGTCGACGCGATGGTCGAATCGACCGACGGCTTCCACCTCGCCGAGCAGGACCTCGCGATCCGCGGCGCGGGTGAGGTGTTCGGCGAGCGCCAGGCGGGCATGGGCGACCTCAAGCTCGGCAAGATCCCGCGCGACGAGAAGTACGTGCTCGCGGCGCGCAAGACCGCGGAGCAGATCCTCGACGCCGACCCGTTGCTCGAACGCAATCCCGCGTTGCGCGAGGAGGTCGAGGACCTGCTCGGCGACTCGGTCGACTTCCTGTTCAAGAGCTGACCGCCCGCCCGGGCCGTCGAGCGCACCGGGTCACATCAGGCGTTTGCGCATGATCCACGTCTCGGAGGTTCCCTCCGCGACCAATGCCCGGGTGTCGGGATCGAACGACCGCCATCGATGTTGGTGCGGGCCCACGATCTCGTAGCCGAGGCGCAGGTACAGCCTCTGGGCGTGCACGTTGTCGACGTCGACGTCGAGCGATGCGGCCGTGGCGCCACCCTGGATGCAGCGGCGTTCGGCTTCGTTCCAGAGCGCTGTGCCGAGGCCGTTGGATCGGAACGACTCCGCGACCTCGGCGCCGTACAGCCAGGGGTTCGGCGGATCGCAGCCGTCGCTCCACCGGATGCTCATCAAGCCGCGGACGACGCCGCCGATCTCGACGACCAGCAGGTCCTCCGTGCCCCGGTTCGCCAACGTGATCCGCCAGCGCAACCGGTCCGCGTGCGGGAAGACCGCGACCAGATCCGACCCGTCGTCCGACGAGGCGTCCCGCACGGTCATCGCGAACCCGTCCACGAAACCCAGATTGCCGGAAGGCGAGCGGACGTTCCAGGTCTTCCGGCCCGAAGCGCTGATCCGCACGAGCTCATTCCGGCGTGTGGCAGACGGCCTCGACGTTGTTGCCGTCGGGATCGCGGACGAACGCGCCGTAGTAGCCGGGGTGGTACTCGGGCCACAGCCTCGGCTCGTGCAGCACCTCCGCGCCGGTGGCCACCGCGGCGTCGAAGAACGCGCGAACCGCGGCCCGGTCGGGCGCGGCGAACGCGATGTGGGACTCGCGGAAGCCGTCGCCGGCGGATGGGGGACCGATCCAGAACTCCGGCTTGCCGCCCACGCCGAAGCCGACGACCGGTCCGAAGTCGATGACGCGCCCGCCCCCGATCGTCGCGAGGACCGCGTCGTAGAACGCTGCGCTGGCGCTGGTGTCGGCACATTGGATCGACAGGTGATCAAGCATGGGCCCAGCTTGACGCGCGCCGGCACCGGGCGCCCGGGTCCTTCGACCCTGGTCCCGGCGGGCATGGCACGATCGTCGGCGTGTCGACGGGGTTCCGGGTCATCGCGGGTGAGGCGGGCGGTCTGCGACTCGTCGCGCCGAAGGGCGACGCGACCCGGCCCATGACCGGGCGGGCCCGCGAGGCGCTGTTCTCGTCGCTCGATGCCCGGGACCGGCTCCGCGGCGCGCACGTCCTCGATCTCTTCGCCGGCACCGGGGCGCTGACCATCGAGGCCCTCTCGCGCGGCGCGTCCGACGGCGTGCTGGTCGACGCCGACGACCTCGCCCTCGAGGCGATCCGCACCAATCTCGACACCACCCACCTCGCCCGGCGGGGCCGGGCGGTGAAGTCCCGGGTGGCCACCTTCCTGGAGGGCCGGGTCGAGCGGCCGTTCGACCTCGTCTTCGTCGCCCCTCCGTACGCCCTGGGCAACCCGGAGGTCGAGGCCGTCGTCGCGGCGCTGGCCGGGCGCGACTGGCTCGTCCCGGGCGCCACCGTCGTCATCGAGCGGACCCGGCGCCAGGGGGCCCCCGAACTGCCCGACGGGTGGCTCGTCACCTGGTCACGGGCGTTCGGGGATACTCTCGTCGTGGTCGCGGGCGCACCGGCCGTGACCGGCGGTTCCTGATCGGTCGCCGCCCCCACCTCTGGCACCAACATGATCGCCAAGGAGCCCCCGCCGCGTGTCCATCGCCTTGTGCCCCGGCTCGTTCGACCCCGTGACGCTGGGGCATCTCGACATCATCGAGCGCACCTCGCGGCACTTCGACGAGGTGATCGTCGCCGTCATCCGCAACCCGCAGAAGTCGAAGTCGCTCTTCACCCTCGAGGAGCGCCAGGAGATGCTCAGCGAGGAGACCGCGCACCTCGACAACGTCAGGATCGCCTTCTTCAAGGGCCTGCTCGTCGACTTCGCAGCCGAGCACGGCGCCGACGCGATCGTGAAGGGTCTCCGGGCCGTCTCCGACTTCGACTACGAGCTGCAGATGGCGCAGATGAACCAGCGCCTGAGCGGGATCGACACCTTCTTCATCTCGACCAGCCCGAAGCACTCGTTCCTCTCGTCCAGCCTGGTCCGGGAGGTCGCCAAGTACGGGGGTGACGTCTCGAGCATGGTGCCGCCGCGGGTCGCCAAGCGCATGGCCGAGGTGTTCGAACGGGGAGAGATGGAATGACCGACCCCACGGCCGTGTCCTCGTACGACGTCGAGGAGATCCTCCTGCGCGTGCGGGAGCTGGTCGAGGCCGGTCGTTCGATGCCGATGTCGGCGTCGGTCCTGGTCAACCGGGACGAGATGCTCGATCTCCTCGAGGCCGCGCTCGAGGGCCTGCCCGAGGAGCTGCGCCAGGCCCGCTGGCTGCTGAAGGAACGCGACGAGTTCCTCTCGGAGGCCCGCCGCGACGCGGAGGACATCCGGGAGAAGGCGGCGGCCACCGCGGCCCGCATGGTCGAGGAGCGCGAGATCGTGCGCCAGGCCGAGGCGACCGCGCGGCAGACCCGCTCCGACGCGGAGGCCACGGCCCGCCAGCTCCGGCACGAGGCCGAGGACTACATCGACCAGAAGCTCGCTTCGTTCGAGGTCGTCCTCGAGCGCACGATGCTCGCGGTGCAGAAGGGCCGGGAGCGGCTCCAGGTGGTGGTCGACCCGTCGGGGGACGCCGAGGTCGAGGACGACGACAGCGCCTTCTTCGACCAGGACCACCTCTAGGCCGCAGGTCGGCCGCCTGGGCAAACGCCCCGATCTGCGACAAGAGCTCAGCATCCGGAGGTCGGCGCCCTCCCTGGAGCTTCCCCGGCATCCCCGCCGTGAGGGCCGTCCTGGGAGATACTGGGAAATGGTGGATCCTGCTACCATCGCCCGGCGCCGAATAGGCGCTGACCTGGCCGAACCGCCGTTCGGCCGGACGTCACTCCGGGCCTTCCGTCCCCGAGTGTGGACCGCAGCCCACGGACGCAATCACCCATGACCGGACTCCGCACGAACGTCGCCGACCTCCTCCATCACCCGGGCGCGCGCCGCCCGGTCGTGATCGAGGCCCCCGTCGCGGGGCTCGCGGCCGGGGTCGCGCGCGTCGCGGAGTCCGACCCGCTGGTCGTCGACGTGGTCCTGGAGCGCGTGCCGGAGGGGATCGTGGTGCGCGGCCAGGTGAAGGGCCACTGGACCGGTGACTGCAGCCGATGCCTGCGCCCGATCGACCGCGAGCTCGCGCTGCCGGTGAACGAGCTGTTCGAGACCGAGCCGCTCGAGGGTGAGACGTACCCGCTCGAGGGCGACGTCATCGACCTCGCGCTGCCGGTCCGGGACGCGGTGCTCCTGGAGCTCCCGCTCGCGCCCTTGTGCACCGACGACTGCGCCGGGCTCTGCCCCGTGTGCGGCAACGACCGTAACGAGAACGCCTGTGATTGCGAAGCGGCACCGAGCGACGAGCGCTGGGCGCCACTCCGTGAGCTCCGGCTCTAGACCGACGCATCCCGAGGAGCAACCGCGACATGGCAGTCCCGAAGCGCAAGACACCCCGAGCCAAGACCCGCCAGAGGCGCGCGTCGAGCTGGGTCCTGAAGGCCCCCGCACAGTCCGTGTGCCCCAACTGCGGCGCGGCGAAGCTGCCGCACATCGTGTGCGGCAACTGTGGCTGGTACCGCGGCCGGCAGGCGATCGAGGTCGATTGACGCCAGTGCTCGACCTCCCGGCATGACGACCGTCGTCGCGATCGACGCCATGGGCGGAGATCGCGCGCCCGGGGCGATCGTGGCCGGGGCGCTCGCGGCCGTCGCCGAGGTGCCCGACGTCCGCATCCTGCTCGTCGGGGCCACCGACGCGATCGAGGCCGTCCTGCCGGATGGTGGGCTCCCCGACGGCGTCGAGATCCTGCACGCGTCGGAGACCATCGCGATGGCGGAGGAGCCCGCTGCCGCGGTCCGGGCGAAGAAGGACTCGTCGATCGTGCGCGCGGCCGAGGCCGTCCGCGACGGCCTCGCCGACGCGATGATCGGCGCGGGCAACACGGGAGCCACGATGGCCGGCGCGCTGCTGCGCATGGGCCGGATCAAGGGCGTGGCGCGGCCCGCGATCGCGGTGCCGATCCCCGTGCCCGGGTCCGACCGGCCGCAGCTCCTCGTCGACGGCGGCGCCACGGTCGACTGCCAGGCCGAGTGGCTCGTGCAGTGGGCGCACCTCGCGGTCGCCTACGCCCGCCTGCGCCTCGGCGTCGACGCGCCGAGCGTGGGCCTGCTGTCCAACGGCGAGGAGGCCGGCAAGGGCGACGCTCTGCGCAAGGCCGCCTTCCCGCTGCTCCGGGCCGTGCCGGGCTTCACCGGCAACTGCGAGGGCCGCGACCTCATCTCCAACTCGCCCGACATCGTGCTCACCGACGGCTTCACCGGCAACGTCGCGCTGAAGACGATGGAAGGCGCGATGCAGCGCATCGCCGCGATGGTGTTCGACGTGCTCGCGAGCACGCCCGAGGCGAAGGAGGCGGCCAAGGTCGTCGCCCCGCTCCTGCTCGCCAAGGCCGGTGAGCTCGATCCCGACGCCACCGGTGGGGCCCTGTTGCTCGGCGTCGACGGGATCTGCATCATCTCCCACGGCTCGTCGGGGGAGCGGGCGATCGTGAGCGCGGTCCGGGTTGCCCAGAGCTGCGCACGCGACGACGTGATCGCGCGCAGCAAGGAGGCGATCGCCGATGCCGGCTGAGACGCACATGGGCAGCGGCGAACCGCTCGGGCCCGACGAGGTCTTCGCGCTCGTGCGCACGCAACTGTCCGAGATCCTCGAGATCGACGAGGGCGCGATCGGGCTCGACTCCGCCTTCGCCACCGATCTCGAGGCCGACTCGCTCGCGGTGATGGAGCTGGTCGAGGCGCTCGAGGACGAGCTCGGCGAGCGCACGGTCGGCTTCACCGTCGACGACGACGATCTCGTCGAGCTGCAGACGGTGCGCGACACGGTCGAGTACGTGCTGGCCCGCATGGGTGCATCCGGCGGTGACGCGTGATGCCGGTGTCGGCGCGCTCGCCCGGCGACCTCGAGGTGCGCGTCGGCCACGAGTTCGCCGACGAGCAGCTCCTGCGCCGCTCGCTCACCCACCGCTCCTACTGCGCCGAGCACGTCGACGCCGCGTCCAACGAGCGGCTCGAGTTCCTCGGCGACTCCGTGCTCGGGCTCGTGGTCACCGAGTACGTGCACGACATCTACCCGAAGCTGCCCGAGGGCGAGCTCGCCAAGCTGCGGGCCGGGGTCGTCAACGCCGAGGTGCTCGCCGAGCTCGCGGGGGAGATCCACCTCGGTGAGCACCTGCTCCTCGGCAAGGGCGAGGACGCGTCGGGTGGCCGCGAGAAGCCGTCGATTCTGGCCGACGCGATGGAAGCGGTGATCGGCGCGCTCTACCTCGACGCCGGGTGGGAGCCCGCGAAGCGCTTCGTGCTCGAGCTCCTGCGCGACCGCATCACCGAGGACGCCTTCGGTCCGGGGGGCCAAGACTTCAAGACCCGCCTCCAGGAGCTCGCGGCGCGGCGGCTCGAGCAGATGCCGCGCTACAGCGTCCGCTCCGAAGGTCCCGATCACGCCCGGCACTTCTACGCGAGCGTGCGCCTCGCGGGGGAGACGCGGGGCGAGGGCGAAGGCCGCTCCAAGAAGCACGCCGAGCAACAGGCGGCGCGTGGCGCGTGGGAATGGCTCATGCAGCAAGCCGACCCGCCCGAGGGTGTGGGCGCGTCGGTGGTTGCCGCCGAACCGATCGGTTCGGACGGGGCGTCGAACGGGGGACCAGATGCCGGAACTACCTGAGGTCGAGGTGGTGAGACGCGATCTCGAGAAGGAGATCGTGGGCAAGCGGATCAAGAGCGTCGAGGTCGACGGCATGCGGTCGATCCGGCGTTACAAGACCCGGAAGGCGTTCACCGACCAGCTCGAGGGGCAGAAGATCGTGGGCGTGGCCCGCAAGGGCAAGTACCTGCTGATCAAGCTGGAGGAGAAGCGCGTCCTGGTCGTGCACCTCGGGATGTCGGGCCAGCTCCTGCGGGCCAAGTCGTCACGCGAGGAGAAGCTCAAGCACAACCACGTGACCATCACCTTCACCCAGGGCGGCCAGCTCCGCTTCGTGGACCCGCGCACGTTCGGCGAGATGTTCGTCACCAACTTCGACGACATCGACAAGGACGTCGAGGAGCTCGCACACCTCGGGCTCGACCCGCTCGAGACCGCGATGAGCTGGGACCGCTTCGGCGCGTTGCTCACGAGCCACAAGACCAAGCTCAAGCCGCTGATGATGGACCAGAGGTTCCTGGCCGGGATCGGCAACATCTACAGCGACGAGATCCTGTTCGCCGCGGGCCTCCGGTGGGATCGCGCGAGCGACTCGCTGAGCGATCAGGAGACCCGCCGCCTCTACCGCTCGATGGTCGAGGTCCTCCAGGACGCGGTGAAGTACCGGGGTTCGTCGCTCGCCGACGAGCAGTACGTCGACCTCTTCGGCAAGCCGGGTGAGTACCAGCTCCACCACAAGGTCTATGCGCACGACGGCGACCCCTGCCGCCGGTGCCGGCGGCTGATCGTCCGCCAGAAGGTGGGCGGCCGCAGCACGTTCTTCTGCGAGGCGTGCCAGGTCTGACGCTCGTGCGTGCACTGAGCACCTACCAGGTGCTCAGTGCACGCACCGAGCTCCGGTGAGCGGCGTGGCTCCTGAGCCCGGGCCGGTGCGGGTGCGCGTGCTCGTGAGCGGCCGGGTCCAGGGCGTGTGGTTCCGCGATTCGTGCCGGAGTGCCGCGATCGCGGCCGGGGTGGCCGGGAGCGCCCGCAACCTGCCCGACGGGCGGGTGGAGGCGGTGTTCGAGGGCCCGGCTCCGGCCGTCGAGCGCCTCGTGGCGTGGTGCGCGGAGGGCCCGTCGCGGGCCCGGGTCGACCGGGTCGAGACGATGCCCGAGCTGCCCCGGGGGGAGACCGGGTTCTCGATCCGCTGACCAGGGCGGGCGCCCGGTGTCCGCGGACTCGGGGGAGGGGCTGGCTACCATCGGCGGTCGAGGAAGGGGTCCCGTTTGTTCCTGAAGTCGCTCACCCTGCGCGGGTTCAAGTCCTTCGCCGACAAGACCGTGCTGGAGTTCGAGCCCGGGGTCACCGTGGTCGTCGGACCCAACGGCTCGGGGAAGTCGAACCTCGTCGACGCGGTCGCGTGGGTCCTCGGCGCCCAGGGCGCCCGTGCGCTGCGCGGCTCGAAGATGGACGACGTGATCTTCGCCGGCACGCCTCAGCGCGCCGCGCTCGGCCGGGCCGAGGTCTCGCTGACGATCGACAACTCCGCCGGCATCCTCCCGATCGAGTTCACCGAGGTGACCATCACCCGGACGCTGTTCCGCACCGGTGACTCCGAGTACCAGATCAACGGCGCGCCGTGCCGGCTGCTCGACATCCAGGAGCTGCTCTCCGACTCGGGCATCGGCCGTCAGCAGCACGTCATCATCGGCCAGGGTCAGCTCGACGCGATCCTCAACTCGCGTCCCGAGGACCGGCGCGCGATCGTCGAGGAGGCGGCCGGCGTCCTCAAGTTCCGCAAGCGGCGCGAGAAGGCCGAGCGTCGGCTCGAGGCGACGGAGGGCAACCTCCTGCGGCTGCACGACACTCTGCGCGAGGTCCGCCGTCAGCTCACGCCGCTCGCGAAGCAGGCCGACGCGGCCCGCCGCCACGACGGTCTCGCCGACGAGCTGCGTGCGATCCGCCTGCACCTCGCGGGCCACGAGCTCGCCGGGCTCCAGGCCCGCGGCGGCCGGATCGCCGAGACCCGCCGGGAGCTCGCGGCGCGCGACCAGGAGCTGCGCGACGGCCTCCAGGTGCTCGACGTCGCGGTGCTCGACGCCGAGGAGTCGCTCGGCGCGCACCGCAACGACGAGCTGGCGGAGTGGCTCGTGCGGGTGGAGGCGCTGCGCGAGCGTGCCCGCGGCCTCCACGCCCTCGTCGTGGAGAAGCAGCGCGGGCTCGAGCGCGAGCTCGCCAGCAACGCCGACGAAGGCGTGGTCGAGACGTTGGTCGCCGATGCCGTCGGCATCCGCGCCGAGCTCGCGGCCATCGCCGCCGAGGGGGCCGACCTGGTCCCGGAGCTCGCGGCGATCCAGGAGGCCGAACGCGTGATCGCGGCCGAGGTCGCCGCCCTGCAGCGCACGCCCGGGGTGGTCGCCGCCGCGGGGCCGGCCCCCGCCGAGGCGCTCGCGGTGCTGCGCCGCGACCTGAGCGCGCGGCGCGAGGCCGTCAACCGCAGCGACGCCGAGGTCGCGCGGCTCGACGCCCGCCGGGCGAAGATGCGCGAGCGCATGGAGTCGCTGGGCGCGGAGCAGGCCCGCCTGCAAGCCGACCTGGCGCGCGCCGAAGGCTCGAAGCCGGAGCTCGAGGCCCGCTACACGATCGCGGCCGAGGCCCGCACGCAAGCGGAGGAGGCCTTGCGCCGCACCGACGAGGAGTGGCGCGCGGCCGAGGGGGAGGCGGGCCGGTGGCGCGCCCGCGCCGACGCGCTCGGCCTGGCCCTCGAGACCGCGCGGGCCCACGCGGGGGCCGACGCGCTCGCCGGCCTCCACGGCGTGGTGGGCCCGCTCGTCGACCACGTGGAGATCGAGCCGGGGCTCGAGCCCGCGGTGGTCGCGGCGCTCGGCGACGCGATGCAGGCCGTCGTCCTCAGCGATCCGGCCGCGGCGCGTCCCGCGCTGGAAGCGCTGAAGGGCGGAGCCACCGGCGCGTGGCTGCTGCTCGCCGCCGACGCCGAGCGCGCGCCGCGCGTGTCGGTGCCCGGCTGCCGCGCGCTCACCGACTGCGTGCGCGCCCGCACTCCCGGGCTCGAGGCCGCGCTCACCCGACTGCTCGCGGGCGTGGTGCTCGTCGACGGCGACTGGCGGCGCGCGCTCGACCTCGCGCTCGCGCACCCGGGCGTCGTCACGGTCACGGTCGACGGCGACCGCTTCGGGGGCACCGCGCCGTGGCGCATCGGCGGCGACCAGGGCCTCACCGCCACACTGGCCGCCCACGAAGAGGCCACCCAGCAGGCCGGGCGCTCCGAGGCCGCCCGCGTCGAGGCCGAGCGCCGGATCGGCGCCGGGCGCGAGCGGCTCGAGGAGGCGCAGAAGGAGGAGGCCGCGGCCGAGTCCGACCGCCGGGCCAATCTCTCGCTGCTCCAGAACGCGGCCGGCTCCCTCGAGCGCATCCAGCGCGAGCGGGCCGACCGCGCCGTGGAGACCGAAGGCGTCGAGCACGACCTCGTCGAGTTGCGGACCCGACACGACGTCGACGTCGCCGGGGTCGCGCAGCTCGAGGCACGCCTGCCTGGGCTCGAGGCCGCCGCCGCCGGCCAGGCGTCGCTCGAGCAGGAGCGGCGCCGGGCGCGCGTCGAGCTCGACGCCCGCAGCGCGCAGCTCGGGGCCCGCCGCCGCGAGCACGAGAAGCAGACCACCACCCTCGACACGCGCCGGGTCGCGCTCGACCAACGCCTGCTCGCGGTGGAGGAGCGGCTCGCGCGCCATCCGGAGGCGCAGGCCGAGGCCGAACGCCAGCGCGCCGCGCTCATGGCGCGGTCGACGGCCTTTGACCGCCTGGCCCGCCACCTGCTGGAGCGGGTCGAGGCCATCGGCGCGCTGCACGAGCGGCTGCGGGAACAGCGGCGGGTGCAAGGCGAGGCGCTCCGCGGCTCCGCGGCCGAGCTCGAGCGCCTCCGCCGCGAGCGCGCCGCGCTCGAGCAGGAGCTCGCCGCGGCGCGTGAGCGCGCGACGCGCGCCGAGATCGACGAGGCCGAGACCCGCCTCCGGCTGGAGGCCGCGGTCGAGACCGTGCGCAACGACTTCGACTGCGAGCCCGAGCTGGCGATCGCAGCACCCGCGCCCGAGGTGACCGGCGGGAGCTTGTCCCAGCGGGCCCGCGAGCTCGACCGCGAGCTGCGGCTGCTCGGCCCGATCAACCCCCTCGCGCTCGAGGAGTACGACGCGCTCCAGGAGCGCCACGAGTTCCTCCAGCAGCAGCTCGACGACGTGAAGGGCACGCGCAAGGAGCTCGCCCGCGTGATCCGCGCGGTCGACCAGGAGATCGTCACGCTGTTCCAGACCGCGTTCGCCGATGTCGCCGAGCACTTCACCGCGCTGTTCTCCACGCTGTTCCCGGGTGGCTCGGGGCGCGTGTTCCTCACCGATCCCGACGACCCGCTCAACACCGGCATCGAGATGGAGGCGCGACCGTCGGGCAAGAACGTCCGCCGCCTCTCGCTCCTCTCGGGGGGCGAGCGCTCGTTGACCGCGATGGCGTTCCTCTTCGCGGTCTTCCGCGCCCGCCCGTCGCCGTTCTTCCTCCTCGACGAGGTCGAGGCCGCGCTCGACGACGTGAACCTGCACCGGTTCCTGGAGCTCGTGCACGAGTTCCGCAACGAGGCCCAGCTCGTGATCGTCTCGCACCAGAAGCGCACGATGGAGGCGGCCGACTGCCTCTACGGCGTCACGATGCCGCCGGGCGGCTCGAGCCGCGTGGTCAGCCAGAAGATCCAGGACGTCGCGCTCCACGGGGCCTGATCGCGGATGATCCCGATGCATCTCGCGGCCGCGCCGGTCCCGGTCGAGGACCCACGCGTCATCGCGTGCGGGCCGCGCAGCTCGGAGGGCTGGCTCTGCGCGCAGACCTACAAGGTCACCAACAGTCGCTACGCGGCGGAGGTCGCGGACACGTTCTCGCGGCCGATCCGCATCATCATCATCCTCTTCGCCGCGTTCCTCGCGGTGCGGATCGCGCGGGTGTTCATCAAGCGCACCGTACGCCGCCTCCAGCGCTCGGAGACGTCGGACCGGATCGACAAGCTGCGGCGGCGCACCGGCCTGAGCCTGCTCGACACCCACGAGACGCCGACGGTCCGGCGGGTGCAGCGGGCGGAGACGATCGGCGGCGCGCTGCGCAGCATCGTCACGTTCATCGTGTGGG
>JADGOM010000161.1 GCA_017882925.1 Acidimicrobiia bacterium | reverse complement strand
TGCCGAACCCGCGGGGTCCGGTCCGACGAACGGCGCACCCGCCAGCCCGCCTTCGCCGGCTCGTTCCGCGAGCGAAGGGGCGCAGTGATGGCGTCGCTGCGCGCGGGCCCCACCCCCGTGGCCGAGCTCGACCCCGAGGCCCTGGCTTCGCTGGTCACCGACGGGCTCGCCGTCGTCATCGGGCCCACCGCCGCGCTCCCGTAGGATCTCGCCGTGCCCGTCTCGAAGAGCAAGCGCTCCCGCTACACACCACCGGCGCCCAAGAAGCAGGCGAAGAGCCCCCTGTGGCTCCCGGCCGCGATGTTCGCCATGCTCGCGTGCGGACTGCTCGTGGTGATCGTCAACTACACCGACGTGCTGCCCGGTGGGGCGTCGAACGCGTATCTCTTCCTCGGTCTGGTGCTGGTCACCGGCGGGTTCGGGCTGGCCACCCAGCTCCGGTGATCGCCCCGGGCCCGGTCCGGCCCCGCTGACCGGCGGAATCACACGACTGTCATTCCCCACAGCTTTGTCCACAGTCTGTGGACAATCGCCCCGGGGCGGTCAGCCCAGGGCCGGGGGACCCTCCACGCCGCTCACGAGGTCCATGTCCTCCCGGCAATGCCGGGGTGCGGCGGGGAGCTCGCCCCCGGGCGCCATGGTCATCGTCACGGTCGCTCCGCACACCCCGCACCGGAAGCCGTAGTCCACCGGCTTGATGTCCGCGGGATCCGGCTCCGCGGGCGGCGCCATGTGGAACTTGCGCAGCGTGCCCGCGAGGAAGACGTAGAGCACCAGCGCGAACGCGATCGCCATGACGACCTTGAGCAGCATCACGGCCTGATTCTCCCCCATCGCGCCCCGGGGCGGCACCTCACCCCGGGGCGTGCGGCTGGTGTCAGCCCAGGCGCTCGATGATCGTGGCGTTGGCCATGCCGCCGCCCTCGCACATCGTCTGGAGCCCGTAGCGGCCCCCCGTGCGCTCGAGCTCGTTGAGGAGCGTCGTCATGAGGCGAGCACCCGAGCACCCGAGCGGGTGGCCGAGCGCGATGGCTCCCCCGTTGACGTTGACCTTCTCCATGTCCGGGTGGTGCTCCTGGGCCCAGGCGAGCACGACCGGCGCGAACGCCTCGTTGATCTCGACGAGGTCGATCTGGTCGAGGGTCATCCCCGCGCGGTCGAGCACCTTGGTGGTGGCGGGAATCGGTCCGGTGAGCATCAGCACGGGGTCGACGCCGGCGAGGGCGAAGGTGTGGAAGCGGGCCCGGGGCGTGAGCCCGAGCGCGATCGCCTTCTCCTCGCTCATGATGAGCACCGCGGAGGCGCCGTCGGTGATCTGCGACGAGTTCGCCGCGGTGATGACGCCGTCCTCCTTGAACGCCGGCTTCAGGGTGGCGAGCTTCTCCAACGAGCTGTCAGGGCGGATCCCCTCGTCGAACGAGAACTCACGCGGCCCGTCGTCCCCGGCCACCTGTACCGGGACGATCTCGCGGTCGAAGCGACCTTCTTCCCGGGCCCGGGCGGCTCGCGTGTGCGACTCCACCGAGAACGCGTCGTTCTGCTCGCGGCTGATGCCCCACTTCTCCGAGATCAGCTCGGCCGACAGACCCTGGGGGATGAGACCCGGGTAGCGGGCCGGCATCAGGTTGCCGAACGGGTTCGAGCCCGGCAGCACCGAGGCACCCATCGGCACGCGCGACATGTTCTCGACCCCGGCCGCGATCACGACGTCGTAGGCGCCGGCGATGACGCCCTGGGCCGCGAAGTGCGCGGCCTGCTGCGACGAGCCGCACTGGCGGTCGATCGTGGTGCCGACGACCTCCTCGGGGAATCCGGCGGCCAGCAGCGCGTTCCGCCCGATGTTGATCCCCTGATCCCCGACCTGCATCACGCACCCCATGATCACGTCCTCGACGAGTGCGGGATCGAGGTCGTTGCGCTCGACCAGGCTGCGCAGCGTGTGGGCCGCGAGGTCGACCGGGTGGTAGTCCTTCAACGAGCCGTTCCGCTTGCCCATCGGGGTCCGGACGGCGTCGACGATGACGGCAGTGGCCATGGGTGCTCCTCGAAGTCTCCGGTCGGGTGGCCCCGGACGCAGGAACGCCGGGCGCCCTCTTGACCGGGCGGTCAATTGTGGCGTCCGGCTCCCAACCGGTCAACCGGCCGGTAGCTTCCCGGCGTGGCCCGCGACATGGATCGGTTCCTCGGTGACGGCGGCATGCCGCTCCTCACGACCTTCGGCGTGGCGTTCGACGCCTACGGCGAGGGCTGGGCCGCGGCGGCGTGGACACCCACCCCGCCCTGCGCCAACCCGCAGGGAATCGTCCAGGGCGGCGTCCACGCGGTGGTGCTCGACGCGGCAATGAACTTCGCGATGCTCGCCGGCCTCGAGCGCGGCGACAACGGCGCCACCCTCGACCTCCACGTGTCGACGATCCGCCCCGCGCGTGTCGGCGACGTCCTCCGGGTCCGGGGCGAGGTCGTGCGCCTGGCCCGCAGCGTCGCCTACCTCGAGGCAAGGGTCCGCGACGAGGCGGGCGAGGTCGTGTCCCAGGCGACCGGCACGTTCATCGTCCGCCGACGGGAGTCGTAGTCAC
Source organism: Acidimicrobiia bacterium (assembly GCA_017882925.1). GTDB lineage: Bacteria > Actinomycetota > Acidimicrobiia > IMCC26256 > Chersky-534 > Chersky-534. The sequence continues at coordinate 11,302 of JADGOM010000161.1, read as the reverse complement.
CGTCGCAACGCGCGTCGACCCGGCGCGCGTCCCGGCGCCGGTCCCGCGTTCTGGTATCTCTGTTCGGTGACCACCACCGTTCGCGCGCCCGACGCGCCCGAGCCCGACGGGCGCGCGCCACTCGCACCCCTGAGCCAGCGGTACCGCGGCGGCTGGATCGTGGAGATCATGGTGCTCGCCGTCTTGTACTTCGTCTACGACTGGCTGCGCGACCAGGTCGCGGGGTCGGCCGCATCGGCGCTGCACCACGCGCGCCAACTGGTCCGGCTCGAACGCGACCTCGCGCTCCTCCAGGAGCGCCGGTGGCAACAGTGGGCGCTGCCCAGCCACCCACTGATCTCGTTCTTCAACATCTGGTACGGCACGATCCACTTCGTCATGCCGATCGTCGCGCTCGTGGTCCTCTACCGGAAGGCCCCGGCGCGTTACGTGCGGTGGCGCAACACGCTGCTCGTCCTCGCGGTCATCGGCCTCCTCGGCTTCTGGCTCTGGCCGCTCATGCCTCCGCGCCTGATGCCGGGCCACCAATGGGTCGACACCCCGGCGCGGTTCTTCAACTTCGGCCCCCAATCGAAGGGAAACTCCACCAAGGACTTCGGAAACCTCTACGCCGCGATGCCGAGCCTGCACGGGGGATGGTCGCTGTTCTCCTGCCTCGCCCTGCTCCCGCTCGCGCGCCGTTGGTGGGTGCGCGCGCTCCTCATCGCGTACCCCGTCACGATCCTCGTCACGATCGTCGTCACGGGGAACCACTGGATCCTCGACGCCGTCGGCGGCTGGATCGCGCTCGGCATCGCTTACCTCATCACCTGTACCTGGGAACGCGTGGTCCATCGCCGGCCGGTCCGGTTCCGCGAGCCGGTCGTGTTGGCTCCCAGGAAGTCGGCGCCCGCCGTCTCCGCGGGCGCGCCGTGATCCGGCTCTGCTTCGTGTGCGCCGGCAATATCTGCCGCTCCCCCACGGGTGAGGGGGTGATGCGCGCGCTGGTCGCCGACGCCGGCCTCGAGGAGTCGATCGCGGTCGAGAGCGCGGGAACCGTTGGCTGGCACACCGACGCCCCGCCCGACCGGCGATCCGCGGCCGAAGCGCGCCGGCGCGGCATCGCGCTCGTGGGCGGTGCCCGCCAGTTCCGGGCCGCCGACTTCCGCGCCTTCGACTACGTGCTCGCACTCGACGCGGCGAACGCGTCCGACCTCCGGCGCATCGCACCCGACGCCGACGCCGACGCGCGGGTACACCTCCTTCGTACGTTCGATCCGGCCGGCCCCGACCCGATCGACGGCCTCGACGTGCCCGACCCCTACTACGGGGGCGCCGACGGGTTCGCTCGGGTGTTCGACCTCATCGACGCCGCGTGCCGGGGCCTGCTCGTGCACCTGGAAGCAACCACGCCCGGTCTGCGGTCGTGAACCCGCCCGACCTCGACGCCGCGATCGGCGAAGCGCTCGGCGTGCCCGTGATCGCGCGCATCGCCGTCGGCGGCGGCGACATCAACCAGGCGGCGCGGGTGCACCTTGCCGACCGGCGGGTCGTGTTCGTCAAGCACCGCGCCGATCCGGCGCCGGGCGAGTTCGGGGCCGAGGCGCGCGGCCTCACCTGGCTCGGCGACGCGCACGCGGTGCCCGTCCCCGCGGTGTTGGCCGTCCGCGACGAGCCGCCCGCGTTCCTCGCGCTCGAATGGATCGAGCCGGAGCCGCCTGCACCCGACTACGCCGAGCGCCTCGGGCGCGGCGTCGCCGCGCTCCACGCCTCGGGCGCGGCGCACGTCGGCCCGCCGGGATTCCACGCCGGCGGGCCGGGGCCGGCCTGGCCGACGTTCTACGCGGAGGAGCGCCTGCTCCCCGAGGTCCGGGCCGCGGCCGACGACCACCTGCTGCCGCCGGACGCGGCGCGCGCGTTCGACCGCCTCTGCGCCCGCATCGACGAGCTCGCCGGGCCGTCGGAACCACCGGCGCGTCTGCACGGCGATCTCTGGTCGGGCAACGCGATCGTCGGTCCGGGCGGTGGTCCCTGGCTCGTCGACCCCCACGCCTACGGCGGCAACCGGGAGGTCGACCTCGCGATGATGCGCCTGTTCGGGGGCTTCGAGCCGGCCTGCTTCGCGGCCTACTTCGAGGTGTTCCCCCTGGCCTCCGGAGCCGTCGACCGGGTCGCGCTCTATCAGCTCTACCCGCTGCTGCGGCACCTCCGACGCTTCGGGACCGGCTACCTCGGACCCCTGCTCCGGGCGCTCGAACGGTACGAACCGGTCGATCCCGGCTGAGGATCCACGATTCCCAGGTGATTCCCAGAAGCCGCCCAGCACCGGCCCAGCCCAGGGTCGATGATGGTGGGGTGGAAGCAACGCGAGTTCTCGTCGTCGACGACGAGGAAGGCATCGTGCAGCTCGTCGCGACGGCGCTGCGCTACGAGGGATTCGACGTCGACACCGCATCGACCGGGCGCGGCGCGCTCGATCGCATCGCCGCCTTCGCGCCCGAGATGGTCGTGCTCGACGTGATGCTGCCCGACCTCGACGGCTTCGAGGTCGTCCGCCGGCTCTCGGCCGATGGGCAACGGGTGCCGGTGCTGTTCCTCACCGCCCGCAACGACGCCGACGACCGCGTGCGGGGCCTCACCCTCGGCGCCGACGACTACCTCGGCAAGCCGTTCAGCGTCGCCGAGCTCGTCGCGCGCGTCCACGCCGTCCTGCGGCGAACCAAGATCGACGACGAGCCGACCCGGCTCACGTTCGCCGACCTCATCCTCGATACCGGCACCTACGAAGCGCTCCGGGGCGACGAGCGCATCGAGCTCACGCCCACCGAGTACCGGCTGCTGCAGTACCTGATGCTCAACGCCCGCCGCGTGGTCTCGAAGTCGCAGATCCTCGACCACGTGTGGAACTACGACTTCGACGGCGACGCCAGCGTGGTCGAGACCTACATCAGCTACCTGCGGAAGAAGGTCGACCGCTTCGATCCCCCGTTGATCCACACCGTGCGCGGGTTCGGCTACTCATTGCGGCTGCCCCGGGACCACTGATGTCGCTGCGAGCGCGGCTGCTCATCGTCACCGTGCTGGTCGCCGCGTTCGGGATCGGGTCCGTCGCGCTCGTCACCCGCGGGGAGCTGCGCAACTTCCTCACCCAACGGGTCGACGCCCAGCTCTCCTCCGCGACCCCCACCGCCTACTTCCGCATGCGCGACCTCGCCCAGGGGGCGCCGGATCCCGAGATCGGGACCAACCGGCCGCCCCCGGCCGGCCTGCCGTCGGGCGCGTACGCGCAGTACCTCGACGGCGACAACCAGGTCGCGGGGACCATCTCGTTCAGCCTCAACGGCGCGGTCAGCGCGCACCTCGTCCACATCCCGCCCAGCAAGCTCGATTCCCACGTGCGCTCGTTCACCGCGAGCGCCGCGGTCACGGGCGCGCGCTACCGCGTGCGGGTCACGCCGCTCCGCCCGTTCAGCAGCGGTGAGCACATCGCGGTCGCGAGCCCCCTGCAGGACGTCGACGACACCATCGCCCGGCTCGACCGCGTGCTCCTGATCGTCTCGCTCATCTCCCTGCTGATCGTCGCGATCGCCGCGGCCCTCCTCGTGCGCATCGGGCTCCGGCCCCTTTCGCGCATGGCGACCACCGCGGACCGGATCGCCGAAGGCGACCTCACCCAGCGGGTGTCGCCCGACGAGGACCGCACGGAGATCGGGAAGCTCGGGCACTCGCTCAACCGCATGCTGGGGCAGATCGAGGAGGGCTACCGGGAACGCGAGGAGTCGGCGGCCCGGCTGCAGCAGTTCGTGGCCGACGCGTCACACGAGCTGAAGACCCCCCTCACGTCGATCCGCGGCTACGCCGAGCTGTTCCGGCGGGGCGCGGCCGACAACCCCGACGACCTCGCGATGGTCATGGCTCGCATCGAGGCCGAGTCGATCCGCATGGGCGGCCTGGTCGAAGACCTCCTGCTGCTCGCGAAGCTCGATGAGGGCGCGCAGCCGCGCCACGACCCGGTCGACCTCGGCGAGCTGGCCCGCGACGCCGTGGCCGACGCCCGCGCCGCCGCGCCCGACCACACCGTGGTCCTCGAAGCACCCGCCGCCGACGACGTGGACGCGGCCGTCATCGCGTGGGGCGACGAGAACCGGCTGCGCCAGGTCCTGGCCAACCTCCTCACCAACGCAACCACCCACACGCCCGCCGGGACGACGGTGCGGGTGACGGTCGCGCGCGATCCCGACGCCGCGGTCCTCCGCGTGGCCGACGACGGCCCCGGCATCCCACCCGAGCTCGCGAGCCGCGTGTTCGAGCGCTTCTACCGCGCCGACCCGTCGCGAACCCGCGCCACCGGCGGCAGCGGGCTCGGTCTGTCGATCGTCGCGTCGATCGTGGAGGGCCACGCGGGCACCGTCGCGGTCGAGAGCACCGCGGCTGTCGGCACCCAGTTCACGGTGCGGATCCCGTTCGCCCCCGACGAGCTCGGAGGTTCACCCGCGCCCCCGGTCCCGATCGCGGGGTGGTGAGCGTCCTATGTTGCAACCCACTACCCTCTCCCGCATGCAGCGGACGAGCTTCGAAGACATGAACTGCTCGGTGGCGCAGTGCCTCGAGGTGGTCGGCGAGTGGTGGAGCCTGCTCATCGTGCGCGACGCCTTCCTCGGCGTCTCCCGATTCGACGACTTCCAGGCCCGGCTCGGCATCTCGCGCAACGTCCTCGACCAGCGGCTCACACGGCTGGTCGACCAGGGCGTGTTCGAGCGGGTCGCCTACCAGGAGCACCCGCCCCGCTACGACTACCGGCTCACGAAGAAGGGCCGCGACCTCTGGACCGTCCTCACGATGATGCGGCAGTGGGGCGACAAGTGGGCCGCGCCCGACGGTCCGCCGACCGACCTCGTCCACAAGAACTGCGGCAAGCGCACGAAGGTCGTCCCGACGTGCTCCGAGTGCGGCAAGCCACTCAAGTCGTCGACGGTGCGCACCGTCGTCGGGCCGGGGGCCCGTGACCCGTTGACGATCCTCCCGGCGCGCGCGGGCTAGGTGTACGCGGCCACCACGGAACGCCCGCGCCGGCCGATCACGTCGGGATGAGCGACACCGGCTTCCCGCCGAGGACCGGGCCGCTCGTGTGGAGGTGGCAGTAGACGGTCGTCCCGACCTCGGTCTCGTACGCGGGCGGGTCCTCATGCCGGCAGACGTCCATGACGTACGGACACCGCGTGTGGAATCGGCAGCCCGACGGCGGATTCGCGGGGCTCGGGATGTCGCCCTGCAGCACGATGCGCTTGCGGGTGCGCTGCACGTCGGGATCGGGCGTCGGGATCGCGGAGACCAGCGCCTCGGTGTACGGGTGCCGCGGCCGGCGGGCCACCTCGTCGGCCGGGCCGATCTCCACGATCCGGCCCAGGTACATCACCGCGATTCGGTGGCTGATGTGCTCGACGACCGAGAGGTCGTGGGCGATGAAGAGGTACGCGAGTCCGAGCCGCTCCTGGAGGTCGCCGAGCAGGTTGATCACCTGCGACTGCGTCGACACGTCGAGCGCGCTCACCGGTTCGTCGCACACGAGGAGCCGGGGCTCGAGCGCGAGCGCGCGGGCGACCGCGACGCGCTGACGCTGGCCGCCGGAGAACTCGTGCGGCTGGCGGCGCAGCACGTGCGACCCGAGTCCCACGAGCTGCAGCAGCTCGGCGACGCGTTCGTCGCGCTTGCGGCCCCGGAGGTTCTCGTAGATCTCGAGCGGCTCGCCGACGCTGTCGCCGATGGTGGCGCGGGGGTCGAGCGAGGAGTACGGGTCCTGGAAGACGATCTGCATGTGCCGGCGGGCGTCACGCATCGACTTGCCCTTCAGCGTGAGCGTCTCCTCACCGTTGATGGCGACGCTGCCGGCGGTCGCCGGCAGCAGCCCCACCACCAGGCGGGCCACGGTCGACTTCCCGGATCCGCTCTCGCCGACGAGGCCCAGGGTCTCGCCCGGGCTGATCGAGAAGTCGACGCCGTCGACCGCGCGGACCGAGCCCTGCGCCCGGCGGATCACTCCGCCGCCGACCGGGAAGTGCTTGACCAGACCGGTGACCGCGAGCAACGGCTCGGGGGAGACCTCCCGCTCACCGCGCTCACCACCGCTCGTGGCGAGCGACAGCACCTCGGCCGCGCTGCGCAACTGCACCACTTCCGACCGGAGACAGCGGGCCGACGACCCGTCGGCGATCGTGACGAGCTCCACCGGGACGTCGCCGCATTCGGGCTCGGCGTAGGAGCAGCGGGGCTGGAACCGGCAGCCCACCGGGATCGCGCCCGGGGCCGGGACCTGCCCGGGGATCACGGTGAGGCGTTCGCCGGCGCGCGCCGCCTGGGGCATCGAGACCAGCAGGCCTTCCGAGTACGGGTGCCGGGGACGCGCGAACACCGCCGCGACCGACGCCTGCTCCACGATCTGGCCGGCGTACATGATCGCCACACGGTCGCAGATGTCGGCGACCACGCCGAAGTCGTGGGTCACGAACAGGATCGCGGTGCCCATCTCCTCCTGCAGCGATCGCATGAGGTCGAGGATCTGGGCCTGCACCGTCACGTCGAGCGCCGTGGTGGGCTCGTCGGCGATCAACAGCTTCGGGTCACACGAGAGCGCCATCGCGATCATCGCCCGCTGCCGCATGCCGCCGGAGAACTCGTGCGGGTACTGGTCGACCCGCTTGTCGGCGTCGGGGATCCCGACCCGGTCGAGCATCTCGACCGCGCGCTTCCGACCCGCCGACCGCGACACCCCTCGGTGGGCCCTCACCGCGTCGGAGATCTGCTTCCCGATGGTGAACGCCGGGTTCAGGCTCGTCATCGGCTCCTGGAAGATCATCGAGATCTCGTCGCCGCGCACCCGCCGCATCGCATCGGCGTCGAGCTCGAGCAGGTTGCGCCCCTCGAACTCGATCGTCCCCTCGGCGACCCGTCCGTTGCCCTTCGGGATGAGCCCCATCACCGCGAGGGAGGAGACCGTCTTCCCCGATCCGCTCTCGCCGACGATGCCGAGGGTCTCCCCGCGCTCGATGGTGAACGACACGTCCTCGACGACGGGCAGCCAGCCCGCCGGGCCCGCGAACTCGACCCGCAGGCTGTCGACCGCCAACAGCCGTGGTTCCGTCGTCGTCGCGACCACGGGCACCCGGCCCGCGATGCTCGCCGCGTCGGTCACTTCTCCTCCCGGAACCGCTCGCGGCCGAGCGCGTCGCGCAGACCGTCGGCGATGAGGTTGAAGGAGAGCACGGTGACCGCGATCGCGACGCCCGGCGGGATCAGGCCCCACGCGTCGGAGAAGATGTAGTTGTAGGCGTCGGAGAGCATGCCGCCCCAGCTGGCCTGCGGCGGTTGTACGCCCAGGCCCAGGAAGCTCAGCCCGGCCTCGGCGAGCAGGCCGTAGCCGAGGGCCAGCGCGACCTGCACGATGAGCGGCGACGCCACGTTGGGCAGCACGTGCTTGCGGATCATGCGGGTGTCGCTCGCGCCGACCGAACGCGACGCCTCGATGAACGTCTCCTCGCGGATCGCGAGGACCTGGCCCCGGATCAGACGCACGAAGCCCGGGACGAACACGATCGCGATGGCGACCGACTCGTTGAACAGGCTCTTGCCGAGCAGCGACGCCACCGCCAACGCGAGGATCAGCGGCGGGAACGCGAACATCGCGTCCATGATCCGCATGAGCACGCCGTCCTTCCACCCGCCGGAATAGCCGGCGATGAGGCCGATCGGCAGCGCGACGATGAGGGCGAGGGTCACGATCTGGAACGACGCCTGCAGCGACACGCGGGCGCCGAAGATGATGCGACTCAGGATGTCGCGGCCGACCGAGTCGGTGCCGAGCCAGTGGGCCGACGACGGACCGGTGTTGAACTGCGGGAAGATCTTGTTGGGCGGGTAGGGCGCGACCCACCGGGCAAACACCGCGCAGAGGATGAGCACGGTGATGAAGCCGAGCGCGATCACCGCGCTCCGGGTCTTGAGGAACCGGGCCCAGAACCGCCCGCCGCTCTCGAGCTTCTCCGGGTCGCGTCCGAGCTCGTGCGCCTCCTCCTCACCGATCGGGAGGTTGAGCCCACCCTGGGGGATCGGCATGCTCACTGGGCACGCACCTTCGGCGAGAGGTAGCCGTAGCTGATGTCGACGACGAGGTTCACGAACACGAAGATGACCGCGGTGACGAGCACCACGCCCTGGATCACGGGCAGGTCCTTGGTGTCGATCGCGCCGAGGATGTAGGAGCCGAGGCCCGGGATGGAGAAGATCTGCTCGATGATGAACGTGCCGCCGAGCAGGTAGGCGAACTGGAGGCCGATGACCGTGAGCACCGGCGTCGCCGCATTCTTCAATGCGTAGACCCCGATGATCTTGCGGTTCTTGAGCCCCATCGATCGGGCGGTGCGGATGTAGTCCTGGTCGAGCACGTCGATCAACGCGCCGCGCAGCTGCCGGGCGATCGACGCGCCGCCGGCGACGCCGAGCGCGAGGCACGGGAGGATCATGTCCTGGAGCCACCCGAGCGGGTCCTTGGTGATGGACACGTAGCCGGTAGCAGGGAGCAGGTGGGTCTTCACCGCGAACACGACGACGAGCATCATCGCGAGCCAGAAGTCGGGGACCGCGATGCCGAGGCTCGTGCCGAACGTCGTCGAGCGGTCCTGCCACGAGCCGGCCCGGATGCCGGAGATGATGCCGGCCGGGACCCCGATCACCAGCGCCACGAACATCGCGCCGACGGCCAGGCTCAACGTGACCGGGAACCTGGTCCTGATGCCCTCCGCCACGGTCTGGCTCCCACCGAACAGCGGCTTGCCGAGGTTGCCCTGCAGCGCCTGCGTGAGCCAACGCCAGTACTGCTGGTAGATGGGTTCGTTCAGGTGGAGGCGGAGGCGCATGGCCTGCACGGCCTGCGGCGTCGCCTTCGTGCCTCCGGCCAAGGTCCGTGCGGGATCACCCGGGATCACGAGCACGAGCGCGTAGACGATGAAGGTGATGAGGAGGAGCAGCGGAATGAGCGCGAGCACGCGCCGAAGGATGAAGGATCCCATCAGCTACGTCCCCCTCCCATGTGGTGCTCCGTCCCGATCATCGGCGTGAAGTCCGACCACTTCCTACTTCTTGATGTAGACGCCTTCGAGGTTCGACTTGCAGGCGCCCAGCGAGGCCTTCGGCGGGCCACCAACGCGGGCCTTGTTGTAGGCCTGCATCCGGGTCTGGAACACCAGCGGAACCTCGAGGCCCTGACTCATCACCAGCTTCGAGAGTTGCTGCATCGGCGGGCCGATCACCTTGGGGTCATAGGAACCGCCATCGGCCTGGGCCACCAGCGGGCCGACCGTATCGGCGGCCGGTGAACCCAGGGCGTTCGCGACGAAGCCGATCGGCGTGTAGTTGTTGAGGCTGTTGTTCCACAACGCCGGGCCGTTGCTGAGGTTGGTCGACACGATCGCGTTGGCGGTCTTCGACAGGTAGAACTCCTGCAGGATCGCGCTGGCCTGGATGCGCTGGAGCTTCACCTTGAAGCCCGCGGCTGCCAACTGGCTCTGCAGGAGCGGCGCCATGCGCTCGAACGTGGGCTGCCCGCCGAGGGTCACCATGGTGAAGCTCACCCCGTTCGAGAACCCGGCCGCGGCCAACATCTTCTTGGCCTTCTTCGGGTCGTACTTGTAGCCGTTGGCCATGCCCTTGACGTAGCCCGCGGTGCCCTTCGGGAACAGCTGGTTCGCGACCTGCCCGGTCCCTCCGTAGACGACCTTGTTGAGCGTGTTCCGGTCCACGGCGTACTCGAGCGCGGCGCGCACCTTGGCGTTGTCGAACGGCGCCGCGTTGAGCCGGAGCTGGATCAATGCGTAGTCGAGCGACTGACCCCGGCTGATCCCGATCGAGGGGTCGGCCTTCGCCGCCGGGTACGCCTCCGGCGTGAGGTCGATGAGGTCGACCTGACCGCTCTTCAGCGCCGTGAGCGCCTGCGGGCCCGAGCCCACCTGTACGAAGTCGACGCCGGCGAGCTTGTAGTCCTTGGCCACCGGCGACGTCGGGTTGGCCTTGAGCGAGATCAGCTGGCCCACCTCGTACTTCGACAAGGTGAACGGCCCGGAGCCGACCGGCTTGGTCGCGGCGGTGTCGAACGACGACGGTGCGTACACCGCCGCGTCGAGGTAGGCCATCGCCTGCACCACGTCACCGGCCTGGGGCTTCGTCAGATGCAGCACCACCGTGGTCGCGTCGGGCGTGTCGATCGACCCGATCACCGTGAGCGACGTGCGGTACGGGCTCTTCGCCGTGCGCTCGATGCTCCCCTTCACCGCCTTCGAGTCGAGCGCCTCACCGTTGGAGAACTTGATGTTCGGTACGAGGTGGAACGTGATCTGCAGCGGGTTGTCCACCGTCCAGCTCTGCGCCACACCCGGCGCGAACTTGGAATTTCCCTCCTGCTTGAGCACGGACTGGTAGATCAGCGACAGCTCGGTGAACGCGCAGTCGTTGGACACCTGCTGCGGATCGAAGTTGTCCGAGAACGCGGTGGGGAGGTCCTGCCCGTACTTCAGGACCCCGCTGGTGTCGACCGCCGATCTCCCCGACGCCGCGCCGGGCGCCGCGCTGATCGAAGCCGCGGTCCCACACGCCGCGAGGGCGGCACTCAACGCGACGGCACCCACGATCCACTTGTGACGGCCCATGTCCCGCTCCCCCGTTGCTCCACGGTGCGTCGGCGGACCTGACGCCCGTGTCATGAACGATGAGGCGCACGATATCGCCAGCTCCGGTCATCCGGTAGGGCCCGAAACGCGATTGGAACGCAGCGGACACCGGGTCGCACCGGTCACCTACACTCGGCGCCGCGCGGCCGCCGCGCCCTTCGCCCGAGGAAGTCCGCCGATGACCGATCCGTTCGCCCACGACGACGCCACCACGTCCGCGGCTGTCTCCACCGGAGCTCTACCGTCGCCCGAGGTCGTCGCCCTCCTCGTCATCGAGGCGTGCGAGCGCTTCCGCGACGAGGACGGCGGCCGGTCCGTGCGCTCCGCTCGTGAATAGGTCGCGACACCGAGCACCCTGTGCCCCAGCCAACGTTCGCAGGTTCGCACCCGTGACCCAGACCCGGCGATATGGGATACCCGAAGTCGTCGTTCGGGGACGCGCGTTCTGGAACACGCTCGCCGGGCGTCTATTAGGTCTGAACTCTCGCAATGACGCTCACATCACGGCAATATGCGCTCGTATGAAGTTCGGACGGGGCGGTCACCCGCGACGCGTCACCGACGTCGAGGGCCTTGCCGTCGACCCCGACCTGCGGACCGAGCTGCGG
>JADGOM010000160.1 GCA_017882925.1 Acidimicrobiia bacterium | reverse complement strand
GTCCCGCCGGGCTTCCTGCGCTACTGGCGCGAGGCGCACAACGTGCACCACATCTTCGGCCGCGAGCCCTACGGCTTCCTGGCCCCGATCGTCCCCGAGCGCCTCCGCGAGGACGCCGGCGAGCACCCCGTCGACCGCATCTCGCGCTAGTCGGCCGGGTCAGCCGAAGGCGACGGCCCGGGCGACGGTGAGCACCTTGCGGGAGGTCGGCACCCGGCAGCGGCGCGAGAAGACGTCACCCCCGGCATCCTCGATCCGATCGAGGATGCCGGAGTACATGCGGCGGGCGGCGCGGATGCAGCGGGCGCTCGTCGGCGGCAGGTACGCGACCCCCGTGTCGGCCGACGCGTAGAACCCGCGGGTGCGCTCGATCTCGAAGGCCAGGAGCCGCTGCCAGTCGGGGGTCACCGCGCGCGCGTGCGGGTCCGCGCCGAAGCGGCGGATGTCCTCCTGCGGGATGTAGACCCGGCCCCGGTCGAGGTCCTCGCCCACGTCGCGCAGGAAGTTGGTGAGCTGGAACGCGAGGCCGAGGTCGCGCGCCGGCACGACGGCCGCGGGCGACGTCGGCTCGAGGATCGGCAGCATCATCTCGCCGATGACGGCCGCGGAGCCGTCCATGTAGTCGACCAGGTCGGCGAACGACTCGTAGCGGTCGATCGTGAGGTCCATCGTCATCGACCGGAGGAAGCGGCGGAACGCGTCGGGGTCGATGCCGAACGTCCGCACCGTGTGCACCACGGCCTTGAGGACGGGGTCGTCGGAGTCGCCGCGCTCGAGGTCGACGAAGAACCGGTCGCCGAAGTCGGCCAGCGCCCGGGCCCGGGCGTCGGCGCCCACGGGGCCGAGCTCGTCGACGATGTCGTCGGCGTGGCGGCAGAAGCCGTAGAGCGCGTGCACGTGCGGCCGCTTGGCCCGCGGGAGCGCGAACGTGGCCGCGTAGTACGTCGTGCCGTTGCACCGGTTGAGCTCGCGGCACCGCGCGTACGACGCCTCGAGCGTCGGTCCGGTGGGTCCGGGCGCGCTCACCGGTGCCGGGCCGCGAGCTGGTCGACCCGTTCGGCCGCGAGCTTGCCGGAGATGAGGACCATCGGGATGCCGACGCCGGGCACGGTGCCGGAGCCGGTGAACACGAGACCGGGGAAGGCGTGGGGCGCGTTGGCCGGGCGGAACGGGCCGGTCTGGAAGAAGCGGTGCGCGAGCGCGAACGGCGTGCCCTTCTCCATGCCCTGGGCCTCCCAGTCGACCGGATCGGTCAGCTGCTCCACCTCCACGTCGGTCGGGTAGCCGAGCTCCGCCACCCGCGCGACCAGCGAGTCGCGGAAGCGCTCGCGCTCGTCCTGCCAGTGGATGGTGCCGGTGAGGTTGGGCACGGGCTCGAGCACGAACAGCGAATGGCCGCCGGGTGGCGCGAGACCCGGCTCGGTGACGGTGGGCACGGTCACGAGGATCGACGGATCGGGCATGCGGGTGCCGTCGTGCAGGAGCGCCCGGAACGCCTCCTCCCACTGGCCGCCGAAGTGGATGTTGTGGTGGGCGGTGCCGGTGGGGAGCTCGCCGCGCACCCCCGCGGCCCAGACCACGCACGACGGCGAGTACCGCCCGACCCGGGCCACGAAGGGCGGATCCTGGCCCAGCAGGTGGCGGTAGGCCACGGGCACGTCGAGGTTGCAGACCACCGCGTCGGCGGTGACGGTCTCCCCCGCCGCGGTACGGACCCCGGTCACCCGCCCGTCGGGCGCGCGCAGGATCCGCGCGACGGGCGTGTCGTACTCGATGGCGACGCCCGCGGCGGTCGCCGCGGCCGCGAGGGCCCGCCCGATCTCGAACATGCCGCCCTCGGGGAAGTAGACGCCCTCGACGGAGTCCATGTACGTGATCACGGAGTAGATCGCGAGGGCCTCGAACGGCGAGAGCCCGGCGTACATCGCCTGGAACGAGAAGATGCGCTCCAGCCGCGGATCGGAGAAGAAGGAGCGTACGGTCGGCGCGAGCTTGCGCAACCCCCCGTGGCGCACCAGTCGCGCCAGCGGGCCCGGGCTGCGGAGGAGGTCGAGGGGCGAGTCGAAGTTGCGGTCGATGAAGTGGGGCATCTCCAGCTCGTAGAGCTCGGCGAGCCAGTCGCAGAACCGGTGGAACGCGGCGGCGTCGGCGGGCCCGCACACCGCGCGGATCTCCTCGGCCATCGCGTCGCGGCCGCGGCGCACGTGGAGCACCGAGCCGTCGGGGAACGTCGCGCGGTACATCGGGTCGACCGCCGTGAGCGTGAGGTGCTCGGCCATGTCGGCGCCGACCGCGGCGAACACCTCAGCCAGCAGCCCCGGCATCGTGAGCACGGTGGGCCCGACGTCGATGCGGTAGCCCCCCGCGCGCAGCTGGGCCGCGCGTCCACCGGCGTGCGCCGACGCCTCCAGCATCACGACCTCGTGGCCGTGCCCGCGCAGATGGCACGCCGCGCTCAGCCCCCCGAACCCGGCGCCGATCACCACGGCGCGCACGGCGCGCTACCGGTCCCGACGGGCGATGTAGACGGCGAGCTCCGCGAGCGAGACCCGGGCCTCCTCGGTGATGGGCGCGGCGTCGAGCGCGGCGAGGGCCTCCTCGACCAGCGTCTCGATCCGGGCCTCGATCTCGTCGTTGGCGCCGACGCGCACCAGCAGGTCCTGGAGCGCGCGCACCTCGTCGTCGGCGAGGTCCACCGCGCCGATGCGGGCGAGCAGCTCGGCGTCGGCGCCCTGGGCCCGGGCGTGCGCGGCCGCGGTGAGCGGGGTGAGCTTGCCCTCGCGCAGGTCGTCGCCCACGGGCTTGCCGGTGACGGAGGCGTCGCCGAAGACCCCGAGCAGATCGTCGCGCAGCTGGAACGCAGCGCCGAGCGGGAGGCCGAACGCGCTGAGCGGGCCCGACAGGTCGTCGGCCCGCCCGGCCATCGCCGCACCGAGGTGCAACGGGCGCTCGACGGTGTACTTGCCCGACTTGTAGCGGCCGATGCGCCCGGCCTGCACCGGGTCGTACCCGTCGCCGGCGGTGCCGACGAGGTCGAGGTACTGGCCGACGCACAGCTCGATGCGCAGCTCGTCGTAGACGGTGCGGGCCGCGTCGCCCATGTCGGCCATCAGCACGTCGGCGTAGACGAACGCGAAGTCGCCGACCAGGATCGCCACGCCCTCGCCGTAACGCCGGGCCTCGCCCTGCCCGTGGCGGCGCTCGTGCTCGGCCATGAACTGCCGGTGCACCGCGGGCAGGCCGCGCCGGCGGTCGGAGCCGTCCATGATGTCGTCGTGCACGAGGGCGAAGGTGTGCAGCAGCTCGAGCGCGGCGCCCGCGTCGATGACCCGGGGGTCGTCGGGATCGCCGCCCGCCCCCACGAAGGCCCAGTGGCAGAACGCGGGTCGGAGCCGCTTGCCGCCGGCGAGCACCAGGTCCCGCAGCGAGGCGAGGGGGTCCTCGAGGTCGGGATCGACCTCCTGCCACCGTGCCAGCTCGTCGTCGAGCAAGGCGAGGATGCGGGCCTCGACCCGCGCCCCCACCGTGCTGAGGCTCGGCGGCACCCGGAACGACCCGTTGTCCGAATGCGCCGGCTGCATGTCGGCCACGTTAGGCGGCGCGCCCCGCCGCGGCGGACCCGTGGCCGGCTCGCGTCGGCGCGCCGGGTCGGGCCGGGCGCCGCCGCTAGCCTCCCCCGGCGTGGCCGACTTCCTCTCCCCCGCCTGGATCGCCGAGCTCGACGCCGCGGCCCGGGCGGCGGCCTCCGGTGGCGGCCCGGCGGTGCTCCCGGTCGGGCCGACGTTGCGGGTGGCGGTCGAGGTACCCGACGCCCCCGGCGGCGCGGTCCGCTACGTGATGGTGCTCGACGCCGCGGGGCCGCGGGTCGTCGCCGGGGCGGACGAGCCCGCCGACGTCACGCTCCGCCAGACGTACGCGGTGGCCCGACGCCTCAACCGCGGCGAGGCCAACGCGCAGCGGGTGCTGGCCGAGGGCTCCGCCACCATCGACGGCGACCTCAACCGCCTCGCCGCGGCCGCGGCCGACCTCGCCCGCCTCGACGACGCCTTCGCCGCGGTCCGCGCGGCCACGACCTTCCCCGATTAGCGCGCCGGTCGCGCGGGACCCGCGTCGCAAGGGGCACGAGCCCGGGTCCGCAATGGGCCGTGTCCGCGACGACGCGCGGGGTTACCCTCCCGCGATGACCGACACCATCTCCGTCGAAGCGTTCCGGGCCGAGGCGAAGGCGTTCTTCGATGCCAACGCCGAGCCCCGGGGCGACGAGCAGTTCGAGTGGGGCGTGGGCTCCGATCGCGTCGGCGTGCTCGACGAGAAGACCCGTGAGCAGGAGCTCGCCGACCTCGCCGCGGGCAAGGAGTGGCGACGCAGGCTCTTCGACGCCGGCCTCGCCTGGTTGAGCGGGCCCGAGGAGTACGGCGGCCGCGGCCTGGGCACCGACCACGAGCGGGCCCTGGCCGAGATCGAGTCGCACTACCGGTTCCCCGCCCAGACCTCGTTCGGCATCGGACTCGGGATGATCGCGCCGACGATCCTCGCCCACGCCACGCCCGAGGTCCGCGACCGCTACCTCCGGGCCGTCGAGCGGGGCGACGTCGTGGCGTGTCAGTTGTTCTCCGAACCCGTCGCCGGCTCCGACCTCGCGGGCATCCAGACCCGCGCCGAGCGCGACGGCGAGGAGTGGGTCATCAACGGGCAGAAGGTGTGGACGTCGGGTGCGCAGTACTCCGACATCGGCGAGATCATCACCCGTACCTCGCCCGACAAGCCGAAGCACCGGGGCATGACGATGTTCCTGATCGACATGCACGCGCCCGGAGTCGAGGTCCGGCCGCTCCGCCAGATCACCGGCGGCTCGAGCTTCAACGAGGTCTTCCTCTCCGACGTGCGCGTCCCCGACTCGCACCGGCTCGGCGACGTCGACGGCGGCTGGTCGGTCGCGCTGACCACGCTCATGAACGAACGGGCGTCGATCGGCGGGAGCAGTGGGGGCTTCTCGTTCGGGACGACGCGCCTCGTGGAGCTCGCCCGTCACCTCGACCGGCTCGACGACCCGGTGGTGCGCCAGGGTGTCGCCGACGTCGTCATCCGCAGCCGGGTCGCCGCGCTCAACAACCAGCGGGCGATGGCGAAGGTCCTCGCCGGGCAGCTGCCGGGACCGGAGATGTCGATCGCGAAGCTGTCGCTCACCCGGAACGGGCAGCGTCTGGGTGAGGTCCTCACCGCGATGCTCGGGCCGCGGCTGGTGGCCGACACCGGCGAGTGGGGCATGTACTCGTCGAACGAGATCGTGCTGAGCATCCCCGGCATGCGGGTTGCCGGCGGCACCGACGAGATCATGAAGAACATCGTCGCCGAGCGGGTCCTGGGTCTCCCCAAGGAGCCGCGCATCGAGGCAAACGGGTCGAGCTGACAGCGGCGACCCGAGTGGTCGCCGTGACGCCCTGACCGGTGGCGGCGTGCATGCGGGCCGATCCCCCGTTGCGGCTGAGGCGTTCACGCGCGGGACGGCTATGGTCGCCGGGATGCAACCGTTCGAACGGATGCGTGCCCTCGCCCGCTGGTCGGGCCACGACGGTCGCACGCTCGCGAGCGAAGCCGCCGACTGCCTGGCCGGGTTCGCCGACGATCCCGCCGGGCTCGTCGTGGCGTCCCGACGGCTGCTCGTGCACCGTCCCAACTCGGCTCCCCTGTGGTGGCTGTGCTCGCGGGTCGTCTGCGCGCCGGACCCCGCGGAAGCCGCGTGGGAGAGCTGGAAGCGCCTCGTCGAGGACCCGACCCCGGCCCGCCTGGCCGCGCTGCTCCCCTTCCCACATGACGACGTGATCGCGGTGCTCGGCTGGCCCGAGCAGACCGCGGAGGCGATCGAGACCCGGCCCGACCTCGACGCGGTCGCGGTCCGCCGCGCCGGCGACCGGCATCTCGCCACCGACATGCGCAGCTCGGGCGCGGCGGTGCGGGCCGTCTCCGAGGTCGAGCTGCTGCCGCTCGAGCCGTCGCACCTCATCGTCGAGGTGGTCGGCGCGGGTCACGGGCAGGCGTTGGTGCCGTTCGGCACGGTCGACGTGCTCGAGTCGATCCGGCTCGACAGCCGCGAGGACTGCGCGCTGTGGTTCGTCGCCGGCGTGGGCCGCGTGCTGCCCGACCGGCTGTTCGACGCGATGGTCGGCCACCTCGGCGGCGAGGATCGCCTCCCCGAGCACGACCTGGAGCTGCTCCCGCTCGACGCCGCGGTGCGCATCGCGGGTCCCACCGGCCTCAGCGACCCGGCCACGCTCGCCGGCCGCGCCGACTGCCCGGTCGCGCCCGAGCTGCTCCGTCTGGGCGACAGCACCTTCTGAGCCGCTGTGCCGCTGACGCGGCAGGACCGCCCCGGCGGAGCCTACGAGACGACTTCGGGCGGACCGTCGTTCGGCGGCCCCGCGGTGCCGGCGGGACCCGTGCCGGTGGAGCCGGTGCCGGTGGAGCCCGGGGTGCGGGTGCCGGTCGGACGGGGGCCGGGCTCGAGGCGGACGGGGGCCGCGGGCCGGGGTGGGCGCGCGTTGACGACCGTGCTCGACACCTTCACGACCCGGGCGGCCTGGGCACCGCGACGACCGACCGCGTAGACCCGCACGAAGCGGCCGATCAGCATCACCCGGACGAGCTTGCGGGTCGGCGGGAACAGCAGGAGCAGCCCGAGGATGTCGGTGACGAAGCCCGGGATCATGAGCATGACGCCGGC
>JADGOM010000159.1 GCA_017882925.1 Acidimicrobiia bacterium | reverse complement strand
CGCGCGGGCCGCTCGAGGTGCACGACCGTCGGGTCGAGCCCGACGAGTTCGGGCCCATCGTGCGGCGGCTCATCGCCGAGGCACCCGAGCCCCGGCCCGTCCAGGGCACGGGCGCTGCTCCTCCCTGACCACATCCTCCCTGACCACGGGACCCGTCGTCCGGGTACGTTCCCGTGGTGCGGGCCACAGCCGCAGAGACAAGGCTGCGCAGGGACAAGGATTGCGCAACGACAACGACTGAGGGGTCACCCATGAGTGGGAGCAGCAACGGGCGCGTCGCCATCGTCACCGGGGCCGGGCGCGGCATCGGCCGGGCCGAGGCCATGACGCTCGCGGCCGAGGGCGCGAGCGTCGTCGTCAACGACGTCGGCGGCGCGGCCGACGGGAGTGGGAGTGACGCGGGGCCCGCGAGCGAGGTCGTGGCCGAGATCCGCGACCTCGGCGGGAAGGCCGTCGCCAACACCGACGACATCTCCGACTGGGACGGCGCCCAGAACCTGATCAACACCGCGGTCAACGAGTTCGGCCGGCTCGACGTGCTGGTCAACAACGCGGGCATCCTGCGCGACCGGATGATCGTCAACATGGGCATCGAGGAGTGGGACTCCGTCATCAAGGTCCACCTCCGGGGCACGTTCTGCACGTCGCGCTGGGCCGCCGCCTACTGGCGCGAGCAGGTGAAGGCGGGCGAGACCGTCGACGCCCGCATCATCAACACCACGTCGTCGTCGGGGATCTTCGGCAACGTCGGCCAGTGCAACTACGGCGCGGCCAAGGCCGGCATCGCCAGCTTCACGATCATCCTCAGCAAGGAGCTGAGCCGCTACGGCGTCACCGTCAACGCGCTGGCGCCCGGCGCCGCCACCCGGCTCACGGCCGCGGTCGGCGGGGCGCCGATGTCGGAGGAGATGGAGGCCCAGCTCTCGCCGCAGTGGATCGCCAACGTGGCCGCGTGGCTCGCGAGCCCCGCGGCCGCGGGTGTCACCGGGCGCGTCATCGAGACGTCCGGCGTGCGCATCGCGGTCGCCGAGGGTTGGAACCGCGGGCCCGACGCGCCCGCGCCCACCGACGTCGCGTCCGTCGGCCCCACCCTCGAGGAGCTCCTGAAGGTCGCCGCCCCCGTCTCCGAGATGCCCGGCCTCTGACCCTCCGTGCGTTCCCGGACGACCTATTCGGTCGTCCAGGGACGCACGGGGTTGCGTTGGGCCTAGAAGACGGTGGTGTGGGTGCGGCCGGCGGCGGACTTGCCGAGGCCGGACCCGGGTGGGCCGTCGGTGACGACGATGCTGCCGTCGCCGAAGTCGCCGAGCACGTGGGTCTGCGTGGCCTGCAGGTGCTGCTCGGCCAGGCGGGCCGCGCCGGGGGCGTCGCCCTTCTCGATCGCGCTCAGCAGCTTCGAGTGCGCGCGGATGACGGCCCGGCGCAGCGGCAGCTCGGGATACGTGTGGCGCGAGTCGGCGGCCGCGGCCCAGGCCGCCTCCTGGCTCGACCACAGCGCGGTGAGCGACCCGACCACGAGCGTGAGCGTCGCGTTGCCGGTGACGCGCACGAGCTCGGTGTGGAAGTCGCGCGAGAGCAGGGTGAACTTCACCGGGTCCTCGATCTCGCGCTCCGACTCGTCGATCAGCGCCTGCAACGGCGGCACCACGGCGGTGAGCCGGTCGTCGCGCAGCGCGCACAGCGAGGCGCACAGGGGCTCGAGGCGGGTGAGCGCGGTGGCGAGGTCGGACTGCGGGACCCCGCCCGACTGCATGACCAGGCCCAGCATGTAGGCGGCCGAATCCGCGGTGGGCGCGTGCACGATCGCGCCGCCGAGGTTGCCCCGCCGCACGGTGATGAGGCCCTCGGTCTCGAGGATCCGCAGCGCCTCCCGAAGCGACGGCCGGCTGACGTCGAACTCCTCGAGCAGCTCGTCCTGCTTCGAGAGGCGCTCGCCGTCGGCCAGCTCGCCGTTGACGATGCGCTGGCGCAGGACGGCGGCGATCATCTCCGCGATGCGCGGCTGCCGAAGCTGGTGGCGGGTCCCGGGAGTCTTGCTCGACGGCATCGGCTGCCTATCCGGTCGTGGGTGCGCGCCGGTCGGCGGCGGTTGAAAGGGGCAATCGATTGTACCGATAGCCGGGCCGGAAGCCCGGGTGCCGGTCGCGGCCCTACCGCGGCAGGCCCAGCACCCGTTCGGCCAGGATGTTGCGCTGCACCTGCGACGTGCCGCCGTAGATCGTCGCCCCGAGCGCCTCGAGCCCGTCGACGGTCAGATCCGCATCGGCGAGCCCGGCGGCTCCCTCGGCTTCGGCCACCAGATCCCACGCCCGCTGGAGCGTCTCGGAGCCGAAGAGCTTCAGGATGTGGAACTCGGGCGCGTCCCGGCCCGCCGCCGCAGCCGCGGCGACGCGCAGGCCGGTGAAGCGGAGCGCGGCCGCGTCGGTGGCCAGACGGCCGGCCTCCACCCGGAGGTCGTCGCGGTCGGTGCGCGCGGCCGCGACGTCGACCCGCCGGCGGGCCCGCTCGATCTCGACCCAGTTCATCACCCAGATCATGTCGCGCTCGTGGCGCAACGAAGCGAGCGACACGCCCCAACCCCCGTGCAGGTCGCCGAGCAGGTTGTCGGCCGGAACCTCGACGCCGTCGAAGAACACCTCGCAGAACCGGTCCATGCGGTCGTGCGCGACGCGGATCGGGCGCACGGTGATCCCGGGCGTGGCCATGTCGACGAGCAGGCACGAGATCCCCCGGTGCTTCGGCGCGACGGGGTCGGTGCGGCAATAGAGCAGGCACCACTGGCTCTCGTCGGCCTGGGTGGTCCAGATCTTCGAGCCGTCGACCACGAACCGGCCGTCGCGCAACATCGCGCGCGTGCGGAGGCTCGCGAAGTCGCTGCCGGCGTCGGGCTCGGACATGCCGAGGCACCAGTCCTGCTCGCCGCGCAGCGTCGGCACCAGGTGGCGCGCCCGCTGCGCCGGCGTGCCGAACTCGTAGAGCCCAGGCGCGGCGACGCCCACCGACTGCACGCTCACCAGCTTCGGCGCGTTGCGCAACGCGCCCTCCACCCGCACGGCCACCGCGGCTTCGGGGCCCAGCCCACGACCGCCGAGGCCGACCGGCCACGTGGGCACCAGCCAACCCGCCGCGAACGCCTCCCGCTGGTGCCGACGCCGAAAGGCGGTGTCGTACCGGTACCGGCCGAAGTCGGCGGCGTAGTCGGCGGGCAGGAACGCCTCGAGCCACTCCGTGTACTCGGCCCGGGCCGCTTGCGTCTCCGCGCCCTCGATCAGGTCCATCAGACCGCCCCCGCCGCGACCCCGAGGTAGAGGTCGCGCGGCGTCCCGAGCAGCGCGAGCCCCTGCCGCGCCCGGCCCAGGTGACGGTGCAGCTCGTTCTCCCAGGTCGTGCCCACCGCGCCGAACGTCTGGATGCCCACCTTGGCCGCGCCGAGCGCGGCCTCGGCGGCCGCGGCCTTGGCCATCGCCGCGGCTTCGGCGACCACGCGCGGATCGGCCTCGGGGTCGTCGATCGTGACCGCGGCGCGGTAGGTGAGGCTACGGGCCCGCTCGATCTGCACGTAGACCTCGGCGAGCGGGTGCTTCACCGCTTGGAACTCCCCGATCACCCGGCCGAACTGCCGGCGCGCGCACGCGTAGGCGACCGCGAGCTCGAGCGCCCGCTGCGCGCCGCCGACGAGGTCGGCCGCGACCGACGTGCGGCACGCCGCGAGCACCGCGGCCGCGGCCACCGGGACCACCGCGAACGGGGCGGCACCGTCGAACACCACCGCGGCGATCGGCACCGAGTGGTCGGGCCCTTCGCGCGCGGTCACAGACGCGCCCGGGTCGGTGGCCTCGACGACTGCGAGCACGTCGCGCCCGTCACGGGTGGCGGGCACGACGAACATGTCGGCCCGCGTGGCGTCGGTGACGACGGGGAACGCGCCCCGCAACCGGTCGCCCTCGACGGTGGCCGGCGCACCCGTCGCGAGCGTCGCGACCGCACCCGCCCCGATCCGGGCGAGCGCGTCGGCGGTCGCGGGGTCCGGGCCCGCCTGCGTGAGGGCGGCCCCCGCGAGCCCGGCGGTGCTCACGATCACCGGGCCGAGAGAGCGACCCGCGGCTTCGAGCAACAGGCTCAGCCCGACCTGGCCGAGCCCGAGGCCCCCGAGCTCGGCCGGGATCCCGACCGTGGGCCAACCGAGCTCGACCGCGGTGGCCCAGGTCGCGCGCCAGTCGTCGGCGACCCGCCGTTCGAGGTCCCCGCCTTCGAGGACCGCCCGCACCGAGGCGCAAAGCTCCTCGAGGTCGTCGTCGATGGTGAAGCCCACGCCGGCCCGATTCAGCGCGCGGGCGCGCGGTCCCAGAGCCGGTCGCGCAGGTTCTTCCGCAGCAGCTTGCCGGTGCCGTCGCGCGGGAGCTCGGGCACCACGACGTATCGGCGCGGGCGGCGGTACCCGGCGAGCTGCTCGTCGGCGACGGCCCGGAGCCGCGCCACCACCTCGTCGGGCGCGCAGCCCGGCGCGACCACCACGAACGCGGCCACGGTCTCACCGCGCTCGGGATCGGGCGCGCTCACGACCGCGAGGTCGAGGATCCCCGGTGTCCCGTCGAGCACGCGCTCGACCTCGGCCGGGTAGACGTTGACGCCGGCCGACACGATGAGGTCGGCGGAGCGGCCGGTGATGTAGAGGTAACCGTCATCGTCGAGGTGACCGACGTCGCCCACGGTGTAGGAGCTGCCGGAGAACGCGGCCGCGGTCTTCTCGTCGTCGCCGAGGTAGCGGAACGTGGTGACGCCCGGCTGCTCGAAGTAGACGACGCCGTCGACGCCGGGCCCGAGCACGCGGTCGTCGGCGTCGCGGATCGTGATGCGCCGTGTCTCCGAGCCGCGGCCCACCGTCCCGGGCCGGGCGAGCCACTCCTCCGACGTCGCGACCGTGAGTCCGCCCTCGGTGAAGCCGTAGTACTCGACGAGCACGGGCCCCCACCACTCGAGCATCGCCCGCTTGAGCGGCTCCGGGCAGCCCTCGCCGCCGTGCGCGACGGTTCGCAGCGCGGGCGCGTGGAACGCGCGCCGGGTGGCGTCGGGCAGTGCCAGCAGCTGGCGGAACATCGTGGGCACCATGCAGGTGGACGTGACGCCGTCCTGCAGGAGCGCGAGCGCGACCGCGGGGTCCCACCGGTCGAGGATCCGCAGCGTGGCCCCGCTCGCGAGCGCGCCGAGCCCGAACGTGAGCGGCGCGCCGTGGAACAGCGCGGAGACGAACAGGTGGGTGCCGTCGCCCGGGAGGTGCACGAGGTCGGCCATCGTGCGGCTCGCCACGAACGCGTCAGGGAAGGGACGGCTGCCCATGTAGGCCGGCACCACGCCCTTGGGCCGTCCGGTCGTGCCCGACGTGTAGGCGAGCTTCCACCCCGAGAGGTCGTACGGCAGGGGCTGGTCGTCGAGGCCGGCGACCCATTCGTCGAAGCCCGCGTCGAGGTCGACGACCGGCAGCCCGGCGTCGCGCGCCGCGGCCCGGCCCGCGTCGGTGTCGGTGACGACGAGCCGGGTCTCCGCGTCCTGGAGCACGAGCGCGATCTCCCCGGCCGTCCATCCCGTCTTGACCGGCGTGTAGACGAGCCCGGCCCGGGTCGCGCCGATCACCACCTCGACGTAGGCGACGCGGTTGCGGGCCACGATCGCGACGTGCCGCCCGGGCCCGCCGGCCCGATCCGAGAGCGCGCGCCCGATCGCGCGCGAACGCACCTCGAGGTCGTGCCAGGTGCGCCGGGTGTGGCCGTCGTCGAGCGCGACCGCGTCGGGGGGCCGGCCGGCGAGCTCCCAGATGGCCGGCTGCCGCGCCACTGCGCTCATGCGCCGGCCGCGGCCGAGAACAACGAGTCGAACGGCGCGAGTGCGATCGAGTCGACCAGGAGCTGGGTGGTGCCTTCCAGCGCGAGCGGCAGCCGGAGCAGGGGCTGCACGTGGCGGCTGAGGATCGACAGGTCGTGCTCGTCGCAGAACCCGATCGCTCCGTGGAGCTGGTGGGCGATGCGGAACACCTCGGTGGCGGCCTCCAGCGCGGCCACCCGCAACGCGAGCGCGTCGGCCATCGCCTCCCGGTCGCCCACCGTCAGCACGCGGGCGATCGTGAACCGGGCCAGCTCGCGCAGCCCGCGTTCGAGCACCGAGACGTCGGCGATCTGGAACCGCACGCTCTGGAACCTCGAGAGCGTCTGCCCGAACTGGACGCGCGTCGTGACGTGCTCGACCGTGAGCGCCCGGGCCCGTTCGACGTAGCCGAGGACGGTGAACGACACGAGGTCGAGCGCGAGCGCCACGTCGACCGCGGCCGACCGGCCCGGCTGCGGCTCGAGCGCGACGTCGACCACGAACGGCCCGAGCTTCGAGCCGAGCGGCGCGTCGACGGGCACGGCCCGGTAGCGCTTCCCCGACCCGTCGACGGCCGACCACGCGCCGAGGTCGCCGTGGTCGACGCGCGGCCGCCCGCCCCCGACGAGCGCGAGATTGCCGCCGGCCGTCGCGTGTCGCCCCGCGAACATCGCCGCGAGCGGGTACGGGAACGCGTGGCTCCCGGCGACCCGGCAGACCTCGGCCCCCGCGACCGCGATGTCGGGGTCGGCACCGACGTCGAGATCCCCGAGCCCGAGCGCGGCGACGACCGGCGCCGCGACCGCGGTGCGCACCGTGGGATCGAGCTCCGCCGCCCGGGTCAGCTCGACGCCGCCCGCGGCGGCGATGGCGCGGTCGGCCGCACGGATCAGCTCCTGGGCCTCGTCGGGCAGGCCGAGGTTCACCTCGCCTCCAACGCGGCGCGGGCGACCAGCGTGAGCTGCATCTCGAGCGTGCCCGCGGCGACGGTCGCGGCCTGCGAGTAGCGGTAGTGGTCTTCGATCCCGCCGTGGAGCGGCGCGCCGGCCTGGTCGCGGCCGTCGAACGCGTCGGAGCCGATGAGCTCCATGAGGACCCCGCCGACCTCCTGGTCGCAGCGGGTGACCGCGACGCGGGCCGCCGCCGCGTCGGAGTCGACGATCTCGCCCGCGGCCTGCGCGGCGATCGTCTTGTACGACAGGAGGCGCGCGGTGCGGGCGTGCACCGCGGCACGTGCGTACCGCGCGAGCAGCGCGGGCGGGGCCGAGTCGAAGTCGGCCCCGAGGGCCGCGCGGGTCTCCGTGAGCAGCCGGTCGCAGCGCGCGTAGCGGGCGATGCCCACGCGCTCGTACGCCAGCGCGTCGCGCATCACCTTCCAGCCCCCGTTGACCGGGAGGATCGCCTCCCCCGGCTCCACGCGCACGTCGTCGAGGAAGAGCTCGTTGAGATGGTGAGGGCCGAGCTGGCTCGGGATCGGCACCGCGGTGAGCCCGGCCCGGTCCATCGGTACGAGGAAGAGCGTGATCCCGGCGTGGCGGGAGTCGGGCGCGCCGGTGCGCGCGGCGACCACGCAGTGGTCGGCCATCAGCGCGTAGGAGGTCCACACCTTCTGGCCGTTGAGGCGCCAGCCGTCGCCGTCGGGCACCGCGCGGGTGCGGAGCGACGCGAGGTCGGAGCCCGCGTCGGGCTCGCTGAACCCCTGACACCAGATCACCTCACCCGCGGCGATCGGCGGGAGGTACTTCGCCTTCTGCTCGGGCGTGCCGTGGCGCATGATCGCGGGCCCCACCCAGTTGAGCCCCATGTACTGCGCGCCGCGCGGCTCGTAGTGCGCCCACATCTCCTCGCGCACGACGGTCTGGTCCCACACCGACGCGCCGGCGCCGCCGAACTCCTCGGGCCACGCGAGCGTGAGGAGGTGCTCCGCCGCGAGCACCTTGCAGAACCGCTGCGCGATCTCCAGGTCTTCGGGATTGTCGCTGAACGCGCCCAGATAGCTTTCGGGGACGTTGTCGCGGATGAGGTCGCGAAGCCGGTCTCGGAGGCTGCCCGCCTCGGCCCCCAGGTCGTAATCCATCCGCAATCCCCACTGCCCGTTCCACGGTGGAAGCCCACGTTCAGAGGCGACCATCACGTTATCATCTAAAAGATAGATAGTCCGAATGACACGATTGGACGCATCGAGGTGACCGGCTCCCCCGACACGATCGCCACGGTCCTCGACGCCGCGGTCGCCGCGCACCCGGCGCGGGAGGCGCTGGTGGCCCGGTCCGGCCGCCTCACCTACGCCGAGCTCGACCGGCGGTCCGACCAGGCCGCGCGCGCGTTGCGGGAGCTCGGGATCGGGCCCGGCGACCGGGTGGGGGTCGCGTTGCCCAACGACCTCGACGTGGTCGTCGCGTTCCACGGGGTCATGCGCCTGGGCGCGGTGTGGCTGGGCGTCAACCGCTCGCTCGCGCTCCCGGAGCAGCGCTTCATCCTCGACGACGCCGGCGCGCGTCTCCTGATCGCCGACGGGTCGCGCGCCGACGATCACCGCGCGCTGGTCGGCGAGCTCGAACCGCTCGAGCGGGTGGTGATCGCGGACCCGGTCGATCCCGACGCGGAGTGGGCCACGCTCCTGCGCGGGCAGCCCGAAGACCGGCCGGCCGTCGACATCGACCCCTTCGCGCCCGCGGGCATCGCCTACACGAGCGGCACCACCGGGTTCCCCAAGGGCGTCGTGCACAGCCAGCACAACCTCCTGCTGGTGGGCGCGGCCACGGTGAGCAGCCGGGGCTACGGGCCCGACCTCCGCAAGGGCGACTGCATGCCGCTGACGATCCTCAACATGCTGGCGCTGACCACGGTGCTCGTCGCGCAGGCCGGCGGCACGTGCGTGGTCATGGACCGCATGGACGCGGCCGGCATCGCGGAGTGGATCCGGGCCGAGCGGGTCACGGTGTGGAACGGCGTGCCCGCGATCCTGCACTCGATGACCACCGACCCGTCGATCCGGCCCGACGACCTCGCGTCGCTCCACGAGGTC
This sequence comes from Acidimicrobiia bacterium, assembly GCA_017882925.1. GTDB lineage: Bacteria > Actinomycetota > Acidimicrobiia > IMCC26256 > Chersky-534 > Chersky-534. The sequence continues at coordinate 16,885 of JADGOM010000159.1, read as the reverse complement.
TGGACCGGCGGCGGCGACTGCCCTGCGGCCGTGCGCGACGCGTTCACGGCCAAGTTCGACCGCGCGCCGCGCGCCACCTACGGCCTCACGGAGGCGCCCGCGCTGGTCACGATCGACGATCCGCGCGGCCCGCACGTCGCCGGGGGCAGCGGCCGGCCCCTCCCCCACCTGGCGCTGTCGATCCGCGATTTGTCGGGCGCGGTCGTCGCCGCGGGCGAGACCGGCGAGATCTGCGTCGGTGCGGTGGACACGGGTCCGTGGGCGGGCCGGTACCGCCCGATGCTCGGGTACCGCGGCCGGGACGACGCGACGAGTACCGCGCTCGCCGGCGGGGTCCTGCACACCGGCGACATCGGCTTCCTCGACGCCGAGGGCGTGCTCCACGTGCGCGACCGCTTGAACCTGATGATCGTGCGCGGCGGGAGCAACGTGTACCCGGCCGAGGTCGAGCGCGTGCTGCACGAGGTGCCGGGCGTGGCGGCGTGCGCGGTGCTCGGCCTGCCCGACGAACGCCTCGGCGAGCGGGTGGTCGCGGTGATCGAGCCCGAGCCCGGCACGTCGGTCGGGCCCGACGAGTTGGCCGACCACTGCCACGCCAACCTCGCCCGCTACAAGGTGCCCGAGCGCTTCGCGTTCGTCGACGCCTTCCCCCGCAACGCCATGGGCAAGATCGAGCGCACCAGGCTCCCCGCCCTCTTCACCCCGTAAGCGTTCACCGACTACACCTGGCGTAGTCAGTGAACGCATTGTCGCGTCAGGCCATGGAGCGGAGGGTGCAGCCGTCGACGGCGAGGCATGCACCGCTGATCCAGCTCGACTGCTCGGAGGCCAGGAAGCAGATCGCGGCCGCGATCTCGTCGACCTCACCGAGGCGGCCCGCGGCGATCGGGTCCTTGGCCAGCATGCGCGCGATCACCTCGTCGGGGGTGATGCCGGCGGCGTCGGCCGCGGCGCGGGTGTTGGCGGCGACGAGCTCGGTGCGGGTGAGCCCGGGGATCACGCAATTGACGAGCACGCCGTCGGCGGAGAACGCCCGGCCCATCGTCTTCGTGAGGTTGACGAGTGCGGCCTTCGCCGCGGCGTACGGCCCGAAGTACGGGTCGGGCTCCCGCGCGTACGTCGACGCCACGTTGACGATCCGGCCCCACCCCTGCTCCTGCATCACCGGGACGCACGCGAGCGCCAACCGGGCCGCGGCGAAGAAGTTGAGCTCGAAGGCGTCGTGCCAGTCGGCGTCGGTGAGCGCGAGCAGCTTCTTCGCCGCGCTCCCGCCCGCGTTGTTGACCAGGATGTCGACCCGCCCGAACCCATCGAGCGCGGCGGTCACCAACGCCGCGTCCGCACCCGCCTCGGTGACGTCGAGGACGACGGCCTCGGCCCGGCCGCCCACGGCGCGGACCTCGCGGACGACCGCGGCCAGATCGTCGCCGCTCCGCGCGCACACGACCACCGCGCAGCCCTCCGCCGCGAGCCGCGCCGCGACCTGCCGCCCGATGCCGCGGCCCGCGCCGGTGACGATGGCGACCCGTGATCCCAGGCCCAGATCCATGTTGGGAACCTTCCGGTTGCCGTTAGCGGACGGTCGAGAACGACGTGGGCACGAGGAAGCGGTCGTCCCAGTCGGTGCGGATCTCCCGGCCGAGCGTCTGCCACAACGCCATGTCGCGGTCGGTCGTCCACGACTCACCCTGCCCGAACGGCGCGCACTCCTCCCACGTCGCCCCCTGGCCCCAGATGCAGATGGCGCGGGTGTTCTTCCACGGCGACCAGTAGAGGCCGACGATCGAGCGCCCGGCCGGCTCCGCGACCCGCCGCCACCACATCTCCTCGCACAGCTCGAGGTACTCGGCCTGACGGGCCGGCTGCACGTGGATCTGCTCGTGGGAGCACAGCTTCGCCGCCACGCCGTTGGCCTGCAGCTCGGCGACGGTCGGCGTGAGCTTGCTCGCGAAGCACACGAGCCCGTCGGTCTTCTGGATCCACTCACCGGTGCCCTCGTACCAATCGCGCAGCTCGGGATCGAGGTGGCCGGGGTCGCGCTGCTTGCGCACCACGTCGGTGTAGTGCGCGAAGTCGTCGAGCTCCCAGACCGCGACGGTCTCCGGGCGTGGGCCCTGCCCGATCGCCGTCTCCCAGTAGCCGACGAGCCGGATGCCGTTGCGCTCGGCGATCGGCAGGAAGTCGTGCTCCACCGCGTGCAGGAGGCCGGCGGTCTGCCCGGGTCGCACCTGGTGGATCTCGTGGAGGTAGAGCAACGTCGGCTCCTTCGGTTCAGGGATCGGTTGCAGGGATCGGTTGCAGGGGATGGTCGGGACGGGACGGGCTCAGGGCGCGGGGGCTCAGGGCGCGGGGCCCCAGCGCGGCGGGCGGTGCTCGGCGAACGCGGCCGGACCCTCCGCCGAGTCGGGGTGGTCCCGGTGGCGCTGCACCGCGAGCCAGCCTGCGGCCATCGCGGGCTCGAGCACGGAATCGACCAGGTCGCGCAGCAGGCGCCGGGTCTCGGCCAACGCGGCCGGCGACGCGTCGGCGACCGCGGCCGCGAGCTCGAGGGCCCGCGGCATCAGCCCGGCGTCGGGCAGCACCTCGATGACCAGCCCGAGCCGGAGCGCCTCGGCCGCGCCGATGCGCCCGGCCCGGCCCGCGAGCACGAGCCGGCTGATCGCGCCCAACGGCATGCGCAACGCGAGCGACGCGGGCTCGATGCCGCTCACCTGGCCCACGCCGACGTGCGGGTCGAGGAACGACGCCGACTCCGCCGCGATCGCGAAGTCGGCGTCGGCCACGAAGTGGAGGCCGCCGCCGGCGCACACGCCGTTGACCGCCGCGATGACCGGCACGCGCAACCGCCGGCCGGGTAGGAACGCGAGCTCCTCGTCGAGCGGCACGGGATCGGGCGGTGGGGCGGCCCCCAGCTCACCGACGTCGGCGCCGGAGCAGAACCCCGGCGGGCTGCCGGTGACGATCACGCACCGCACCGAGGCGTCGCGCGCGACCTCCGACCACAGGGCCGCGAGCCCCCGGCGCACCCCGGTGCCGATCGGGTTGCGGCGTGCGGGCTGGTCGAGCGTGAGCAGCAAGGTGCCCGCGTCGCGTCCGACCCGAAACCCCTCCCCGCCCCCGACGACGTTCACGCGGTGCCCTTCGGCTCGCGCGGGAGCCCGAGCACCCGTTCCGCGATCACGTTGCGCTGGATCTCGTCGGTGCCGCCGGCCACCCGCACGCCGGGCACGCCGAGCACCAGGTCGGCCCACGAGTAGGTGCCCCACTCGCCGGTGTCGGCCCCGAGCCGGGGGCCCAGGATCGCGGTGACGGTGGCGCTCATGCGCTGCAGGTTGCCCGCGTGCGCGAGCTTCCCGATCGAGCCTTCGGGGCCCGCGGCGCGCCCCGCCCGGCTCGCGGCCTGCACCCGCTGCGCGGTGATGTCCACGAGCCACACCCGCGTGTAGAGGTCGGCGAGCTGCTGCCGCACGAGCGGGTCGGTGCTCGCCCCGGTGTGCCGGGCGAGGCGGAGGATGCCCGCGAGCAGGCGGGGTCCGGGCGTCGTCGATCCGCTGCCCACCGCGGCGCGCTCGCTGGTGAGCGTCGTGCGCACGACCGACCAGCCGTCGTCGACCGCCCCGACCCGGCGGGCGTCGGGCACGCGCACGTCGTCGAGGAACACCTCGTTGAACGACGCGCGCCCGTTCATCTGTCGCAACGGCCGGATGTCGACGCCCGGCGCGTGCATGTCGACGAGGAACACCGTGAGCCCGCTCTGCGGCGCGTCGCCGCGGCGGGTGCGCGCGATGCAGAGCCCGAGGTCGCCGAACTGCGCCTTCGACGTCCAGACCTTGTGTCCCCGCAGCATCCACCCGTCCCCGTCGCGCACCGCGGTCGTCGCGATGTTGGCCAGGTCGGAACCCGCCCCCGGCTCCGAGAAGAGCTGGCAGCCGACGAGGTCGCCGCGGTTGAGGCCCGGGAGCACCTCGGCCTTCAGCGCTTCCGACGCGTGCGCGAACACCGCGGGCACCAGCATGCCGAGCCCGATGTTGAGCGCGGTGCGGTCGGGCGCGGCGAAGCCCTGCTCGAGCTCGCGCCACCGGCGCTCGTACGGGATCGGGAGGTCGCGCCCGCCGTACTCGGCCGGCCCGGTGATCCATGCGAACCCGCCGTCGAAGCACTGCGCCTGCCACCGGCGCGCCGCGGCGACTTCCGCCGCGACCTCGGCGTCGGAGCGCTGCTCGAGCCCGTGCAGCTCGATGCCGTCGGGGCCCGAGCCCCACGCGGCATCGGTCTCCCCGCATCGCTTCAGGTTCGACTCGAGGAACCCTGTGGCCTCGGCCGAGAAGGAGTCGAGGTCGATCACGGCGCGTCGCCACCATCGACGTCGAGGTGGGGATCGAGCCCCGCCGGCAGCCCGGTGCTCGGCGCGCCCGTCCAGCGCGGCGGGCGGCGCTCCATGAACGCCTGCACCCCTTCGGCCGCGTCGGGCTGGGTGCTCGTCCACGCGAAGAGCGGACGCTCCCGCTCCAGGGTGGCGGGCACCGCGCGGTCGAGGCCGTCCCAGAGCAGGCGCTTCGAGATGGCGACGGCCACCGGCGCCGCCGCCAGCACCTCCTCCGCCCACGCGCGCGCGGCCGGAAGCACCTCGGCCGCGGGCATCGCGCGGTTGGCGACGCCGAGGCCCGGCGCGTCCCGGCCGAGGAACTGCCGCCCGGTGAGCAGCAGGTCGGCCGCGTTGGCGAAGCCCGCGATCCGCGGGACGATCGCGTGCGACGCGAGCTCGGGGATCACGCCCCGGCGCACGAACACGAAGCTCAACTTCGCGTCGTCGGCCACGAAGCGGACGTCGCACTGCATGGCGAACGTGAGGCCGACCCCGATGGCGTGCCCGTTGACCGCCGCGACCACCGGCTTGCGCAGCTGCCACGGCTCGATCCGCGCGCCGGGCTCGAGCTTGAACGCGTCGCTGCGCCCGAGGTCGGCGCCGGCGCAGAACGCGCGGCCCGCGCCGGTGACGATCACCACCCGCACCTCGTCGTCGAGGTCGGCCGCTCGCAGCGCGTGGTCGACCTCGCCCATCATCTGCGGGTTGAAGGCGTTGAGCGCGTCCGGCCGGTCGAACGTGAGCGTCGCGATCCCGCCGTCGAGCTCGTACCGGATCGTCTCGTACCGCATCGCTCCCCCGCCGTCACCGCGCCGCAGCACCCGGATCCACGTGCCGCCATCTTCTCTAAGATTGATCCTATGGCGACCGCACGCGGGGTCGCCGACGACGGCCCGGTTGGGCCAAGGTGAACGCACACACGACGAAGGCGGGGGCATGAGCGAAGAGGGAACCAAGGGCAAGCCGTACGAGATGATCGTGGAAGCCGGGAAGGTCCGCGAGTTCGCCCGGGCCGCGAAGTCCAAGAACCCGGCCTATTTCACGCCGCCGGAGGAGCACCCGGTGTCGCCGGTGACGTTCCTGGCGTCGTCCGCGTTCTGGTCGACGCCCGAGAGCAGCCCCAACTTCGGCGCCGCGCCCCCCAACATGGAGCGGATCCTCCACGGCGAGCAGGAGTTCACGTTCCCCAACGGCCCGCCGAAGGCCGGAACGGTGCTCACCGCGACCACGAGCATCGGCAAGCAGTACGAGAAGGAAGGCAAGCGGGGCGGGTCGATGAAGTTCAGCGAGCTCATCACCGAGTTCCGCGACGCCGACGGCAACCTGGTCGCCGAATCCAAGTCGACCACGATCGAGACCGGGAAGGCGACGACCGAATGAGCACCGGGACCGCGACCAAGACCCCGGCGGTCGGTGACGAGCGCGAGCCGTTCACCGACAAGCCGCTGACCATCACCGACTTCGTCCGCTACCAGGGCGCGTCGGGCGACATGAACCCGATCCACCACGACTCGGAGTTCGCGGCCAAGGCCGGATACCCCACGCCGTTCGCGGTCGGGATGCTGCAGGCCAGCGTGCTCGGCACCTACGTCACCGACTGGCTCGGGCCCGAGAACATCCGCCGGTTCAAGGTGCAGTTCCGCGAGCAGGCCTGGCCGGGCGACGTCCTCACCTACACCGGCAAGGTCACCGACGTGCGCACCGAGGGCACCGAGACCCTCGTCGACCTCGAGCTCGCGTGCACCCGCCAGACTGGCGGCGTCCACCTCAAGGGCTGGGCCACCTTCGCCGTCTGACCCGATCCACGCGTGCGTCCATGGAGCACCGTACGGGCGCTCTGTGGACGCACCCGGATCTGGGGGTACGTTGCCGGCCAGACCGGGCTACGTGGGGGGAACCGTGGAGCTGAAGGACCGCACCGTCGTCGTCACCGGTGGCAACGGTGGCATGGGCAGCGCGATCTGCGACCGGCTCACCGCGCTCGGGGCGCGTCCGGTGGCCTGGGACATCACACCCGGCGCCGAGGTGCACTGCGACGTGGCCGACTCCGCGTCGGTCGACGCCGCGATCGCGCGCACGATCGAGATCGCGGGCGTCCCCACCGCCATGGCCGCCACCGCCGGCATCGGCCACCACGCCACGCTCGACGCGCTCACCGAGGCCGAGTGGGACCGGGTGATGAACATCAACCTCCGGGGCCCGTGGCTCTCGATGCGGGCCGTGGCCCGGGCGATGCACGAAGCGGGTGAAGGCGGCGCCATCGTCGCGATCACCAGCGTGAGCGCCCGGATGGCCGACCGGGCGATGGGCGCCTACTGCGCGTCGAAGGCCGGGCTGGAGATGCTGGTGAAGGTGGCGGCGCACGAGTGGGCGACGTGGGGCATCCGCGTCAACGGGGTCGGGCCGGGCGTCACGGCCACGCCCATGCTCGGCCGCGCCCCCGAGACCGGGATGACCGACGAGGTCGTGCAGCGCACGCCGCTGGGCCGGCTGGGGCAGGCGGGCGACATCGCGGCGGCGGTGCTGGCGCTCCTGCAGCTCGACTGGGTGACGGGCCAGATCGTGATGGCCGACGGCGGGCTCAGCCTCTACAGCCCCATCGACATGGTCGGCGCGGCCGAGCGCACGGCGGCCCGCGAGGCCGCGGGCCCGGCGTGAGCGACGCGGCGGTCCCGCAGCAGTTCGAGATCGCGATCCCCGAGGCCGCGCTCGAAGACCTCCAGGTGCGCCTCGCCCGTACCCGCTGGCCCGACGATCCGGGCAACGAGCAGTGGCGCTACGGCACCAACCGGGCCTGGCTCCGGGACCTGGTCGCCTACTGGGAGACGGGATACGACTGGCGGGTGCACGAGGCGGCGATGAACCGCTTCGACCATTTCGAGGTCGTCCTCGACGACGTGCCCATCCACTTCATCCACCGACGCGGCGTCGGGCCCGCGCCCGTCCCGATCATCCTCACGCACGGCTGGCCGTGGTCGTTCTGGGACTTCGCGCGGGTGATCGACGAGCTCGCCGACCCCGGCGCGCACGGCGGCGACCCGGCCGACGCGTTCGACGTGGTGGTCGCGTCGCTCCCCGGCTACGGGTTCTCGAGCCCGCTGCTCCGCACCGGCGTCGACGTGCGAACGACCGCCGCGCTGTGGGACCGGCTCATGCACGACGTGCTCGGCTACGAGCGCTACGGCGCGCACGGCGGCGACTGGGGCGCGAGCGTCACCGCGCAGCTCGGCCACGAGTTCCCCGAGCACGTCATCGGCGTGCACCTGAGCCTGCCCGTCCTGATGCACGTCTCCTACTACTCCGGGCTCGCGCCCGAGCAGTACGGGCCCGACGAGCAGGGCTGGTTCGAGCGCATGCAGACGCGCATGGCCACGGCTCAGAGCCACGTCGCGGTGCACACCGACGATCCGCAGACCCTCGCGTTCGCGCTCAACGACTCGCCTGTCGGCCTCGCGGCGTGGATGTTGGAGCGCCGGCGCGCGTGGAGCGACCACGAGGGTGACGTGTACGACGCGCTCAGCCGCGACTTCCTGCTCACCAACGTGATGATCTACTGGCTCACGGCCACGATCGGCTCGAGCATGCGGTTCTACTGGGAGAGCTGGCGCAGCCCGGTGCGGCTCGCGCACGACCGCATCCCCGCGATCGAGCCCCCCACCGGCATCGCCGTCTTCCCCAACGACCTCGTGTTCGTGCCGAGGGCGCTCGCGGAGAAGTACACCAACCTCCGGCAGTGGACCGTCATGCCGCGCGGCGGGCACTTCGCCGCCGCCGAGGAGCCCGACCTCGTGATCGACGACATCCGGGGCCTGTTCCGGGGATTGCGGTGAACGCGTGAGCATGCAGGGCTTCCCCGCCGCGCCGGAATCGGTCGCGCGCTACTTCGACTCGATGGCCACGCACGACTGGACCGCGTTCCGCGCCTGCCTCACCGACGACTTCACGCGCGTCGGCCCCTACGAGGAGCACGCGTTCCCGGATCCCGACGCCTACGTCGCGTTCCTGGCCCGGGCCCTCCCCGCGCTCGAGTCGCAGCGGGTCGAGGTCACGCGGGTCGACCGCGACGGCGACATCGTGCACGTGGAGGTCACCGAGCGCGTCGTCCTGCCCGGCGGCACGCCGAGCACGGTGCGGGTGAGCGGGACGTTCGAGCTCGCGGCCGACGGCCGGATCCGGTTCGTCGAGGTGTTCGCGCGCCGACCGCGGTCGGAAGAGCTGTGACGCAGACGGAGGGGGAGCCATGGTGCTGATCGTGGACACGGTCCAGGTCGAGGCCGAGCACGCCGAGGAGTACCTCGAGCTCGTGCAGACGCTCGGCGTCCCGATGATGACCGAGGCGGGGGCGGGCTTCGTGTCGTGCGCGACAGGCAAGGGCTACGGCGAGCCGATCGACATCCAGGTCGTGTGGTCGTTCCCCGACCACGGCGAGTGGAACCGGATCCGCAAGACGCTCGTGCTCGATCCGCGCTGGCACGAGTACGGGAGCTCGACCGCGTCGCTCCGCCTCGGCGGCACCAGCCGCTTCCTGTACCCGACGCCGTTCTCCCCGGAGGCCTGACGTGCTGCGTCGGTTCGAGATCTACTCCCTCCGCCCGGGCACCCCCGCCGCCGCGGTGGCCCGCCTCCGGCTCGCACTCCGCGACTGCGCCCGCTACATCCCCGAGGTGCTGCACTCCGCGACCGGCACCAACATCGCGGCGGGTGCGCTCCAGCTCGCGTGGGAGCACTCCTACGCGTCGCCCGAGGCGTACCAGCGCTACATGGTCCACCCGTTCCACGCCGGGATCCTCGACCGCTACCTGATGGCCGGACCCGAGCGCGTCACCGCCGACAACGGCCTCGGCGCGGGCATCGGTGGGTACGAATGCGACGGGCCCGTCTACTTCCAGCCCGGCGGGGTGCGCCGGATCGTGATGCTCGACCTCGACCCCGACGCGCCGGCCGCGCGGATCGAGGGCTTCGCCGAGGCGGTGCGCAGTGCGGCGGCGGAGTCACCCGAGCTGAGCACGTCGGTGTTCGCCGACAACGCCATGGCGACGCGCTGGTTCGACGGGGTCACGCCGGTCACCGCCGCGGCCAGGTGGTCGCACCTGTGGGAGCAGGGCTTCCCGTCGCTCGACGCGGCCGAGGCGTACCTCACGGGCCCGGGCGCGCTGGCCGCGGCCGAGCGGGCGGCGTGGTCCGGCTGGATGGACGGCGTCGTGCGCGACGAGCTGCACGTCACCTACGAGATCGAACCCGGGTTCGGCTACGGCGACGGCAGCCGAGTCGACAAGACCGCAGGGTGGGGCTGACGTGGACCTGCGCGGCCTCACCGTCGTCCTCATCGGGGGCTCCTCGGGCATCGGGCTCGCGACCGCGGCCGCGGCCGCGGCCGCGGGCGCGCGGGTCGTGATCGCGGGCCGGGACGCGTCGCGCGTCGACGCCGCGGTGGCGTCCATCCCCGGGCTCGTCGGCGTCGAGGCCGACGTGCTCGACGACGCCGCGCTCGAGCACGTGTTCGACGTCGCGGGCCGGGTCGACCACCTCGTGCAGCTCGCGGCGCACACGTCGGGTGGCCGCATCGCCGACACCCCCGACAGCCAGCTGCGCCGCAGCCTCGACGTGCGCCTGTGGGGCAGCATCGGCGCGGTCCGCCACGCGATCCCCCGCCTCACCGAGGCCAGCTCGATCACGCTCGTCTCGGGGGTGGTGTCGGCCCGGCCCACGCCCGGGACCGCGGTCGCGGCGGCGTCGGCCGGAGCCGTCGAGGCCCTCGCCCGCGCGCTGGCGGTGGAGCTCGCGCCGGTGCGGGTCAACGCGGTGTGCCCCGGGGCGGTGGAGACGCCCATGCTCGAGCGGGCGCTCGGCGAGCGCTACGACGACATGGTGGCGACGATGGGCGCCAACCTGCCGGTCGGGCGGGTGGGCACGGCGGCCGAGATCGCCGACGCGATCCTGTTCCTCGCCACCAACGGCTACGTCACCGGCGAGGTGCTCCACGTCGACGGCGGGCACCGCCTCGTCTGACCCCCGTGCGCATCTCGACGACCCAGTAGGTAGGTGAGATACGCACGGAGTACGTTGCGCGGGCAACGCTTCTGTCTCAGGGGGACACGCTGATGGCCAGGCTGCTGAACCACGTCGAAGCCGTCTACCGGCCCGGCGACCGCGCGCTGGTGGGGCGCCTCTTCGAGCTCCTCGGCTGCGCGGCCGTCGACACCGGTGGGCCGTTCCTCATCGTGCACGTGGATCCCGAGCAACGCGACCCGGCGATGCTCGACAACTGCGTCTACGCCTCCGAGGTGACGCCCGCGCAGCTCGCGCTCGAGGACGCGTTCATCGCCGCGCTCGCCGAGCAGGAGAAGCTGGCCGACGGCCTGGCCGCCTACACCGACCACAACACCAGCAAGCCGCAGTTCACCACGCACTTCGGCCTGGCCATGAGCATCGAGGCGCTCGACGCCGCGATCGACCGGGTCGAGCACGTGCGGGAGACCGACCCCGAGCTCGCCGACCACGTGTCGGTCACCGGCGTGTTCCGCCCGGGCGAGCCGGGCTCGCTGTCGCCCACCCTGGTGCAGGCGTTCGTGCAGACCGACCTCTGCGCCGCGGGCCTGATCGCGCTCGGTCAGCGCTTCGAGCTCCAGGCCCGGGTGCCCGCCCCCGGAGCGGCGGCGTGAAGATCGGCGTCATCACCCCCATCACGCTCCTGTTACCGCGATCGCACAACGAGTGGGAGATCGACGCGTCGGTCGACGACCTCGTGGCCGTCGCCCAGGCCGCCGACCGCCTCGGGTACCACCACCTCACGGCCAGTGAGCACATCGCGGTGCCGAACGACGCGGAGTCCCGCCGGGGCAAGCGCTACTACGACCTGCTGTCGACGCTCGCCTTCCTCGGCGCGGTGACCGACAACATCCGCCTCGCCACCAACATGGTGGTGCTCCCGTACCACCATCCGCTCGAGATCCTGAAGCACTACGGGACGCTCGACCGCCTGACCAAGGGCCGCGTGATCCTCGGCGTGGGCGTGGGCTCGCTGCGCGGTGAGTTCGACGTCCTCGGGAAGCAGTTCGAGGGACGGGGCGAGCGGGCCGACGACTCGCTGCGCGCGATCCAGGCGTCGTGGGGGAACCGCGAGCCCGAGTACCACGGCCCGCACTACTCGTTCGGCGACGTCGTGGTCGACCCCACCGGCGTGCAGCCCGAGCTGCCGATCTGGGTGGGCGGCCGCACGTTGCGCTCGGTGCGACGCGCGCTCGAGTTCGGGGAGTGCTGGGTTCCCTTCCTGATCGGCCCGGACGAGGTGCACGAGATCCTCGACCGCGCGCGCGACACGCCCGCGTGGGCCGCGCGCACGCGCCCGCTCGACGTCGGCGTGTGGCCCGAGCCCGCACTCGACGTGATCGACAACGCCGAGCAGATCCTCGAGCAGGTGGAGCGGGAGAAGGCCGCCGGGGCCACCATCCTCAACTACCGCTTCCCGAGCCGGTCGCTCAGCCACCACCTCGAGCAGATGGAAGCCCTCGTTCAGATCCTCGACCCGACCTGGGACACCCCTGCCTGACCCCGTCAGATCCTGAGGCGCGGGTGGGCGGTGATCGTGGTGATGGCCTCGGGGTTGGCGAGCGCGGCGGTGTTGCGGACCTCGCGGCCGTTGACCGCGTCGGCGACCGCCAGCTCGGCCAGCTTGCCCGAGCGGGTGCGCGGGAGGTCGGCGACCTCGAGCACGAGCGCGGGGACGTGGCGCGGGGTGCACTCGGACCGGATGCGGGCCTTGATGGTGGCGATGAGGGCGTCGGTGAGCTCCACGCCGGGCTGCATCCGGAGCAGCAGCACGATGCGGGTGTCGCCGTCCCACTCCTGTGCGAACACGAGCGCCTCCGCCACCTCGGCGTTGCGCTCGACCTGGCGGTAGATCTCCGCGGTGCCGATGCGCACCCCGCCGGGGTTGAGCGTCGCGTCGCTGCGGCCGTGGATGACCACTCCCCCGTGCTCGGTCCACGACGCGAAGTCGCCCTGGGCCCACACGCCCGGGAATCGCTCGAAGTACGCGGCGCGGTAGCGCGAGCCGTCGTCGTCGGCCCAGAAGCCGAGCGGCATCGACGGGAACGGCTGCGTGCACACGAGCTCGCCGCGCTCGCCCACGGGAGCCTCCTGCCCCGCGTCGGTCCACACGCCGACGGCCATGCCGAGCGCGGGCCGTTGGATCTCCCCCGCGTAGACGGGCGACGTGGGGTCACCGCCGACGAAGCAGCCGCAGATGTCGGTGCCCCCCGAGATCGACGTGAGGTGGACGTCGGCCTTCACCGACCCGTAGACCCACTCGAAGCCCTCCACCGAGAGCGGCGACCCGGTGGACGCGACGGTGCGCAGCTCCGAGAGGTCGTGGTCCGCGATCGGGGCGATCCCGGCCTTGCGGGACGAGTCGATGAGCTTCGCCCCCACGCCGAGGAACGTGAGGCGCTCGCGCGCGGCGACGCCGAACAGCGCGTCGGGCGCCGGGTGCGTGGGCGAGCCCTCGTAGAGCACCGCGGTCGCCCCCGACGCGGGGACCGATGCGAGCCAGTTCCACATCATCCAGCCGCACGTCGTGAAGTAGAGGACCCGGTCGCCGGGACGGATGTCCGACTGGAGCTGGTGCTCCTTGAGGTGCTGGATGAGCACCCCTCCGGCGCGGTGCACGATGCACTTCGGCACCCCGGTGGTGCCCGAGCTGTAGAGCACGTACCAGGGGTGGTCGAACGGCAGCGGCGCGAACGCCGGGGCGGCGCCCCGGTGCGGTGCGGTCCACGCGTCCCAGCTCGTGGTGCCGGCGATCGGGTCGTCGAAGCCCCCGTACGGCAGGACGACGGTGCGGCGCACGCCCGGCAGCGCCGCCACAACCGCCGCGAGCTTGTCGCGGCCGTCGGCCCGCTTCCCGCCGTAGCGGTAGCCGGGCACCGCGACGAGGACGGTCGGCTCGATCTGGCCGAAGCGGTCGAGCACCCCGGCGGCGCCGAAGTCGGGAGACGTGGAGGAGTACACCGCGCCGATGGCGGTGGCCGCGAGCATGAGCACCATCGCCTCGACGACGTTGGGCACCCACGCCGCGACCCGGTCGCCCACGCCCACGCCGTCGGCGCGCAGCGCGGCCGCGGTCTCCGCGACCATCCGGCGCGCCTCGCCCCGGGTGACGACCCGACGGGCGCCGCTCTCGTCGACCGCGACCCACATCGGGGCGTCGGCCGGCGCGCCCCGCCCGTCGAGGATGACCTCGGCCGCGTTGAACGCCGCGTGCGGGAAGTAGCGCGTCGCCCCGAACCAGCTGCCGGGCTCGACCGCGACGCCGGGTGCCCCCGGCATGCCGCAGAGCTCCCACACCGCGCGCCAGAACGCCTCCGGCTCCTGCACCGACCACGCGTGGAGATCGGGATAGTGGCGAAGATCCCGCCCGTGCCGCTCGCCGGCCGCGATCGCGAACGCGAGCACCCGGGCGCGCGCGACGCGTTGGTCCGACGGGGTCCACAGAGGATGCACGCCGCCGAATCTACCGCCGTTCCGGATCGTCGCCGACGACGTCGCGCTCGCGCTGCGTGTGGATCAGGCCGACCTCGCTCGTGAGCATGAACGCCACCAGGCTCGCCACCAGCGTGGTGGGCAGCAGCCGCAGGCCGGCCATCTCCGACACCACGAGCGGGGAGCCCAGCGGGGTCTTGGTCACCCCGGTGCAGGCGGCCGCCATGCACGCGGCCACCATCACCGCCTCGTCGGTCCCGGGCACCACGACGTGGAACGCGCGGCCGAGACACGCGCCCATGAAGAACAGCGGGATGATGAACCCGCCCCGCCACTCCGACGCCAGGGTCACCGAGGTGCCGAGCAGCTTGGCAAGCGCCGCGAGCGCGAAGAACGCGACCGTGCCGCCGTGGTGGTCGAGGATGCGGTTGATCTGCTGCTCGCCGTAGGTGAGCGAGTACGCGGAGGCCAGCCCGAGCGCGGCGAGCAGCAGCCCACCGACGACCGGGCGCAGCTCGGGCCGCAACCGCCGCGCGCCGGCCCGCAGCGCGGTGCTCAGGTACGTGAAGGCCACCGCCACCACCGCGCCGCCGACCCCGGCGACCACCGCCCACGCCAGGTCGACGGCCCGGAGGGACGCCGGCGCGCTGAGGTGGAACACCGGGTGGAGGCCGGCGCCGGTCGCGGCGACGGAGACGGCGTAGCCCGCCAGCGATCCGAGCACCGCGGGGAGCAACGCCTCGTAGTACTGGAGCCCGCGCCGGTGCAGGAGCTCGAGCGCGAAGATCGCCGCGCCGAGCGGGGCGCCGAAAAGCACGGTGAACCCGGCGGCCATGCCCGCGATGGTGAGCACCCGCGACTCGCGCACGAGGAGGCCGGCCCGCCGGGCCGTCCACGAGGCGAGCGAGCCCGTGGTCTGCACGAGCGGTGCCTCGGGCCCCATCGCCCCGCCCGACGCGATGCACAGCCACGAGATCGGGAGGAGCGACCGCAGCCGGCGCAGTCCGGGCGCGGAGCCCGAGACGTGGATGTTGTCGACCAGCAGCTCGACGTCGCCCGGGCTGCCGGCGAAGCGGGTGACGAGGCCGGCGAAGAGGCCGACCCCGCCGAGGATCGCGAAGCCGACGGCACCGCTCCACTCCGTTGGCCACATCACCGTCTGCAGGACGTGCAGGACCAGCAGGTAGCCCGCGCCCACGAGCCCGGCCCCCACACCCACCAGGACGACCAGCCCGAGGACCCGCGGCTCCACCCCGAGGAAGACGCCGTCGAACATCTCGCGCCATCGGAGCCGCTTCACAGACATATCGTAGTACGATCTATCTCATGCCGACCGACCGGCTCAGCGACCGTGACTACCGGCGCCTGCTCGAGTTCCGCACCGAGCTCCGGCGCTTCCTCCAGTGGAGCGAGGAGCAGGCCAAGGCGCTCGGCCTCACCGCCGCCCAGCACCAGCTCCTGCTCGCGGTGCGCGGCCACGCCGGGCCGCCCGATCCCACCGTCGGCGACGCGGCCGACTCGCTGCTGCTCCGCCACCACAGTGCGGTCGGGCTGGTCGACCGGGCCGTGGACGCGGGTCTCGTGCGGCGCCACCGCGACGCCGACGACCACCGGGTCGTGCGCCTCCGCCTCACCCCGCTCGGCACCCGCAAGCTCGCGGAGCTCAGCCGCCGCCACCTCGAGGAGCTCGGCCGTCTGCGCGCCGGTGTCTTCTAGCCCCTCATGCGCTTCCTGAGCACCGTATGGGTGCTCCAGAACCGCATGAGGGGTTCGGGAGTCGGGGGTTCGCTGCGGCCGCGGTGGCGTTGCCGCCGTCGGCGTTGACGTCGGCGAGCACGAGCCGCGCACCTTCGCGACCGAACAGGAGCGCCGTGGCGCGCCCGATGCCGTGGGCCTTACCCGTCATGACGACCCGCTTGCCCCGCAGCTGCCCGGTCATGTGTGCGCCCCTGCTCGTCCGCTGACCGGCGACCGACTCAGAGGAAGACGGCGCCGCCGTCGACCATGATCGTGCAGCCGGTGACGAAGTCGGAGTCGGGGCCCGCGAGGAACACCGCCACCCGGCCGATGTCCTGCTCGCAGTCGCCGACGCGCTGGATCGGGTTGCGCTCGATCGACGCGCGGGCCCGCTCCGGGAACTCCGCCGCGTATTGTTGCCACCCGGGCGAGTTGGCCCACGGGCTGATCGCGTTGACGTTGATGCGGTAGCGGCCCCACTCCTTCGCCGCGACGCGCGTGAGGCCGTTGATCCCCTCCTTCGCCGCCGCGTACGGGCCCTGGGTCGGCATGCCCTCCATGCCGGCCGACGAGCGGAAGTTGATGATCTTGCCGCCCCGCTCCTTCAGGTACGGGAAGCACTCCCGCATCAGGAAGAAGCTCCCCATCAGCCCGCTGTCGATGGCGCGGTGCACGTCGGCGTCGGTCATCGTCTCGAGCGGCTTCGCCACCGCGGTCTGCGCGTTGTTGACCAGGATGTCGATGCGGCCGAACCGCTCGACCGCGGCCGCCACCGCCGCGCGCACCTGGTCGGGATCACCCACGTCGCACGCGATCGCGCCCGCCGCGCCTCCCGGCAGCGCCTCGAGCTCGGCCACCACCGCGTGCGCGGCGTCGATCCCGACGTCGGGGATGAAGATCGAGGCACCCTCCTTCGCGAAGGCGAGCGCGACCCCGCGCCCCACCCCGCGTCCGGCGCCGGTGACGATCGCGACCTTGCCGTCGAGGATGCCCACGGGCGGGAATGTATCGGGAAGCCGCGGCACCCGGGACGGCGATCTCGGGACGGCGCAGGACGGCTAGGAGCGGCGGAAGCGGCTCATGATGCCGCGCCCACGCGGCTCCTCCGGGGGCACGAGGTGCGGGGAATCGGCGCGCTCCATGCAGGGGTGGGCTCCGGCACGCGACAGTAGGCGGACGCACGCCGACCGGCGCGCCCAGGGGGGAAGACCAGATGACCGACGAGATGTTCTCGCTCGAGGGCCGCGTGGCGATCGTCACCGGCAGCGGCTCCGGCATCGGCCGGGCCACGGCCTGCGTGCT
>JADGOM010000158.1 GCA_017882925.1 Acidimicrobiia bacterium | reverse complement strand
CGCCCCCCGACCTGCCCGATGTCGATGCGTGGGAACGCAACGCGCAATGGTGGCAAGAGGGCTTCACCGAGGGCGCGGATCCCGAGTACGAAGAGCAGATCCTGCCGCTCGCCGCGGAGTGCCTCGCCGGCGCGAAACGCGTCGTCGACGTCGGGACCGGTGAGGGCCAGGTCGCGCGCCTCGCGACGCGTCTCGGCGCCGAGCTGGTGGTCGGTGTCGACCCGACCCGAGCGCAGCTCGACGTCGCGGCCCGGCGAGCCGGAGGACCGGTCTACCTGCGCGCGGGCGCCGAACAGCTGCCGTTCGCCGACGCCTCGTTCGACGCCGCGGTCGCGTGCCTGGTGTTCGAGCACCTGCCCGACCACATCCCGCCGATCGCCGAGATCGCTCGCGTGCTCGCGCCGGGCGGCCGCTTCGTGTTCCTGCTCAACCATCCGTTGCTGCAGGCGCCCAACAGCGGCTGGGTGATCGACCACATCCTCGAGGAGGAGTACTGGCGCGTCGGTCCGTACCTCCCCGTCGACGTGACCATGGAGGAGCTGGCCCCCGGCGTGGTGCTCCCGTTCGTGCACCGCCCGCTCTCGCAGTACGTGAACGCCATGGCCGTGCGCGGCCTGCTCATCGAACGCATGGAGGAGCCGGCGCCCCCCGAAGGCTTCCTCGCCAAAGCCGACGAGTACCGCGCCGCCGCCACCATCCCCCGCCTCCTCCTGATGGTGGCAAGGAAAACATGATCGAACCGGCGTCACACAGTCCGATCCGGGCGGACTCTGTGACGCCAGTTCGAGGGGTTGGCGTGGGTTATGTGATGTCGAGCATCCGTTGGAGGGCGACTCGGGCCCACTCGGCGTCGTCGGCGTCGACGACGATCTGGTTCACGACCCGGCCCGCGACGAGCTCCTCCAACACCCACGCGAGGTGCGGCGCGTCGACGCGGAACATCGTGGCGCAGGGGCAGATCAGCGGGTCGAGCGAGTAGACGGTCTTGTCGGCGTGCTCGCGGGCGAGGCGTTGCACCATGTGGATCTCGGTGCCGACCGCGATGACCGCTCCGGGCGGCGCGTCGGCCACCCACTCCTGGATGCGTTCCGTGGAACCGACCCGGTCGGCGACCTCCACCACGTCGTGCGCGCACTCGGGGTGGACGATCACCTCGACGCCGGGGTGCTCGGCGCGTGCCGTCGCGACGTGCTCCGGGCGGAAGCGCTGGTGGACGGAACAGTGGCCCTTCCAGAGGAGAAGCGTGGAGTCTTTGACCTCGCGGTCTTCGAGCCCGCCGCAGTCGAGGCGCGGGTTCCACACGCGCATGTCGGACTCGCCGAAGCCCATGTCGAAGCCGGTGTTGCGGCCGAGGTGCTGGTCGGGGAAGAACAGGACCTTGTCGCCCCGGTCGAGCGCCCAGGTGAGCACGGCGCGGGCGTTCGACGACGTGCACACCGCGCCGCCGTGCCGGCCGACGAAGGCCTTCAGCGCGGCTGCGGAGTTCATGTAGGTGATCGGCACGACACGGTCGATCGCAGTGACCGCGGCGATCTCGGCCCAGGCCTCCTCGACCTGGTCGATATCGGCCATGTCGGCCATCGAGCAGCCGGCGTTGAGATCGGGGAGGATCACCCGTTGGTGATCGCCGGTGAGCACGTCGGCCGACTCGGCCATGAAGTGCACACCGCAGAACACGATGTCGGTGGCCTGGTGGTTGTCCGCGGCGAACTTCGCGAGCTTGAACGAGTCACCGATCTTGTCGGCCCAGCGGATCACCTCGTCGCGCTGGTAGTGGTGACCGAGGATCAGCACGCGGTCGCCGAGCGTGAGCTTGGCCGCGGTGATCCGCGACGCGAGCTCGTCAGGGGACGCGAGGGTGTAGCTGTCCGTCAGCGGAGCCTGGAGACGCAGCATTTTTTGCCTCCCCGTGAAGGGGTAGGGGCTGCTCGTTGGCCGGCGGGTGACAGCCCGGTCGCCACACCGCGGGGTTGTCGGCCGCGGAGCTCGAATTCTGCGCCGGATACCGGGCCGGCGTGCCTCTACGGTAACACGCTTGGGCGTCGATGTAGTCCCCATGCGCCTCCGGCTCCCCGGAATCTCGGCGGCGCTCGCCGCGGCGGTGATCTGCGTGCAGCTCGCTTGCCCGCTTGTGATTGCGGTGCAGGGGTCGAGCCTCGACCACACCTCGTTCACGCGCACCTCCGACGTGGCGCGTTTCCAATCGATCGCCCGGGCCGATGGCACGCCGTACCACGACTTCGAGGTCGAATACCCACCACTCGCGTACGGGATGTTCCGCGCGGTCGGGCCGCGCACCTTCGACGGGTTCCGGCTCCGGCTCCTGGCGCTCCAGGTCGCGTGCCAGGCCCTGATCGTGCTGTTGCTCTTCCGGATCTGGAGCAGCCGCGCCGCGTGGACATATCTGCTTCTCAGCGCCCCAATGCTCTTCGTCGTCTACACCGGGTACGACCTCGTCGGCGTCGCGGTCGCGGTCAGCGCGGCTGCACTCGTCAAACGGTCCCATCCGGCGGGCGGGGCGGTCGGCTACGTCGTCGGCGCGTTCACCAAGGTGTGGCCCGCGGCATTGCTCCCGGGACTGCTCGCGGCGCGGCGGCCTCGGGCCTTCGTGGCCGGGCTCACCGTGGGTCTCGGCGGGCTCGTCGCGTGGACGGCGTGGGCCGGGAACGGCGCGATCGGCCAGGTGCTCACCTATCGCGGCGCGCAGGGCTGGGAGTACGAGAGCGTGGCGGGTTCGTTGTTGCGCCTCGTCAGCCGCGACCCGCTCCGCTTCGAAGCCGGTGCATGGCGCGTCGGGTCCCCGCCCCGCCTCACGTCCTGGGCCCTGTCGGCGGTGCTGGTCGGCGGGGTCGCCGGCATCTGGTGGGTCGCGCAGCAGCGTCCGGGTCTCCCGAGGCCGACGGAAGGCCTCGCGGAGACGGCGGTGATCACCACCGTCCTCGTGTTCGCGACCCTGCTGTCGCCCCAGTTCCTCGTGTGGCCCCTGCCGTTCGCGGCGATCGCGATCGCGGCCGGAGCGAAACGCCTGGAGCGCTGGGCCGGAGCGACGGCGGCCTTGACCCTCCTGGTCCGCGTCTCGTTCGACCCCACGCGACCTGCCCTCTTGCG
>JADGOM010000157.1 GCA_017882925.1 Acidimicrobiia bacterium | reverse complement strand
TGCCGCGAGGGTCAGGTCGTCGCGCCCGGGACCCCGCTCGTGGTCCTCGTGGTCGACGACTGATCCGGCTCGTCAGGCCGCCCCGCTCGACGGGGGCGGCGGCGCGGGATCGCCGTCGATCGGGGGCGGTTCCGGCTCAGTCTCCTCGGGTCGGTCGAGGCCGAAGAACGCGCGGAGGCGGGGGGAGCGGCGCGGGATGACGCGGATGCCCGGCAACGAGAACACGAACGTCGCCACGCTCCCGACGCGGTCGTACATCACCGCGTTGAGGGTCATCGAGAACACGACCACGCGACCGAGGATGAAGAACCAACCGAGGGTCACCACGGTGCTTCCGATCGCGCCGTAGAGCTCGCTCGCCCGGCTCAGCTTGTCGGGCAGGTAGAACTGGCTCGCCGCCTGCATGAGGCAGATCGTGGTGGCGACCAGGATCGCCCCGGGGAGCGCGGCCGCCGGGTCGGGCGTGTCGCGCGGCAACATCGTCGACAGGGTGAGCCAGACCACGAGGTAGATCGCGAACGCGGCGACGAACGAGATGCTCGCCACTCCCACGCCGAGGTCCTGCCGGGCCCGGTTCACCAGCACGCTCACCAGCCCGATCCCGGCGAGCAGGCCGGCGATGGTGCCGACCACGCGGAGCGGCGCCCGCTGCCCGACGGGGACCCGCCAGGCGGTGGCGCTCGCGGACCAGAGCACCTTGCTCAACGAGCGGCCGGCGGAGATCGCGCCGACGAGCCCGAGACCGGTGGCGACCCACCGGCTCGCACCCGGTTGCGAGAGCGCGTTCTGCACCTGGTCGGCGAGGGTCCCCGAGACGCCGGCCGACTTGTCGATGTCGTTGGCGCTGACGTACCCGGAGACGAACCCGGCGATGCCGACGGTCAGGAGGACGAGCGGCAGGAAGAAGAGGAACAGGCGGAACGCGATCGCGCTGCCGACCACCGATCCCGCGGTGTCCCGGTCGCGTTCGTGGATCCCCTTGAGGATGTCGTACACGGGGCGGCCTTCGAAGCGCTCGAGCTGGGACTCCGCCCGCCGTTGCGAGCCTTTCAGCCGCGCGACGAGCGCCGCGGTGCGGCCGGTCGCGGCCGCGGCGGGCGCGTCGGCGACCTCACGGTGGTCCTGTTGGTCGGGTGGCGCCTCGTCCTCTGCCATCAGCGGCGTCGAGCCCTTCCCCGTCGACGCGCGTGCGACCCGGTAGCCGCGCCAAGCTACCCGAGCGGCCCCGGTGGGAGCGGTCGGTGGGCGGGGCGGTCACTGGCCGCGGAGGTACCGGGCGAGGCCGTCGGCGATGCCCTGGGCCGCCTGCTGGCGGAACGTGTCGCGCTCGAGGAACCCGGTGTCGGTGGGGTTCTGCATGTTGCCGGTCTCGATGAAGATCTTCGGCACGTCGGAGAGGTTGAGCCCGCCGAGATCGGAGCGTTCGGACAGCCCGTCCCCGGCACCCACGTAGGTCGCGTACGGAAGCCCCGTCGCGTCGTGGTACGTGCCCCGCACGTCGAGCGCGAGCCGCTTCGAGTTGGCCGCGATGTCGTCGGTGAGGCCGGCGATGCTCGGCGGGTAGATCACGTGGAAGCCGCGCCCGGTGACCGGCCCGCCGTCGGCATGGATCGAGATGCCGACGTCGGCGTGGGCGCGGTTGCCGATCGCGGCCCGCTCGTTGATGCACGGGCCCCAGCCGTTGTTGTCGCTGCGCGTCATCACCACGTTGGCGCCCGCGCCGCGCAGGATCGCGGCGACCCGGAGCGCGACGTCGAGGTTGTAGGTCGACTCGGTGTAGCCGTCCTTGGTCTGGGTCCCCGTGGTGTCGCAGGTGAGGGTCTTCGTGCCGATGTTCACCGGTTGGTTGATCTGCGTGGTGTGTGCGTAGTTCTGGCCGTTGTGGCCGGGGTCGATGAGCACCGTCTTCCCGGCGACGCCCGTCAGGCCGGTGGTGCCCGCCGCGGTGATCGGCGCCGCCGTGGTGGGGGGCGGGGCCGCGGGGGCGCGGGTCGTGGTGCTGGGCGCCCGGGTCGTGCTGACCGGGGGCGGCGCGGTGGTGGCCGGGGCCGTGGTCGCGGGCGCGGCCGTGCTGGTGGGCGGCGCGGTGGTGGGCGGCGCGGTCGTGGTCGTGTGATGGGCGGCGCTCGACGCCGTGAGCCGGTGCGACTCGCCGCCGGGCCACGCGAGCATCGTGATGGCCACGATCGCGGCGGCGACCACGCAGCAGCCGGCGACGAACACCTGCTGTCGCCGCCGCTCCGGGTCCGTCATGGGTCCCAGGCTCCCACGGGAGCCCCGCCGGGTCGACGCCGGGTGCGGGATTGGGCCTACCCGACGGCCGCCGGGTCGACGCCGATGCCACCGGCCTCGCTGCTCGCATACGTGGCGAGGGCGAAGCGGAGGACGTCGACGGCCTCCTGGGCGCTCCACATCATCGGGCCCTCCGCGGTGTGCAGCCAGCGCAACCAGTGGCGGCCCGAATCGCGGAAGCTGCTGGCCCAGTCGTCGTCGAGGGCGTGGTAGCCGCGCATCTCGCCGTCGGCGTAGACCTCGAGGCTCGGCTGCTGGATCCCTCTGCCGGTGCACCGGTTGACGCGGGCATAGCCCTTGCGGCCGGTGACCTCCCAGCGCTCGTCGTTGGTGTAGTAGTCGGACCGCAGGTACAGGTCGGGCGCGAGCGAGATGTCCCACACGCCGCGCAGCCCCGACTCGTGCCGCCACGAGATGGTGGTGGGCGCGTCGACCGCGACCCCCGGGTACACCTCCGTCTCGCCGACCCACGCCCGCACTTCCGCGATGGGGCCGAACAGCCAGATCGCGGTGGAGAGCTTGTGCCAGCCGTCGTCGAACACGAGGATGCCGCGGCCCCGCTGCATCTGGATCATCTGCCACTCGTAGCTGCTCATCGGCACGTCCCAGCCACCCTGGCCGCTGCCGACCATCTTCATCGTGTAGCTGCTCGCGGCGCCGATCTCGCCCGACTCGACGACCTCCTTGAGCCGGCGCAGGGGCTCGTAGAAGAGGTAGTTCTCCATCACGCGCAGCAGGCGGTCGTTGGCCGCGGCGGCGTCGATCATCCGCTGCGCGTCGGCCAGGTTGTTGCACATCGGCTTCTGGAGGTTGACGTGCCAGCCGTGGCCGAGGAGCTCGATCACGCCGTCGACGTGGAGCGGGATCGGGAGGAGCGCCTCCACGCAGTCGACCTCGAGACCGCTCGCGGCGAGGGCGGCCGCGGACTCGAACGTCTGCGCGTCGGGCCAGTCGAGCTGGCGCTGGGCGCGCCGCTCCTCACTCGGGTCGACGAGGGCCACGACCTCGACGTCGGGGTTGTCGAGGTAGGCGCGCGAGTTGAGGTCGTAGATCCGGCCGAGGCCGACGAACGCGGCGCGCACCGGGCGGTCGTAGGGCGTGAAGGTCATGGCGGGCAAGGTACCCGCGGTGGCGGGCCCCGCGTCGTGGCCGTCGGGGCCCACCCGGGCGGCGGCCTCGCCCGGCTGGCAAGCTGAGCGCAGCTCGGTCCGAGATGCCGATCCTCGAGGGGACGATCACCATGGCGCACAGTCGCGAAGAGGTCGAGGCGGCGGTCCGGCACTACATCGAGGTGCGCGCCGCGCTCGACGAGGGCAAGGGCGACTGGGGCGACATGGCCCAGCTCTTCACCGCCGACGCGGTGTTCATCGATCCCGCGTGGGGCCGGGTCGAGGGCATCGACGAGATGCGGGCCACGGTGTTCGGCGCCGCGATGGTGGGGCTCGAGGAGTGGAGGTTCCCGATCGAGTTCTACGCGATCGACGGTGACACCGCGGTGATCAAGTGGACCCAGATCATGCCGGGGACCCGCGCCGACGGGACGCCGTACTCGCAGTCGGGCTACTCGTCGCTGATCTACGCGGGTGACGGCAAGTTCTCCTACGAGGAGGACCTGCTCAACATGACCCACGTCATGCACGACGTGAAGGAGAGCGGCTTCCGGTTCTCGTCCGAGATGGGGTACCCGCCGGCGAAGCCGAACCGCGACGTCGCGAAGCCCGCGCGTCGGGACTGACGCGGTGACCGTCCGTCTGCGATCGCGACACCACCGGTCTGTGCGCGCGCGGGCATGGACGACCGCCATCGGCGGCGCGTTTGCACTCGCATTGTTGGCGATCGCGGTGGCGCCGATCGGCGTGGCAACGGCGGGAGCGGCGACGGCGGCCGCGGCCAAGACCCCGGCCGTTCGCTTCGTCACGCTGCCCGGCTACGCCGAGCCGGGCACGCCCGCGAAGTACGACAAGGTCGGTGTCCTCGAGACCGGCAACCCGCGCGCGAAGAACGTGCTCGTGCTCATCCCCGGCACGTCGGCCAGCGCGGCGTACTTCGAGCCCCTCGCCAAGGACATCGTGCGGCGTGCGAGTGGTTGGCAGGTGTGGTCGGTCGAGCGGCGCGAGAACCTGCTCGAGGACCAGTCCGAGCTCGACCTCGCGAAGCAGCACCGGGCCACCGCGCAGCAGCTCTACGACTACTACCTGGGCTACCTCACGAACCCGGCGGTCACGCAGCACTTCCAGCTGGTTCCGGACTCCTCGGTCGAGTTCGGGAAGGACTGGGGCATGAAGGTCGCGGTCGAGGACGTGCGGGTCGTGGTGAAGGCCGCGCACAAGCAGGGCGGCAAGGTCGTGCTCGGTGGCCACTCGCTCGGCGGCACGATCACCACCGCCTACGCCACCTGGGACTTCGGCGGGAAGGCAGGAGCCAACGGTCTCGCCGGCCTGGTGTTCGACGACGGCGGCAGCCCGCCCACGCCGGTGACCGACGCGCAGGCCAACGCCTCCCTCGGCGCGTTGCAGGCCGGGTCGCCGTGGCTGTCGGTGAGCGGCATCGGGGCGCCGTACACCGGCCTGTTCAGCAGCGTGGGGTCGACGCTCGCGGTCGCCGACCCCGGCGGGCCGTCCTCGTTGCAGACGCTCGCGGTGCTGCCGGCCGCGCTGAAGCCGCCGGTGCCGGCCACCAACGAGGCCGCCTATGGGTACGGGCTCGACACCAAGACGTCGCCGCCGGGCCTGGTCCTCGCGCAGGCGCACCTCGGCCAGCTCGCGGCAACCGGCTCGCCCCGCGGCTGGAGCGACGCGGGCGGCCTCACGCCGGTGCAGCGCTACGCCGACATGTTCTCCGGGACCGGAATCCTCGGGCACGACGGCACCGCGTGGTACCACCCGCTGCGCCTCAGCATCGATGCCGGCGCGGTCGCCGACGGGAACCGGAACCCGGCGCAGACGGTCCTCGACGTCGACGCCACCCACGGGCACGACCTGCCGAAACGGATCCGCATCTACGCCTTCGGCGCCGCGCTCGGTGGGACCCGGCAGCTCGACGCGGCGCGCACCCTGGCGTCGCAGTCGGGGATCCCCGCGAAGCAGGTGACGATCGTCGACCGGCAGGCCACGTACGCGCACAACGACCCGGCCGGCGCCAGCCCGAAGAACGCGTTCCTGGCGAACCTGCTCCCGTTCCTGCGCGCCATCGGCTGACCCCCGGCGGCGCGGCAGCTTCCCGCGCGCGTTCATCCGCGCGAACCTGGGGCTCCACCGGGGGGCTCGTACGACGGAGGTGCGGTGATGGCGGGGTTCACCCGAGGGTTCCTGGGCAAGGGCAAGGCGGAGCGCGACCCGCGCCTGCCACCCGGGCAGTACGACACCGGTAGGAGCTGGCCGGTGCTCACGGCCGAGGCCCGGCCGAAGCTGGCTCCCGCCGACTGGACGTTCGGGGTCGACGGGCTCGTCGAGCGGCCGACCACATGGAGCTGGGACGAGGCCCACGCGCTGCCGCCGTCGACGTACCAGGGGGCGATCCACTGCGTGACGACCTGGTCGAAGTTCGACATGACCTGGAACGGCGTCTCCATCGACACGTTCCTCGCGGCCGCGGGTCCGCTGCCTTCCGCCACCCACGTGATGGCCACGTCGCACACCGGCTACACGACCAACCTCCCGCTGGACGACGTGACCGGCGGGAAGGCCTGGGTCGCGTGGGAGGTCGACGGCGCGCCGCTCTCCGCCTCGCACGGCGGTCCGGCGCGGCTGCTGGTACCGCACCTCTACTTCTGGAAGAGCGCGAAGTGGATCTCGGGCCTCACGCTGATGGACCACGACGAGCACGGGTTCTGGGAGCGCAACGGCTACCACGACCACGGCGACCCGTGGACCGAAGAGCGCTACCAGGGCGACTGACCTCGTGGCCGACTCCGTCGCCGACGCCGCGCCGAGGAACCCCTGGAAGCACGCGACGGTCGTCGGCATCCGGCCCGAGACCCCGCGGGCCAAGACGCTGCGCCTCCGCTTCGACCAGCCGGTCGAGCACATGGCCGGGCAGTACTTCGTGGTGCGGCTCACCGCGCCCGACGGTTACACCGCACAGCGTTCGTACTCGTGCGCGTCGGCTCCCGACGGCTCCGACGAGCTCGAGCTCACGATCGAGCTCCTCGAGGGCGGCGAGGTGTCGACGTACCTGCACGACGTCGTCGAGCCCGGGGACGAGCTCGAGGTGCGGGGGCCGATCGGCGGCTGGTTCGTCTGGAACGGCGAGCACCCCGCGCTGATGATCGGCGGCGGGTCCGGCGTCGTGCCGCTCATGGCGATGCTGCGGCACGCGCGCAACCTCGGGCGGTCGGACCTGGTGCGGCTCCTGGTCTCCGTCCGTTCCCCGGCCGACCTCTACTACTCCGACGAGCTGCCCGGCCCCGAGACCACGGTCGTCTACACCCGCGAGAATCCGCCCGGCGTGCAGCGCGCGCCCGGCCGTCTCGGCGCCGGCGACCTCCCCGACCCGCTCGACGAGGACACCACCATCTACGTGTGCGGCTCGCCCGACTTCGCCGACACGGCCACCGACCTGCTGATCGCCTCGGGCGTCGCGGCCGAACGCATCCGCGTCGAGCGCTTCGGCCCCACCGGCACCTAGGCCTCGAGGGCGGCGCGGCGGGACTCGAGGAAGGCGCGTTCGACCCGGTTGTCGGTGCGCGTGAGGGCGCGGTCGTAGGCGGTGATCGCCTCGTCGTCGCGACCGAGGCGCGCCAGCAGGTCGGCGTGGGTCGCGTGGAAGAGGTGGTAGCCGTCGAGGTCGAGACCGTCGACCGCCTCGAGCCCGGCCGCGGGGCCGTCGACCTCCGCGACCGCGACCGCGCGGTTCAGCGCGACGACGGCCGTGGGGGAGTGGAGCAGCAGCTGGTCGTAGAGCGCGACGATCTGGTCCCAGTCGGTGTCGGCCGCCGTGGGCGCGTCGCTGTGCACCGCGCTGATCGCGGCCTGGATCTGGTACGGGCCGGGGGCGTTGCGGCGCAGGCACGCCCGCACGAGGGCCTGGCCCTCGGCGACGAGCTCGCGGTCCCAGAGGGCGCGGTCCTGGTCGGTGAGCAGCACCAAGGAACCGTCGGGTCCGGTGCGGGCGGTGCGACGGGACTCGGTGAGCAGCAGCAGCGCGAGCAGCCCGACGGCCTCGGGCTCGTCGGGCATGAGCGCGACGAGCAGGCGCGCGAGCCGGGTCGCCTCCGCGGCGAGATCGGTCCGCCCGAGCCCGTCACCCGTGGTCGCGGTGTAGCCCTCGTTGAACACGAGGTAGATCACCGCGAGCACGGCGCGCAGGCGGTCGGGAAGCTCGGCGTCGTCGGGGACGCGGTACGGGATGTGCGCGTCGCGGATCTTTCGCTTCGCGCGCACGATCCGTTGCGCCATCGTCGCCTCGGGCACGAGGAACGCCCGCGCGATCTCCGGCGTCTCGAGCCCACCGAGCAGGCGCAGGGTCAGGGCGATCTGCCCGGTCGCCGCGAGGGCCGGGTGGCAGCAGGTGAACATGAGCCGGAGCCGGTCGTCGGTCACGGCACCCACCGCCTCCTGCGGTTCGTCGCGCTCGTGGAGGAGCGCCGCCTGCGCGTATCGCTCACGTCGGGATCCTTCGCGTCGGAGTCGGTCGATCGCGTTGTTGCGAGCCGTGGTCGTGATCCAGCCGCCCGGGTTGGGCGGGACCCCGTCGACGGGCCAGCGCTGCGCGGCCGCGACGAACGCCTCCTGGACCGCTTCCTCGGCGATGTCGATGTCGCCGAAGCGGCGGACCAGCGTGGCGATCGCACGGCCGGACTCGTCCCGGAACACCCGGGCCAGCTGCGAGCCGTCGGCCCGGTCGGCGCCGCGCTCGGGCACGGAGGGATCAGGCCTCGGGCTCGGCCTGGAACGGGCGCACCTCGACCGGCTGCATGCACGCGGCCGAGGCCTCGGCCGCCGAGGCGAGCGCGGCGTCGAGGTCGGGAACGTCGATGACCCAGAAGCCGCCGATGTGCTCCTTGGTCTCGGCGAACGGGCCGTCGGTGGTGGTGACCTCGCCATTCACGATCCGCACCACGGTGGCGATGTCGGGCGGCTCGAGGCCGCCGCCGAAGACCCAGGTGCCGTTGGCGATGATCTCGGTGTTGTATGCGTCCACCTGCTCGAAGGCCTTCTGCATGTCGGCCTCGCTCATGTAGTTGTCCTGGCCTTCGACCGCGTGGACCGACAACAGGTACTGCGCCATCTGACTGCTCCTCTCGGGTGGGCCCGGCCCGACGCCGGCTTCCACCATTACTACGAACGGCTCGGGCCCGGATCGACACCGGCGCCGGATCTCTCTGCGGGCGTTCGGGGGGTTTCGCGTCGCGGTCTGCGCCCTCTAGCGTGAGCCATTCCGTGCGACCCGGGCGACGAAGGGCGAGCCATGGCGGAGATCAGCGAGTACGAGTCGGGGCAGGTGGCGGCGGCCAACTCGTCGGGGAAGACGCCGGTCGTCTTCGTGCACGGCTTGTGGCTGTTGCCGAGCAGCTGGGACCGCTGGACGAAGGTCTTCGAGGACGCGGGCTACGCGACCATCGCGCCGGGCTGGCCCGACGACCCCAACTCGGTCGAGGAGGCCAACCGCCACCCCGAGGTCATGGCGCACAAGTCGGTCGGCCAGATCGCCGACCACTTCGAGGCCGTGGTCAAGACGCTCACGAAGAAGCCCGCGATCATCGGCCACTCGTTCGGCGGCCTCCTCACCCAGATCCTCGCCGGGCGCGGCCTGTCCGCGGCGTCGGTGGCCATCGACCCCGCGCCGTTCCGGGGCGTGCTGCCGCTCCCGATCTCGGCGCTCCGCTCGGCCGCGCCGGTCCTCGGCAACCCGCTCAACCACGGTCGCGCCGTCCCGCTCACCTACGAGCAGTTCCGCTACGCGTTCGCGAACGCGGTGTCGGAGGACGAGGCCAAGGAGCTCTACAACACGTACGCGGTCCCCGGCTCGGGCGTTCCGCTGTTCCAGGCCGCGAGCGCCAACCTCAACCCGTGGACCGAGGTCAAGGTCAAGACGAAGAACCCCGACCGCGGCCCGCTGCTGATCATCGACGGCGAGCTCGACCACACCGTCCCGTGGGCGATCGCCAACGCCTCCTACAAGCGCCAGAAGCGCAACGAAGGCGTGACCGAGATCGTGAAGGTCGAGGGCCGGGGCCACTCGCTCACGATCGACCACGGGTGGCGCGAGGTCGCCGACATGTCCCTCACGTTCGTCCAGCGCTTCGTGAAGCCCTGATCCCTCCGTGCGTCTCTCGACCACCGAATAGGTAGTTGAGAGACGCACGGGAGTCACCGGGCGGCCGGGGCGAGACCGCGCCGCTCGACCGGTCCCGCCGCGCGTCAGAGGGACGCGTCGAGGGCCCGACGGGTCGCGGCGGCGATCTCGATGGCCTCGCCCGTGGTCACGACCACGGTCGCCGCGCGCGCTTGCTCCGCGCTGACGTCGGCGTCGGCCGCGGCGGCCGCATTGCGCACCGTGTCGACCTCGATCCCCAGATGGCCGAGGCCGTCGGCCGCGGCCGCCCGCACCGCGCCCAGGTGCTGACCGACGCCGCCGGTGAACGCGAGGATGTCGATCCCGCCGAGCGCGGCCGTCATCGCCGCGATCTCGCGCCGTAGGCGGTGGATGTACACGTCGAAGGCCAGGCGTGCATCGGCGTCGCCCGCGTCGCGTCGCTGCACGACGTCGCGCATGTCGCCCGACCCGCCCGCGAGCCCGACGAGCCCCGACTCGTGGTACAGCCCGTGCTCCACGTCGGCCGGGTCGAGCCCGCCGCGTCGGATGAGCCACAGCACGAGCCCCGGATCCACGCTTCCGGCTCGGCTCACCATCACCAGACCCTCGAGCGGGGTCAGCCCCATCGTGGTGTCGACCGACCGGCCGTCGAGGATCGCGCAGAGCGACGCGCCCGACCCGAGGTGGCAGCTGACGATCCGGCGGGCGACCGGGCCCGACGGATAGGTGCGGTCGGCCCCGGCGATCGTGCCGGCGACCGCGGCGACGTGCGCGTGCGACGAGCCGTGGAACCCGAGCCGGTGCAGCGGCCAACGGTCGCGCCAGGCCGCGGGGAGCGCGTAGGTCGAGGCGGCCGCGGGCATCGTCGTGTGGAACGCGGTATCGAAGCACGCGACGTTGGGCCGGTCGGGGAAGAGCCGCCGCGTCGCCCGGATCCCGAGCAGGATCCGGTCCTGGTGGAGCGGGGCGAGCGTCGACGCGGCCTCGATCCGGTCTTCGACGTGCGCGTCGATCAGGGTCGGCGCGGTGAGGTCGGTGCCGCCGTGGACGACCCGGTGGCCGATCGCGTCGATCGCGGGCGCGCCCGCAACGAACTCGCTGATCGCGTCGGTGTCGTGGCCGTCCCACGGATCGATCTCGCGCTCCGCGACGCAGGTGCCGCCGGCGTCGACGACCGACAGCTCCAGCGTCACCCCTCCCGCGTTCACCACGAGCACGTTCATCCGCTCAGGCTCGCACGCCCCCGCCCACCCTCCAACTCGGCCCGGGCCGGCGTCAGTAGTCGGAGGAGTTGGGCTGGCCGACGCCCGTCTCCATCCGCAGGAGCTCGCGCTGGCGGGGTCGGAGGTCGTCCCACCATTCGGCGGGGAAGCCCGCGTGCGGGTCGCACTGGAAGCGCATCCACGGGCTCACGCGGTAGTGCGCGAACACGGCGTGGCGCACCCGGTCGGAGTGGTTCGCGCCGCCGCCGTGCCAGCACTGCCCGTTGAACACGAGCACCGAGCCGGGTGGGCCGGTCGGCTGCACGACCCACGGGACGGTCATGCCGGCCGGCGGCTCGACGGCCTCCGCGAGGTGGGAGCCGGGCACGATGCGGGTCGCTCCATTGGTGCCGGTGAAGCCGTCGAACATCCAGACCGCGTTGAACATCACCGGATGCGTCCCCGCGGTGCCGGCCTTGCGCAGTGGCGGCGGCACGTCGGAGTGCAGGGGCTGGCCGGGATCGCCGGGGCGCACGTTCCGCGCGTTCATCGACCCGAGGATGATCTGGGGGCCGAGGAAGTGCTCGAGCACGTCGAGCACCACGGGATGATCGACGAGGTCGAGGAGGTTGCGGTCGAGGGTCTGCACGCTCATCACGTGGCGCGCGTACGCCTCCTGGTGCACGTAGTCGGTGCCGTGCCGCGCGTCGAGGCCCGCGCAGATCTCGGAGTACCTCGCCGCGGTGGCCGCGTCGACCACCGACTCGAGCACGGTGAACCCGAAGGTCTCGATCTCGAACGCGGCCTGGGCGTCCGGAGCCATGCGTCCCCCTCTCTCCGCCGCTCTGGGCGACCACCTTCGCATGCGGGAACGGTCGCCGTCCCGCTCCCGTTGCCGGGCGGCATGACGACGCTGGGCGCGCTCGCCGCGGCCCGGGGTCGCGCCGACCAGTAGCTGATCGCCGCACTCAGCTCGTGGGGGCGTCGGCGGGCGGGCGGTCGGCGATGGGGACGGACGACAGCTTGGGCGGTGCCTCCACACCGGGGCGCTCGAAGTCGGCCCGGACCACGTGCTCGTCGTCGACGGCGGCGTATCGGGCTTCGAGCGGGGGGATCGCGTACCGCGTCCGCAGGTCGTCGAGCGGCGCGTCGACGTGCGACCAGAGGTCCCAATGGCCCGAGTACACGTCCTCGGACATCGCGCGGCCCCGGTCCCACGCGACCCGGAGCTTCTCCGCGTCGAGACCCAGGTGGACGTTGCCGTCGTAGTTGTCGCGCCCCGACGGGTCGGCCTGCATGCGGGCCCGGTCGCCCGCGTTCAGGCCTTTGTTGATGTCGATGCCGAGGTGGTAGATGAGGATCGTCGGGAGGATGTGGCTCTCGATGAAGTCGGTGCCGGGCCGGAGCGCGCCGCCGGTGAACGCGGCGACGAGAAGCTCTCCCTGGGCCGAGGTCGAGTAGCCCGAGAGCACGTGCAGCGAGTCGTGCGCGGTCGCCCACACCTCCGCGATCGCGTGCTCCGCCCCCGGGAACGCGTAGCCGTTGCGCCGGTAGTGCTCGTTGAACGCGCGCCCGAACGTGGAGTCGCCGAGGTCCGCCAGGCGTTCGTACCGAGCGGTGAGCGTCGGGTCGAGCGCGTCGCCGGTGTACGGCATGAACGGCCCGTACGGGTCGTCGGGCAACCAGGGGAGACCGGGGATCGTGGCGACGTTGGCCCGGATCGTGTCGACGGGATGGGGGCGAGGTGGTCGAGGTCGGGCGCATCGTCCCGGTTGAACGTGGTGGCGAGCGCGCCGGTGACGGCGCGCCGGTCGGCCGCTGAGAGCGGGAGCGTGCCGCCCGCGCTCGCGACGGTGAACGCCGCCCGGGCGATGACGGCCGCCTGGCCGTCCGACGTCACGTGGTCCATGGCTGCTCCTGATCCTGGGGGCCCCGGCCGGCCCGGCGCCCCCACCGGGCTACCGTTCGTGATCGTGGCCTCGCCGCTGTGCTCGATGGTGGGACGGGGTCCGCTGCTGTATCGGGCGAATCCGGTTCGCCCCTGAGCTCCCGCCGGCACCCGTCAGGTCTCCGTTGCAGTTTCCCGCGCTCATCCCCTACGGCTGGAACGACCGCTGGCTCGGCCCGATGCTCGAGCACCCGGGTTGCCAGCCCGCGCGCGTCGTCCGGCACGACGGCGCCGGCCTCCTCATCGCCACGCCTGACTCCGGGGTGGTGGCCGCGCCGCTCGTCGCGCGGCTCGACCCCGCGCCCACCGTCGGCGACTGGATCGCGTACACGCCGCCCGTCACGCTGGTCGCGGTGCTGCCCCGGCTGTCGCTCCTGCGGCGGCGGTCGGCGCTGGGGGAGAGCGCGCAGGCGCTCGCCGCCAACGTCGACGTCGTGCTGCTCGTGTGCGGGCTCGACCGCCCGGTGAAGAAGGGCCGGATCCAGCGCGGCGCGGCGCTCGCGCTGGACGCGGGCGCGACGCCCGTCATCGTCCTCACGAAGGCCGCGCTCGCCGACGACGCCGACGCGATGGCGGCCGCGGTGGCGGGGGAGAACCCGGGGATCGAGCTGCTGGTGACGTCGGCCAAGGAGGGAGTGGGGCTCGACGCGCTGCGCCTGCTCGCGCGCGACCGCACGGTCACCATGCTGGGCGAGTCGGGGGCCGGGAAGTCGAGTCTCGTCAACGCGCTGCTGGGCGCCGAGGTCGCCGCCTCGGGACCGGTGCGGGCGGGCGACTCGAAGGGCCGGCACACGACCAGCTCGCGCGAGCTGCACGTGCTGCCGGCGGGCGGCGTGCTGATCGACACGCCCGGGATCCGCGCGGTGGGGCTGTGGGTGGAGCCCGAAGCGGTCGACGCCACCTTCGACGACATCGACGAGCTCGCGCTCGGCTGCCGCTTCGCCGACTGCGGGCACGACACCGAGCCCTCGTGCGCGGTGCTTGCCGCGATCGCCGGCGGTGAGCTGGCGCCCGAACGCCTCGACGCGTGGCGCGCGTTCCACCGCGAGGCGGCCGCCACCGCGCTGAAGGCATCGCCCCAGGAGTCCGCCCGGCGGGGCAGGCAGCCCGCCCGCGACACGAAGGACGCGCCGAGGCGCAAGGGCCACTGACCCGGGCCCGAGCGGCCTGACCGACGGAGGCCCCCGTCGACGGGCGCGCCGGTAGTGTGGCCCACCGATGGGGGACTTCGAGGCGCTCACCGCGCTCGTCGACGGCGACCGTTCGTGCACGCACGCGGAGCTCGGCGCGCGATCCGAGCGCCTCACCGCGGCCCTGCTCGAGCTGGGCATGCAGCCCGGCGACCGCCTCGCGGTGATGCTGCCCAACTCGATCGAGCTGTTCGAGGCGAACCGTGCCGCGGCGC
This sequence comes from Acidimicrobiia bacterium, assembly GCA_017882925.1. Classification (GTDB taxonomy): domain Bacteria; phylum Actinomycetota; class Acidimicrobiia; order IMCC26256; family Chersky-534; genus Chersky-534. Next base: position 2,106 of record JADGOM010000157.1, on the reverse strand, counting down.
GGGGTTCGTTCCCGCTGGTGCCCGTCAACTGGCACCTGATGCCGGACGAGGTGGCGTGGATCCTCGCCGACTCCGGCGCCAAGGTGCTGATCGCCGACCCGGAGCTGGCGGCGCAGGTGGAGCCGGCCGCGGCGCGGGTACCGGGTTGCCGCGTCCTGTGGATCGGCCCCGACTACGAGGCCGCGCTGGCGCAGGCCCCCGCGCTCGGTGAGATCCCCGCCCCGGCGGTGCTGCCGACGCTCATGCTCTACACGTCGGGAACGACCGGCCGGCCCAAGGGGGTCGTGCACGAGCATCTCCGCGCCCGCAGCGGTGCGACGGAGAACGTCGCGGCCTACGGCCTGGGACCCGACGACGTGCACCTGCTCGCCGCGCCCGCCTACCACGGCGCGCCGTGGAGCCTGGCCAGCGCGCACCTCGTCGCGGGGGCGTCGGTCGTCATCATGCGCCGGTGGGACACGCGGCGCTGGCTCGAGCTCGTGGGCGAGCGCGGGATCACCACGACGTTCGCGGTGCCGCTCCACTTCGTGCGGTTGCTCGACGTGCCGGCGGCCGAACGCGCCGCCTACGACCTCACGACGCTGCGGCTGATCACGCACGGAGGCGCGCCCTGCCCGATCCCGGTGAAGCAGGCGATGCTCGACTGGCTGCCCCGCACCGAGATCACCGAGTTCTACGGCTTCACCGAGGGCGGGCGGGTCGCCCGGATCGCGGCGGCCGACTGGCGCACCCATCCGGGGAGCGCGGGCCGACCGGTCGACGGCGTCGACGTCCGCATCCTCGGCCCCGACGACGAGCCGCTCGGGCCGGGCGAGGTGGGCCGCATCGCGGTCCGGCCCCCGGGCGGCTCGCGGTTCCACTACCACTCCGACGCGGAGAAGACGTCGGGCGCATGGATCGGCGACTACTGCACCGTGGGTGACATCGGCTACCTGAGCCCCGACGGCTTCCTCTACGTGACCGACCGTTCGCAGGAGCTGATCCTGCGCGGCGGCGTCAACATCTACCCCCGCGAGATCGAAGAGGTGCTGTTCGCGCACCCGGCGGTGGTCGACTGCGCCGTGTTCGGCGTCCCCGACGAACGCGAGGGCGAGCAGGTGCACGCGCTCGTCGAGGCGCACTCCGACGTCACCCCGGCCGACCTCGAGGCCCACCTGCGGGAGCGCATCGCGGGCTACAAGGTGCCGAGCGTGATCGAGCTCACCGACGAGCTCCCCCGTGACGCCGCGGGGAAGCTCCGGAAGCATCTGCTCCACGACCGCCGCCTCATCTGATTCGGCGTCAGGTTCCGGCCGGGTCGCGATCGGCGGCGAAGCCGTCACGCGTATGCGCCTAGGTCGGGCCGCGTCACCCCGCCAATCCGGCCGATGGCCCCGACCGAGGCCGGGACGGTGTTCGGCGCAGCCGTCGCCCGACGTCAGGACCAAAACCGGGCCAGACTCTTATCATTATGATGATTGACACCTCGATGGCTCAGGGCGTCGGATGCCGACGCAGGCCACGGTGTTCCGGGGGTCAGATTCAAACGGGTTGTTGAACGCGCCGCAGACCCGGGTGCACGGGCCGGAGTCGGCCCCCGTTCGGAGTCGTCGGGGCCGGACGCGCGCGGCGCCCCGTCCGGGCCGGTTTTCCGAGGTGTAGGGCGCGCGTCGCGCGTCCGCCCCAGGACGCGGCCGGCCCGGGCCCCGCGGCACGAGCGCGCCGCGATCGCGGTCGGCAACGCGAACGTTCCCGGGGCTCGGCGCGTGCGGCACCCCGTGCGCACGCGTCGGCCGCGCCCCGATTCCCTTCAGGGGGCGTGCCGATGCGTCCGATCTTAACCCTGAATTGCAGGCGTATTCTGCGTCAGAATCCCCGAAATACCGGCGGAATTGATGCCGGTATCGGTCTATTCACGGCTGCTATTTGGTCATATCGGTCAGTGGGATTACCGGGTTCGGCGCGTCGAGCCGGCCCGCGGGCCCGGGCCCGGGCCCGTATGGCCGCAGCCGGATCCCCCAGCCGGGGTGGACAAAGCGGCAGGTGAGCGGCGCGACCTTCCGGGACCGGAGCGCTGCGCGGGCCGCGGAGAAACCCGGCCGGGTGCCTTGCTTGTCTCTACCGATT
>JADGOM010000156.1 GCA_017882925.1 Acidimicrobiia bacterium | reverse complement strand
CCCCCGCGCCATGTATGCAGTGATCAAGACCGGCGGTAAGCAATACCGCGTCCAAGAGGGCGAAACCCTCGATGTCGAGCTCCTCGGCGCCGACGGCGAGGTCGCGCTCACGCCGGTCCTCCTGGTCGACGGCGACGTCGTGCTCGCCACCCCGTCGGAGCTCGGTGCCGTCAAGGTCACCGCCCGCGTGGTCGGCGAGGCCAAGGGCCCGAAGATCCGTGGCTTCAAGTACAAGGCCAAGGCCAACCAGCGCAAGCGTTGGGGCCACCGCCAGCACTACTCCACCATCGAGATCACCGCGATCTCCAAGGGCTGAGGGACACACCATGTCGAAGAAGAAGGGCGCGGCGTCATCGCGCAACGGCCGTGACTCCAACGCCCAGCGCCTGGGCGTGAAGGTCTACAGCGGCACCCCCGTGCGGGCGGGCACGATCATCGTGCGCCAGCGCGGCACCCACTTCCACCCCGGCCGCGACTGCGGGCTCGGCGCCGACGACACGCTGTACGCCAAGCGTGACGGCGTGGTGAAGTTCGGGTACCGCAAGGGTCGCAAGCTCGTCGACATCGTTGCGTACGCGCAGGAGCCCGTCTCCGTCTGATCCGACGCACGCTCACGCACCGTCACGCGGCCCGGTCGCCTCTCGGCGGTCGGGCCTCGTCGCGTCCCGAGCCGGTGCGGATCAGAGCTGTTGCGGAATGGTGACGGTGACGTCGCCCGGGTCGATCAGGACGACGCGCTCGCCGCAGCGCATCGACTCGCCATCGATGTCGATCCAGCGGCCGGCGAGGTTCGGGAGGGGCGTCGGCTCCACGCCGAGGCTCCGCTCCAAGGTCCGGATCACGCCCCCATGGCTGATCACGAGCACCTCGCCGGGGGTGGCCCGGGCGATCGCGAGGAGCGCCGGGATCGCGCGCGCGAGCACCGACTCGTCGCTCTCGAATTCCGGCGGCGACTTCCGCGCCTCGAGGAAGCCGGGGTAGCGCAGCTCGATCTCGGCCCGGGTGAGGCCCGACCACTCGCCGACGCTGCGTTCGCGCACGAGCTCGGTGGTGAGCACCGGGCCGATCCCGATCTCGGCCGCGATGATCTCGGCGGTGCTGGCGGCGCGGTCGAGCGGTGACGTCCAGATCGCCTCGACCTGGCCCACGCGGCGCGCCGCCTGCGTGGCCTGGGCCCGCCCGAGGTTCGAGAGTGGCGGGTCGGCCTGGCCCTGCCAGCGCCCGTCGGCATTCCACGTCGACTCCCCGTGGCGGACGATGAGGAGTCGGGTCGGCATCACCCTGGACCTTACCGGCGAGGAAGTCGCGCGGGTGGCGAGCCGGGTGTCCGTATCCTGGTGGCCTCATGGCCCAGTCCCAGTTCGTCGACGAAGTGCAGCTGAACGCCCGCGGGGGCAATGGAGGCGCGGGCTGCGTCTCCTTCCGCCGCGAGGCCCACGTCCCCAAGGGCGGGCCCGACGGCGGTGACGGCGGCCAGGGTGGTGACGTCCTGCTCCGGGCCGATCGCAACACCGCGTCGCTGCTCGCGTTCCGCGACCACCCGCACCGCCGGGCCGAGTCGGGGGCGCACGGCTCCGGCAACAAGAAGCACGGCGCCAAGGGCAAGGACCTCGTGGTGAGCGTGCCCGAGGGCACCACCGTGCACGGGCCCGACGGCGAGATCATCGCCGACCTCGTGCGCCACGGGGCCACGTACCTCGCGGCCCAGGGCGGCGCGGGCGGCCGGGGCAACACCCGCTTCCTCACCAACGCCCGTCGTGCGCCGAGCTTCGCCGAGCAGGGGGAGTACGGCGAGGAGAAGTGGCTCCGGCTCGAGCTGCGGCTCATGGCCGACGCCGCGCTGGTCGGCTTCCCGAACGCGGGCAAGAGCACGCTGATCTCCGCGGTGAGCGCGGCCCGGCCCAAGATCGCCGACTACCCGTTCACCACCCTCGAGCCCAACCTCGGCGTCGTCCGCTTCCAGGAGCACGAGTTCGTGCTGGCCGACATCCCCGGCCTGATCGAGGGCGCGGCCGAGGGCCGCGGGCTCGGACACCAGTTCCTCCGGCACGTCGAACGGGCCCGGGTCCTCGTGCTCCTCCTCGACCTCGACCCGGTCGACGGCCGCAGCCCCGAGCAGCAGGAGCGGATCCTCCTCGCCGAGCTCGGCAGCTACGAGCCCGACCTGCTCGAGCGCCCACGCCTGCGCGTCGGGAGCAAGGCCGACGCGGCACCCGAGGCGGCCGCCGCGTTCGAGGGACTCACGATCTCGGCCGTCACCCGGCAGGGCCTCGACCGCTTCCTCGGCGCCCTCGGCAACCTCGTGCACGAAGCGCGCGAGGTGGTCCCCGAGCCGGACGCCTACGTCATCCACCGTCCGGCCACCGAAGGCTTCACCGTCGTGCACGACGACGACGGCCGGTGGCGGGTCACCGGCCGCAGCGCCGAGCGCGTGGTGGCCATGGCCGACCTCACCAACGTCGAGGCGATGGAGTACGTGCAGGACCGGCTGCGCAAGCTCGGCGTGGAGCGCGCGCTCACACGCGCCGGCGTGCGCGACGGCGACGTCGTGCGCATCGGCCCGGTGGAGATGCAGTTCATGGAGGGCCTCGGGTGATCGGCGTCGTCAAGATCGGCACGTCGTCGCTCACGATGCCGACGGGAGCGTTCAACGAGGACGCGATCCGCAAGCTGGGCATCGACGTCGTGAAGGCCCGTGCCGAGGGCCACGAGATCGTGCTGGTCGTGTCGGGTGCGATCGCGGCGGGCATGCCCGCGCTCGGTCTCGCCACGCGTCCCACCGACGTCGGCACGCTTCAGGCGATGGCGGCCGTCGGCCAGCCCCGGCTGATGTCGCGGCTCGCGTCCGAGCTCGCGGAGCACGGCGCGGTCGCCGGCCAGGTGCTGCTCACGTCGTACGACTTCGGCCAGCGCCGGCAGTACCTGCACGCACGCGAGACGCTGCGCCGGCTGCTCGACCTCGGGGTGATCCCCGTCGTCAACGAGAACGACACCGTCGCCGACGACGAGATCCGCTATGGCGACAACGACCGGCTGGCCGCCCTCGTCGCGCACCTCGTGGGCGCCCGCGCCCTCGTGCTGCTGACCGACACCCCCGGGCTGTTCACCGCCGATCCCCGGCTCGACACCGACGCGTCGCTCATCGAGCAGATCGAGGAGGTCGACGCCGCGCTCGAGGCCGTGGTCGGCGGGGCCGGCACCGAACGCGGGAGCGGCGGCATGGCGAGCAAGCTCGCGGCCGCGAAGATCGCCGCGTGGTCGGGTGTGCGCGCGGTGATCGCGGCGGCCACGGCCCCCGACGTCGTGTGCGCGGCGCTGTCGGGCGCGCCCGTGGGCACCGCGGTGGTACCGCGGCCCGACCGCCTGTCGAGCCGCAAGCTGTGGATCGCGTTCGCGATGGGCTCGGTCGGGCGCATCGTGGTCGACGACGGCGCCAAGCGCGCGCTCACCGCGCGCGGCCGTTCGCTCCTGCCCGCCGGCGTGCGCGCCGTCGAGGGCGAGTTCGAGCCCGACGCCGCGGTGGAGGTGGCGGGGGAGGACGGCGCGGTGTTCGCCAAGGGCATCGCCCGCCAGTCGGCGGCCATGCTGCGGGCGGTGGCCGGCCGCCACACCGGCGACCTGCCCGAGGGCGTCGCCCACGAGGTGATCCACCGCGACGACCTGGTCGTCCTGCCGTAGCAGGTCCGATGGCCAGACCGCCACGACCCGGGCCGCGAAAAAAATCTCCGGGTGTGCTTGCCCGCGAGCGTGCCCCAGGTCACACTCTCCCGAGACGGGAGGCGGCACTACCTGCGAAAGGCGACATTCCGGCAGAGATGTCGGGGTTCGCAGTCCGCGGGAGAGGGGGGAGGCCGCCTCCCGTATCGACCGAGGGGGGAACCATGAACGTCACGGCGTCCGAACGTGCCGCGCTCGTTGCCGAGCTGTTCGGGGACGGCGCGATCCCGGCGGCCGCCCGGGAGCGATTGCTGCGCACCCGTGACGTCGCCGTGCTGTTCCAGGTCTCCGAGCGGACCGTGGCCGAGTGGGCCCGTCGGGGCCGCATCCCGTCGGTGCGCACCCCCGGCGGCCACCGTCGGTACCCGGCGGACCAGATCATGTCGCTGTTGGCCGGCTCGCGAGAGTCGCTCGCCGACGCGACCCAACCGCCGCCGGTCTGATCCGGACGTCGGCGTCGCCCGCACCGCGCCGGTCGGACACCGCGCCGAACCGGCGCGCGCCGCGGCCGGGGCCTGCCCACATGCCGGAACCTACTAAGGGGTAACGTCCGCATCGTGAACCCACGGATGCCTCAACCCGACGACACGCCCGCCCACGATCCGCGTGAGGTGCCCGTCTCCGACGGCCTCACGCACGAGGATCTGGACCGCCGACGGTTCCTCGAATGGGCCGGCAAGGCCGGTGCCCTCGGCGTGGGCGCGGTGGCGCTCGGGTCGTTCGCATCGGCCGGCATGGCCGGACGCGCCGCCGCGGCGACCCCCGGCCGGCCGTCGCTCCTCGACGCCCTTGCCGCGACCCCGCCCGGGGGCAAGCGCACGGTGGCCGGGCTCCCGAAGACGATGAAGGTGGGCGTGATCACGCCCGTGACCGGGCTCGGGGCGTTCATCGGCGACGTCGTGAGCCGCGGGCTCAAGGCGGCCCAGAACCACATCAAGGACGCCAAGCTGTTCCCGGGGATCAACGTCTCCTACGTGACCGTCGACGCCCGCGCCGAGGACCTCGCCGCGGGCGCGCAGAAGGCCTACAACCAGCTCGTGGCCGACCCGGCCGTGGTGGGGATCCTGTGGGCCACGCCGTTCGGGCTGAGCGAGTCGCGCGCCACGGTCGCCCGCGACGGCATCCCGGTGATCGCGGTCTTCTACGACCTCTGGTCGGACGGGCAGCTCTACCCGAAGTCGCCCGAGCGCTCGATCTTCCAGATCTACCTGCCGCAGCGCAAGGCGATCGAGCAGATCCTCAAGTACGCGAAGCAGGACCGCGGCTACACGTCGGCCGGGATCATCTACGACACGGTCACGCCCCCGGGGGAGTCGACGAAGGAGTACTTCGAGACCGCGGCGAAGAAGTACGGCATCACGGTGGCGGGCAGCGAGCAGTTCAACTTCGCCACCGCCGACTACGGCGCGCAGCTCGCGCGGCTCAAGGCGGCGAAGCCGCAGTGCCTCCTCGTGTGGGGGCTCGCCGAGAACACCGCCGGCGTCGTGAAGGCGCTCGACGCGATCGGCGCCGCCTACGTCGACACGCCCACCGCGAAGGGCGCCGAATGGCACCCCCAGATCATGGGCTCGCCGGGCGGTACCGGCGAGAAGAAGTGGGCCGCCCTCGCCGGCGACGCCGCGAAGACCGGGACGCTCACGTGCTGGTACCTCGGGGGCTTCGTCGGCCTGCCCACCTTCCCGATCCGCACGTGGCTCGCGCAGTACGGGCTCGGCGCACCCACCGGTGGCGAGGAGTCCCCGGCCAACGGCTACTGGGCCGTCCTCGAGGCCGCGCGGCTCGCGAAGTCGGTCGACCGGGCCAAGGTCGTGGCGTCGCTCGAGAAGCTCGACACGGTGTTCGCCGGGCTCCGGTTCGGGTTCACCGCGAAGCGGCACCTCTCGCTCACCGACGACCAGCTGTGCCTCGTGACGCTCGAGCGCTACACGGGCCCGGTCAAGACCGACCCGCCCTACGTGCTCGGCCAGGAGTGGCCCGACGTGTTCTTGAAGGTCGACCCGCACTACGTCGGCCCGACCGTGCTCGTGCGCCCGACGCTGAAGGCGAACCGCAAGGCGTACCCCGACACCGTGAAGGTGATGCTCGAGCAGGGCTACGGCACCGAGTGCGCGAAGACCCCGCCGGATGCGAAGTCGGCCTCGACGAAGCTCAGCAAGACCTGCAAGGTCCACTGAGCGGCGACCTGGGGTAGGAACTCATCGGCGGCGCCCACATCTGGAGGTCTTCGGTGCGACACCCGTGCGTTGCGCGTGATCCGGCGAGCCTCTGGTGAGCGACGTCACGCAGGTCGTCGTGTACACGCTCACCATCGGGTCGATCTACGGGCTCGTCGGCTTCGGCTACAGCCTGATCTTCTCCACGACGCGCATCGTCAACTTCGCCCAGGGGACGCTGGTCCTCGTGGGCGGGTACCTCGCGTGGGACCTCTACGCCAACGCGTTCAACGGCAACGCCGCGCTCCCGATCGTGCTGATCCTCGTGATCCTCCTGTCGGCGTTGATCGGACTGCTCGTCGACCTCATCGGCGTCGCGCCGCTCGGCCGGTTCGACCCGCGCACCAACATCTCGTGGCTGGTCACGACGTTCGGCCTCGGGATCGTGGCCGAGGAGCTGGTCCGTCGCTACATCAGCGACAGCTCGCAGGCGTTGCCGGGGCTGGTGAAGTCGCTGCCGTTGTTCGGGCGCAGCCGACTGCCGTTCGGCGTCGCGGTCAGCGCCTCCGACGTCCTGCTCGTGGTGGTGCCGATCGTGGTGGTCGTGCTGCTCGAGGTCGTGCAGGCCCGCACGCGGCTCGGTCGCGCCTTCCGCGCCGTCGCCCAGGACCGCCAGGCCGCGTCGCTGATGGGCATCAACCCGACCGCGATGGTGATGGTGGCGTTCGCGCTCGCGGGGGCGCTCGCGGGCCTCGCCGGGATCCTGGTCGCGCCCCGGCTCAACGTGCGGTTCAACATCAGCGTCACGCTCGGCGTCTACGGCTTCATCGCCGCGGTCATCGGCGGTCTCGGCTCCACGCGCGGCGCCATGATCGGTGGTTACCTCATCGCGTTCGTGGAGGCGTTCACCGGCGTGTGGAACCCGTTCTCGAGCGGTGAGGTCTACAAGCCGATCGCGGTGTTCATCATCTTCATCGCGGTGCTCGCGGTGCGGCCGTCGGGGCTGTTCGGCAAGAAGATCGTGGAGAAGGTGTGACCGTCCAGGACGCGACGCCGGCCGCGCCGACCGATGTCGCGGTCGACGCCCGCCGGCCGCCGCCCGCGTGGGCCACGGTCGCGGCGCGGTTCGGGCCCGGGCTGCTGCTGATCGGATTCCTGCTGTGGTTCGGGCTGGCGCAGCAGACCGACCGGGTGTGGATCAGCCTCGGTGTCGACGCCGTGGCGACCGCGATCGCGGTCGTCGGCGTCAACATCCTCCTCGGCTACACCGGCCTCCTGTCGCTCGGTCACTACTCGTTCTTCGTGTTCGGCGGCTTCATCGGCGCGATCTGGGCCGTGCAGGACTGGGGCGTGAACCCGTGGCTCGGCTTCGGCATCGCGCTGCTCGCGGGCATGGTGCTCGGCGCGGTGCTCGCGCTCGCGTGCTGCCACCTGCGCGGCTTCTACCTCACGGTCGTCACCCTCGGCTTCGCGCTGGTCAGCGCGCCGATCGCGCAGGCGGCGAAGGGCCTCTTCAACGGGCTCACGCCCCGGCAGGTGCAGCAGCCGCTCGACATGCAGCCGATCTTCGACCACCTCGACCTGAAGAACCTGCAGATCGCGGCCAACAAGTACCTGATCGGCCTCTACTGGATCGGCGCCGCACTCCTCCTGTTCTCCGTCTACATGACCTGGAACCTGGTCAGCAGCCGCTACGGGCGCGGCTTCAAGGCGATCCGCGAGTCGGAGCTCGCCGCGGGCGCGTCGGGCGTGCCGACGTACTGGTACAAGGTCGTCGCGTTCGCGCTCTCCGCCGGGCTGGTCTCGATGGCCGGCGTGCTCGCGGCGCAGAACACCCTCAACGTCGGCGTCTCCGACGGGGCCGCGATGGTGGGCAACTCGTTCAAGTACGTGGTGGAGGCATTCACCGGCGGGCTCGGCACGCTCGCGGGCCCGGTCGTCGGTGCGTTCACGTTCACGCTGGGATTCGGGATCCAGGTCGGCGGCAAGACGATCACCGAACGGCTCGGCACCGCGGAGGCCTTGTTCGACGCCGCGCTCGTGGTGGCGATCGCGCTCGTCGCACCCGAGGGGATCGTCGGCGGGCTCAAGGCGCTCGGCGGGCTGATGACCCGGGCCTACAGCGGGTCGGGCCGGCCCACCCCAGAGGTGCCGGAGGCGATGACGCGGCCGGTGCCACGGTCGCTCGCGTCGTCGGCGGTGGCGACGGGGGATGCGGCGACGGGGGATCCGGTGCCGCCGGTGCTCGAGGTGCGCGGGCTCACGAAGCGGTTCGGCGGGCTGGCGGCGATCGACGGCGTCGACCTCTCGATCACGCGGGGGAGCGTGCACGCGCTCATCGGGCCCAACGGCTCGGGGAAGAGCACGTTCGTCAACCTGATCACCGGGATCTACCGCGCCGACGAGGGCCGCATCGCGCTCGACGGCCGCGACATCGGCCGCATGAGCCCCTTCCGCCGCAGCCGGCTCGGCATCGCCCGCACGTTCCAGACCTGCCTGATCTGGCGACGCATGTCCGTGCTCGAGAACGTGATGGTCGGTACCCACGGGCGCAACGGGCGCCGTTGGTCGCCGGCGCGCATCGCCGTCGGCGTGGTCCTGGCGCTGCTGCTCGGGCTGTGGTTCCATGCCGCGGGCGGCACCGACGTCGTGCCCGCGTTCCTGGTGGCGATCACGTTCGCAGCCGCCGCCGTGAGCGACCTCGGGATCGCGCTGCTCGTCCCCCGCTTCCTGCGGCGCGACGAACGCGCGGTCGCCGAGCGGGCGTGGGGCCTCCTGCGCTTCGTCGGCCTCGAGTCCCGGGGGCGCGACCGTGCCGGCGCGCTGCCGTTCGCGGACCAGCGCCGGCTCGAGATCGCGCGTGCGCTCGCGTCGGATCCCGACCTCCTGCTGCTCGACGAGCCCGCTGCGGGCATGCACCCCAACGAGGTGCACCAGCTCAGCGACCTCATCCGGCGCATCCGCGCCGCTGGCATCACCGTGCTCCTGATCGAGCACCACATGGACCTGGTGATGGAGCTCTCCGACACGGTGTCGGTGATCGACTTCGGCGGCAAGATCGCGGAAGGGACGCCGGCCGAGGTGCGGGCCGAGCCGCGGGTCATCGAGGCGTATCTCGGCGTCGACGCCGACCCGGGGGTGGCGCCGTGACCGCGCCCGGGTCCGGCACGCCGGTTGCGGGATCCGCGCCGCCGTTGCTCTCGGTGCGGTCGCTCAGCGTCCGCTACGGCGCCGCGCAGGCGCTGCGGAACGTCGACCTCGACGTGTACGAGGGCGAGATCGTCACCGTGATCGGCGGCAACGGCGCGGGGAAGTCGACCACGCTCAAGACGATCTCGGGCGTGGGCGAGATGCTCAAGCACGTGGAGGGCTCGATCACGTTCCAGGGCACCGAGATCCGCCGCAAGCCCGCGTACCGGATCGCGCGCATGGGGATGGCCCACGTGCCCGAAGGCCGGCGCGTCTTCCCCGAGTCGAGCGTCGAGGAGAACCTGATGCTCGGCGCGTACCGGCGCAAGGACGCCGACATCGGCGCCGACCTCGACGCGATCTACGTGCGCTTCCCGATCCTGGCCGAGCGCCGCCACCAGCAGGCCGGGTTGATGAGCGGCGGCGAGCAGCAGATGCTCGCGATCGGGCGCGGCCTCATGGCGAAGCCCAGCTTCCTGCTGCTCGACGAGCCCTCGCTCGGGCTCGCGCCCCTGATCGTGGAGCAGGTGTTCGCGGCGATCCGCCGGCTCAAGGCCGAGGGCCTCACGATCCTGCTCGTCGAGCAGCTCGCGACCAAGGCGCTCGCGGTCGCCGATCGCGCCTACATCCTCGAGACGGGCTCGGTGGTCACATCGGGGCCCGCGAGCGAGCTCGCCCGCGACCCCAAGGTCCGGGCCGCCTACCTCGGCACCTGACCCGCTGACGCCGGGGCAGGTGCGGGCGCGGCTACTGCTGGGCGGTCTGGAGGTTGGTGGCCGCGGCCTTCATGAGCGACTGCGCGATGGTGGCGTCGAAGGTGCCGCTCTCGTCGGTGTAGATCACCTGCGTCGCGGCCCGGCCCGAGCCCACGAACCCGGCGTACGAGGTGACGGTCTGCGACTGGCCGCCCGCGCTCGCCACGATCGTGGCGACGAAGCCGGTCGACACGGTGCCCACGCTGATGGGCTGCTGCACCACGTCGACCGTCGCGGTGATCGTCTTGTTCTTGGCCAGCTGCTTCCGCAGCCCCTGCTTGAGGCAGGTGATGGTGTCGTGGGAATTGATGGCCGCGATCGCCTTCTTCATCGCCGCGGGCGAGCTGAACACGTCGACGGTCGACTCGATCGACGACCGGTCCTGCGCGTCGAAGGCCGACTTCCACTTGTTCTTCGTGACCTTGTTGATCGCCTCGTACTTCCTGCACGCCTTGATGCCTGAGGGCTTCGGCTGGGTGATCTTGGCCGCCACCTGGGTGAAGCCCGACGGCACGTCCGACTGCTGGAGGACCGCGGCCTTGGCGATGGCCAGGTCCTTCGGGTTGGTCTTGGCCGGGAAGCCGGCCGCGGTCGCGAGGACGAGCGCGACCAGGGCGATGCCGGCGATCGAGGCGCGGGCGCGGACGTGGGACATGTGGGCTCCTGGTCTGGCGGGGGCCGGATTCTGCCCCGACGGGGCTCCGGTGCGACGAATCCGGCGCGGGGACAGGCGCGGCGCTACTTCTGGGCCGCGGTCAGGTGGTCGGCCGCGGCCTGCATGACCTGCTGGACGACGTCGGGGCTCGGGACGCCACCGGTGTCGGTGTACGTCACCTGCGTGCCGGCCCGGCCGACCCCGACGACGCCGGCGTAGATCGAGAGCGTCTGGCTCGCGCCGCTCGCGCCGATGGTGAGCGTGACCAGGTAGCCCACGGACCGGTCGCCGGCGGTGACCGACTGCGGTGTCACCGTCACGGAGTGGGTCAGGTTCTTCGTGGCCTTGGACTTGGCCAGCTCGCGGTTGGCTTGCTGCTTCAGACACGTGGCGCTGTCCGGCGCCGCGATCGCGGCGATCGCCTTCCGGAGCGCGGCCGGCGACTTGAAGGTGTCGACCTCACCGGCGATCGACGATCCGTCGGCCGCGTCGAACTCCGACTTCGCCCTCGCGGTCGCGAGCTTGTCGATCCCCTCGGTCTGCTTGCAGGCACGGATGCCCGACGGCTTCGACTTCGTGATCTTGGCCGTCACCTGGGTGAAGCCGCTCGGGACATCGGCCGGTTGGAGGACCGAGGCCTTGGCGATCGCGAGGTCCTTCGGATTCGTCTTCGCCGGGAAGCCGGCCGCGGTCGTCAGGACGATCGTGACCACGGCGAATCCGGCGATCGCGGCGCGGGCACGGCCTGGGACATCGGGACTCCTGGGGCGAGAGGGGTGGCCGGTACTTCTCGACCGGCCGGTGGGCCCGCTTGAACGGTGCCACGAACTCGAGGCGGGCGCCCGATCCCCGACACGTAGACTCGGGAAATGACGACTCCGGTGCCCGAACTGGGCCGACGGGCGAAAGCCGCTTCCCGGATCCTCGCCGGTGCCTCGAGCGCCGCGAAGGACGAGGCCCTGCTCACGGCGGCCTCACTCCTCGAAGACCGTCGGTCCGAGCTGATGCATGCCAACGAGATCGACCTCGCGGCCGCGGCCGAGGGTGGGATGGAGGCGGGCCCGCTCGACCGGCTGCGGCTCACCCCGGCCCGGATCGCGGGGATGGCCGACGGCCTGCGCACCGTCGCCGCGCTGCCCGACCCGGTGGGGGAGGTGCTCGACGGCTGGGTGCGCCCCAACGGCCTCGAGATCTCACGCGTGCGGGTGCCGCTCGGCGTGATCGCGATCATCTACGAGAACCGCCCCAACGTCACCTCCGACGCCGCGGGCCTGTGCCTCAAGTCGGGCAACGCCGCGCTCCTGCGCGGCTCGGGCACCGCGCTGCACTCCAACCTCGCCATCGCCGCGGTCCTGCGGGAGGCGATCGGCAAGGCCGGCCTGCCGGAAGACTCGGTGCTCCTCGTCGACGACGTCGCGCACTCGAGCGCGGTCGAGGTCATGCAGCTCACCGAATCCGTCGATGTCCTGATCCCGAGAGGTGGGCCGGCGTTGATCGCCAGCATCCGCGCGAACGCCACCGTCCCCGTCATCATCGACGGCGACGGCAACTGCCACATCTACGTCGACGCCGCCGCCGACCTCGACGTCGCGCTCGACGTGCTGGTCAACGCGAAGACGCAGCGGCCGAGCGTGTGCAACGCGGCCGAGTCGCTCGTCGTGCACGCCGCGATCGCCGACACGTTCCTGCCCCGGGCCGCGGCCGCGCTCGGTACCGAGGGCGTGGCGCTGGTAGGCGATCCCGCCGCCCGGAGCCTCGTGCCCGCGATGGGTGAGGCCACCGACGACGACTTCGGCCGCGAGTACTCGAGCCTCAAGATGAGCGTCGCGGTCGTCGACTCGCTCGACGCCGCGATCGACCACGTCAACCGCTACAGCACCGGCCATACCGAGGTGGTGCTCACGAAGGACCTCGACACCGCGAGGCGGTTCACGCGCGAGGTCGACGCGGCCGCGGTCGTGGTCAACGCCTCGAGCCGCTTCACCGACGGCGCCGAGTTCGGCTTCGGCGCCGAGATCGGCATCAGCACGCAGAAGCTGCACGCCCGGGGGCCCATGGGCATGCGGGAGCTCACGACCTACAAGTACGTGGTCTGGGGCGACGGGCAGGTGCGGGTCTGATGGGGGAGCGCTTCGAGTCGGTCGACGACGTCATCGCCAAGCTGCGGGAGGTCGACTACCTCGCCGACGCCAACATCGCCGGCGCGGTGTTCCTCGCCGACCGGCTGGAGAAGCCGGTGCTGGTCGAGGGCCCGGCCGGGGTCGGCAAGACCGAGCTGGCCAAGGCCGTCGCCGAGGTCACCGGCTCCCGCCTGATCCGCCTGCAGTGCTACGAGGGCCTCGACGAGGCCAAGGCGCTCTACGAGTGGAACTACAAGAAGCAGCTCCTGCGCATCCAGGCCGACCGTGAGCACGAGTCCGACTGGGAGACCGTCGAAGCCGACATCTTCTCCGAGCAGTTCCTGCTCGAGCGGCCGCTGCTCGAGGCGATCCGGGCCGAGGAGCCGATCGTGCTCCTGATCGACGAGGTCGACCGGGTCGAGATCGAGACCGAGGCGCTCCTGCTCGAGGTCCTCTCCGACTTCCAGGTCTCGATCCCCGAGCTCGGCACCATCGTGGGCAAGCGCCGCCCGATCGTGGTGCTCACGTCGAACAACACGCGCGAGCTGAGCGAGGCCCTGAAGCGCCGGTGCCTCTTCCTCCACATCGACTACCCCGAGATCGAGCGCGAGGAGGAGATCGTCCGGACCCGTGTGCCCGAGATCGACGCCGCGCTCGCGACGCAGATCGCGGGGGTCGTGCGGTCGATCCGGGCGATGGACCTGAAGAAGGCGCCGTCGATCTCGGAGACGATCGACTGGGCCCGCACGCTCCTGTTCCTCGGTCGCTCCGAGCTCGACCCGGAGACGATCGGCGAGACGCTCAACGTGCTGCTGAAGTACCAGTCCGACCTGGTGAAGGCGCGCAAGGAGCTCGTCGACCCGCCGAGCCCGGGCGCCATCGGGATCAAGCGGCCATAGCCGACATGCACTGGGCCAAGCTGCGCGACTCGATGGACCGGTTCGGCCGGCCCCTCGACGAAGGCGGGGGAGTGAGCACGGCCGCGCCCGAGATCCTCGACGTGCTGCAGGGCTTCGTCCACGAGCTGCGGGCCGCGGGCCTCCCGGTGTCGATGACCGAGAACCTCGACGCGATGCGCGCGGTCGAGCAGGTGGGCGTCGAGGACCGCACGCTCTTCAAGTCGGCCCTCGGGGCCACGCTCATCAAGCACCACGAGCACCAGCGCGCGTTCGACACCGTGTTCGACGTGTACTTCGCCCTCGTGGGCCCGGGCGCCGATGCCGACGCGTTCGCCGACGACGGCGGGCCGCCCATCACCGGTGAGCTGGGCGAGCGGGCTGCGGGCGGCGGCGCGATGGGCGATATGGACCCGGCCGACCTCGCACGCGCGCTGCTGGACGCGCTCCAGTCGATGGACCGCGACGCGCTGCGCCGGCTCGCGTCGATGGCCGTCACGATGTTCGCGGGCATGGAGCCGGGCCGGCCCGTCGGCGGCACCTACTACCTCTACCGCACGCTCCGGCAGCTCGATCTCGACGGCATGGCCGCGCAGCTGATGAGCCGGGCGGCCGAGGCCGGCGAGGCGCCCGAAGGCGAGCTCGCCGACCGCCTCGCGCAGGAGGAGATGCAGGCCCGGCTGAAGGAGCTGCGCGACCTCGTCGAGGACGAGATCCGGCGCCGGCTCGTGGAGGACCGGGGTGTCGAGGCGATGGCGCGCACGCTGCGCAAGCCGCTGCCCGAGGACGTCGACTTCATGCACGCCACCAAGGAGGAGATGGCTGCGTTGCAGCGGGCCATCTACCCGCTGACGCGCGCGCTCGCGGCCCGGCTCGCGCAGCGCCGCAAGCGTCGCAACCGCGGCCAGCTCGACTTCCGCAAGACCGTGCGCCAGAGCCTCTCCTACGGCGGGGTGCCCGCCGACCCGGTCTTCCGCCAGCAGCGGATCTCCCGGCCCGAGATCATGGTCGTCGCCGACATCTCGGGCTCGGTCGCCAGCTTCGCCCGGTTCACGCTGCAGTTCGTCTACGCGATGGCGAGCCAGTTCTCGAAGGTGCGCAGCTGGGTCTTCATCGACGGCATCGACGAGGTGACGGCCTTCTTCCAGGAGTCGGACGACATCACCGAGGCGATCCACCGGGTCAACACCGAGGCCCAGGTCGTGTGGGTCGACGGTCACTCCGACTACGGCCACGCCTTCGGCGCCTTCCGCGACCGGCACCTGCTGGAGATCACGAAGAAGACCTCGGTCATCCTGCTCGGCGACGCCCGCAACAACTACCACTCGCCCAACAACGAGGTCGTGAAGCAGATCGCGGCGCGGGCGAAGCACGTCTACTGGCTCAACCCGGAGCCGCGCGGCTACTGGGACACCGGCGACTCGATCGTCTCGCAGTACGGCATGTTCTGCGACGGCGTGTTCGAGTGCCGCAACCTGCGCCAGCTCGAGCAGTTCGTCGGCGCCATCATCGAGGCGTAGCTCCTCACGCGTTTCCTGAGCGCCGACGAGGTGCTCAGGAAACGCCGACGAGCGACTCCAGGAGGACGCCGACGCGGTTGGGCGACCGGGTGCGGGCCGGCGAGGATCCGGTCGTCGAACACGAAGAGCGGCACCACCGCGTCGGCTTCCTGCACGGCCGCGTGCAACCCCGGATCGTCGTGCAGCCGGAGATCCCGGGTGAAGACGACGACCGCGGTGCGCATCGCCGCGCAGCGTAGGAGGAGCGCCCGGGAACGCGCGGTCGGGCCGCGTCACCCCGGCCCCCGTGCGTTCACCGCCCGCAGGGGGTCGGGCAGTGAACGCACGAGGGCTGATCCGGGTGGTGGCGTCAGGCGTCGTTGCGGCGGGGGGCGTCGGCGGGACGGTGCTCGAGCAGATCCCAGGAGTGGCCGGCGACGCGGGC
Source organism: Acidimicrobiia bacterium (assembly GCA_017882925.1). GTDB lineage: Bacteria > Actinomycetota > Acidimicrobiia > IMCC26256 > Chersky-534 > Chersky-534. The sequence goes on along the minus strand of JADGOM010000156.1, from coordinate 12,869 downwards.
GAGGGCGAGCAGCTGGGCCCGCTCGCGGCGGCGGAAGGGGTGGCCGGCGCGCCCGACGAGCAGGGTGAGCCCGCGCGACGGGATCGTGGCCACCGCGAGGTCGTCGGGGCCGGCCTCACCGCTCGCGACCAGGGGTGAGGCCGCGGTGCCCGCGGCGAGGGCTTCGAGCTGGTCGAGGCGGGGGGCGTCGCCCGCGAGCGCGACGATCTCGTTCTTGTCGAGCAGGACCGACCAGTCGGCGAGGAACTCGGTGCACGTCTGATCGGTGAGGCGCCAGCACAGCTGCGACGGGTCGTCGGCCGCCACGAGCCGGATGGCGGAGCCGAGCGCGTCGAGCCGCGGGTCGGGGAAGGCGACGACGGGTCGTAGCTCCTCGACCGACGCGCCGTCGACCTCCTCGATCTCGCGCACCAGCAGCGGGAGCAGATCCGCGTCGGGCAGCTCCACCGCGAACTCGTCGACGGCCACCGCGCCGCTGCGCTCGAGGACGTCGACCCCGACGATGTCGCCGCCGATGGCGCCGATCCGCGATGCGACGAGCCCGAGCGCGCCGGGGCGGTCGGGGAGCCAGACCCGGACGAGCACGTGGACACAACCGGCGACGGTGGTGGACATGGGATCAGGGTACGGACGCCGCGCTACCGCAGTGTTACGCGGCAATGAACGGCCGGAACGGCCCCTCGGCCGTACAATCCGCCCATGGTCGCACCGCCCCCCGAGCGTCTCGGGATCCTCGGGGGAACGTTCGACCCTGTGCATATCGCCCATATCGTCTCGGCCGCGGAGTGCCGGGCGGTCCTCGGGCTCGACCGGGTCGACCTCGTGGTCGCGGGCGACCCGTGGCAGAAGCGGGACGACGTCGTCCTGCCCGCCGCCCTCCGGCTGGAGCTGGTGGAGCTCGCGGTCGACGGCGTGGAGGGCGTGGCCGCGTCGGGGATCGAGGTCGAGCGCCCGGGTCCCACCTACACCGTCGACACGCTCGAGGCACTGGCCGCGCCGGGCCGGGAGCTCTTCCTCATCGTGGGCGCCGACCTGCCCCCCGCGCTGTCGTCGTGGCACCGGTCCGAGCGGATCCGCGAGCTCGCGACGCTCGTGGTCGTGGCGCGCGCGGGCGACGAGCGCGCCGAGCCGCCGGGTGCCGGCTGGCGCGTCGAGCGGGTCGACATCCCGCGCCTCGACATCTCGTCGACCGGGATTCGCGCGCGCGTCGCCGCCGGCCGCCCGATCGACGGCATCGTGCCGGCGCCGGTTGTCCGCAGGATCGGCACCCTCGGCCTCTACACTCCGCGCTGATGGTGCGAGCACCGCAACGGGGCCCGGGCCCCGAGTCGGACACGTCAGTGGCCGAGAGCCCTGACACGGCCACCCGCGCCGAGCGGCGCAAGCGGCGCCGGGGCCGGAAGCCGGCCGCGCCCGCGGTGGCAGCCGTTGCTGCGTCGCCACCGCCGTCACCCCCTGTCCCGGGCGTCGCGCCGACAGAACCCGCACCGGCGACGGGGACGCGACGGGACCGCCGAGTCGCTGCCGCCGCCGCGCCGCCGCCCGCGCCTGCACTGCGGGCGCCCGAACCCGAGTCTGCGCTACCAACGCGCTCGCGTCGGGTCCCGCGTGCCACCGCACCCGCCCCGACCGCGCCGGCCTCCAAGCCCGACCGGGGCAACGTCCGCTCCCGCCGCGACCTCGTGCGCAAGCGCAAACGGCGCCGGTTCTGGCTGCTCACGCTCCCGGTGTCGATCGTGGTGCTCGGGCTGGTGGTCGGCGCCGGCGCGCTGCTGCGCAACGTCCAACACGAATCGGGCTCCGGCTCCCCGCCGCAGGGCGCGCTCGCGAGCTCGCCGACGGGCACGGTCCTCATCGGGCACAAGGCCGCCGACGGCACCGTCGACCTCGCGATGGTCGCGGGCGCCGGGCACGGCGTGAAGCAAGGGAGCGTGCTGTTCCTCCCGACGACCCTCCAGGTGCAGGCGCCTTCCCTCGGCGTGCAGAGCCTGCGCGACGTCGCCCGGCTCGGCGACGAGACGCTGCTCCGCACGAGCGTGTCCAACCTGCTCGGGGTCTCGATGCCCGGCGTCGTCCTCCTCGACGACGCGGCCTTCGCGGCCGCGCTCGCGCCGGCCAAGTCGCTCACCCTCGACGTGCGGTCCCCGATCCGCACCGCCGACGGCTCGGTCAACCTCCCCGTGGGTCGCCAGGTCGTGTCGGCGGCCGACGCGGCCCGCATCCTGAGCATGCCGCCGGCCTCGGGCAAGGAAGCCGACCGGATCGCCGCGAGCCAGGCCGTGATGGCCGCCTGGGCCCCCACGCTCCGCACCCCCGCCAACTCACAGGCGGTGGCGGCCGCGGTGCCGGCGCTCGCGCCGTTCCTCGCGGTGACCCCGGCGAAGCTCACCGTCGACACCCTCGTCACCAACCCCACCGGGACGGGCGCGGACCAGAAGGACCAGCCGGTGGCCGCGGAGACCCTCCAGACCGTGAAGAGCGACTTCCGCGACTCGATGCTGGTCCCCGACGGCAACCGGACGACCGTCGAGATCCTCAACGGCACCGGGGCCGTGGGCGTGGCCAAGACGCCGGCGGAGTGCGCGGTGCCGGCCGGGTTCGAGGTCCAGCTCACCGGCAACGTGCCGGGCTTCGGCGAGGCCGTCACCCTCGTGCTCTACCACGACGCCAAGCTCCGTTCCGAGGCCGAGCGCCTCGCCGCTACGCTGGCCACGGCCAAGGTCGAGCCATCGACCCGCGATCTGGGTGTGGTCGGCCTCGCGCTCGTCGTCGGCGCCGACTTCACCGGATGTGCTCCGGCTCGAGAGGGGACCTCATCGACACCCGCGAATACGCACTGATCGCCGCGCGAGCGGCATCCAACAAGCTCGCCGACGACATCCTGATCCTCGACGTCGGGGACATCATCTCGATCACCGACTACTTCGTGCTCGCCAGCGGGGGCAACCCCCGCCAGGTGCGCTCGATCGTCGACGAGATCGAAGCCCGGTTGAAGACCGAGCAGGGTGTCGCACCCCGCGCGATCGAAGGCCTGCAGGACAACTCGTGGGTCCTCATGGACTACGGCTTCATGGTCGTGCACGTCTTCCTCGAGGAGACGCGCTCGTTCTACGACCTCGAACGGCTCTGGGCCGACGCCGAGCGCGTCGACTGGGGCGGCCCGAGGCTCGCCGCGCTCTGAGCCGACCCGCGCGACCCGACCCGTCCCGCAGTCCCGGGGCCGGCCGCGTCAGGCGGACGCGGACCCGACCCAGGGCCGGATGGGTACACCCGCCGCGGCCAGCGCGGCCTTGAGCTCGCGCACCGGGGTGTTCCGCTCGAGGCGGGGCGAGTAGAGGATCGAGCTGATGATCGCGGCCGACGCGTCGCCGTGCGTGAGCGCGGCCGCGATGTGCTCGGCGTTGCCCGCGCCGCCCGAGGCCACCACCGGCACGTTGACGGTGTCGGCGACGGCCCGGGTGATGTCGAGGTCGTAGCCGGCCGCGGTGCCGTCGTTGTCGATGCTGTTGACGACGATCTCGCCCGCGCCCAGGGCCTCACCCTGCGCGACCCACTCGAGCGCGTCCATGCCGGTGGCGGTGCGGGCGCCGTCGATGAAGACCTCGTAGCCGCTCGGGATACCGGGCCGGATCCCCACGTGCTTCACCTGGGTCGAGAGCACCACGCACTGCCGGCCGAACGCCTCCGCGCCCTGGCGGATGATCTCGGGATTGCGTACCGCCATGGAGTCGACCGAGATCTTCTCGGCCCCGGCCTTGAGCACCTCGAACATGTCGTCGAGCGAGCGGATCCCGCCGCCGACCGTGAACGGCACGAAGACGTGGTGCGCGACGGCCCGCACCGTCTCGAGGTCGATGGGCCGCTTCTGCGCGCTCGCGGTGATGTCGTAGAAGACGATCTCGTCGATCTGGTCGTCGTAGAGCCGCTGCGCGAGGTCGGTGGCGGGCGCGACGTCGATGTTGTCCTGGAACTGCTGGGCCTTGGTCACGCGGCCGTCGATGACGTCGAAGCACGCGATGAGCCGCTTGGTCAGCACTCGACACCATCCCAGGTGGCGAACGCCTCGAGCAGGGCGAGGCCGATCGGCCCGCTCTTCTCGGCGTGGAACTGCGTGGCCACGATGTTGCGGTGGCCGACGACGGAGCAGAACTCCGGGCCGTAGTCGGTGACCCCGAGCACGTCGGCCGGGTCGGAGGGCGTCGCGTAGTACGAGTTCACGAAGTAGCAGTGCGCGCCCGCGGGGAGCGACCGGGTCACCGGGTGGTCGCGCACGACCCGGACCTCGTTCCAGCCGATCTGCGGCACCCGCAGGCCGTCGGTGAAGCGGCGGACCGTGCCGGGGACCCAGCCGAGGCCCTCGGTGTCGCCTTCCTCGCTGTGGTCGAAGAGGACCTGGAGCCCGATGCAGATGCCGAGGAACGGCACCCCGGCGGCCACCCGCTCGGCGAGCGGCTCGAGCAGCCCCGAGTCGCGGAGCGAGTCGATGGTGGCCCGGGCCGCGCCCACGCCCGGGAGGATCAGCCGCGTCGCGGCGCCGACGACCTCGGGGTCGTCGGTGAGCCGGGCCGGGATGCCGAGGCGCTCGAGCGCGAAGCCGACGCTGGGCGCGTTGCCGGCGCGGTAGTCGACGACGGCGATCGGTGTGTCGGCGATGGGAGCGGGCGGGTTCACAGGGCCCCGAGGGTAACGGACGGCCCACCGGCACCCGGATGCAAAAAGCTCCCGGCGCCCGTTGCCGGGGCCGGGAGCTGGATTCCGGTGCTGCGTCCTGGGTGGAGATGGGGGGAATTGAACCCCCGACCCCCTCCATGCCATGGAGGTGCTCTGCCAACTGAGCTACATCCCCGGAAGAGGCGACACCATACCAGTGGGCCCGCGTCAGCCGGTGCCCGGGGGATCTCCGTCGATTGCGACGGGTCCGGGAGCAGGCCCCCGGTAGATTCGGCGCCGTGACCGAGACCGCCGTGCCCACCTCCGACCGCCCGCCGTTCCGCTACACCGCGGCGCTCGCCAGCGAGATCGAGCACAAGTGGCAGCACCGGTGGGAGACGGAGCACACCTTCTGGGCCCCGAACCCGGTCGGCCCGTTGTCGGAGCACTTCGACCGCATGGCGGGGAAGCCGAAGCTGTTCGTGCTCGACATGTTCCCGTACCCGAGCGGCTCCGGCCTCCACGTCGGCCACCCGCTCGGGTTCATCGGCACCGACGTCTTCGCCCGCTACCAGCGCATGAACGGCCGCAACGTCCTGCACGCCATGGGCTACGACGCGTTCGGGCTGCCGGCCGAGCAGTACGCGGTGCAGACCGGCCAGCACCCCCGGGTCACGACCGAGGCCAACATCGCCAACATGCGCCGCCAGATGCGCGCGCTGGGCCTCGCGCACGACCCGCGGCGCGGGCCGTCGACCACCGACGTCGACTACTACCGCTGGACCCAGTGGATCTTCCTGCAGATCTTCAACAGCTGGTACGACGAGCGCGTCGACCGGGCCCGGCCGATCGCGGAGCTCGAGGCCGAGCTCGCCTCGGGCACCCGGCCCGTCCCGGACGGTCGCAGCTGGGAGGAGCTGGAGCCGGTCGAGCGGCGCGTCGTCGTCGACGACCACCGCCTCGCCTACATCGCCGAGGCCCCGGTCAACTGGTGTCCCGCGCTCGGCACGGTCCTCGCCAACGAGGAGGTCACCGCCGACGGGCGCAGCGAGCGCGGCAACCACCCCGTCTTCCGCCGGCCGTTGCGCCAGTGGATGATGCGGATCACCGCGTACAACGAGCGCCTGCTGGCCGACCTCGACGGGCTCGACTGGACCGACTCCATCAAGCTGATGCAGCGCAACTGGATCGGCCGGAGCCGCGGCGCGGAGGTGGTCTTCACCGTCGACGGCCCGCCCGAGGTCACCGAGATCCGCGTCTTCACCACCCGGCCCGACACGCTCTTCGGCGCCACCTACATGGTGCTCGCGCCCGAGCACCCGCTCGTGGCGGAGATCACACCGAGCGAGTGGCCCGACGGCACGCCCAATGAGTGGATCGCGCCATGGGGCACCGAGAGCTCGCCGGTCGACGCGGTGCACCGCTACCGCGAGTTCGCGGCGTCGAAGTCGGATCTCGAGCGCCAGCTCGACGACCGCGAGAAGACCGGTGTGTTCACGGGCGCATTCGCGCGCAACCCGGTCAACGGCGAGCAGGTCCCGGTGTTCATCGCCGACTACGTGCTCACCGGCTACGGCACCGGCGCCATCATGGCCGTCCCGGCCCACGACCAACGCGACTTCGAGTTCGCCACCGAGTTCGAGCTGCCGATCCGCGCCGTCGTGCAGCCGTCGGCCGAGTGGCTCGAGGAGCAGGGCCTCGACGCGGGCGCGGCCACCGACGCGAGCGCGTGGACCGCGGCGTACACGGGCGACGGACCGCTCGTGAACTCCGCCGGCGCCGATGCGTCGCTCGACGGGCTCACCGTCGCCGACGCGATCACCGGGATCACCGGCTGGCTCGAGGAGCAGGGCCTCGGCTTCGCGACGGTCACCTACAAGCTGCGCGACTGGCTCTTCAGCCGCCAGCGCTACTGGGGCGAGCCGTTCCCGATCGTCTACGACGAGGACGGCGCGCCGCGCGCGGTGCCGGAGTCGATGCTGCCGGTCGAGCTGCCGGAGATCACCGACTACACGCCGCGCATCCTCGCCGACGACGACGACTCCGTGCCGGAGCCGCCGCTCGGGCGCGCCAGCGACTGGGCCACGGTCGAGCTCGACCTGGGCGACGGCCGCGGCGTGCGCCGCTACACCCGCGAGCTCAACACGATGCCGCAGTGGGCCGGATCCTGCTGGTACTACCTGCGCTACCTCGATCCCACCAACCAGGACGCGTTCGTCGACCCCGAGGTCGAGCGCTACTGGAGCGGCGGCACCCGCGGCAACGGTGAGCCGTCGATCGGCTGCGTCGACCTCTACGTCGGCGGCGTCGAGCACGCGGTGCTGCACCTGCTCTACGCCCGCTTCTGGCACAAGGTGCTCTACGACCTCGGGCACGTCTCCACGCCCGAGCCGTTCCAACGCCTCTACAACCAGGGCTACATCCAGGCCTACGCGTACACGGACGCGCGCGGCGTCTACGTCGACGCCTCGGCGGTGGAAGCGCGCGACGACGGCTGGTTCTTCGAGGGCGAACCGGTCGACCGGCAGTACGGGAAGATGGGCAAGTCGCTGAAGAACTCGGTCGCGCCCGACGAGATCTACGACGACTACGGCGCCGACACGCTCCGGCTCTACGAGATGTTCATGGGCCCGCTCGACGCGAGCCGGCCCTGGAGCACGGCCGACATCGTGGGCGTCCACCGGTTCCTCCAGCGCTTCTGGCGCAACTCGGTCGACGAGGAGACGGGCGAGTTGCGTGTCACCACCGAGACGCCCGATCCCGAGACGCGGAAGCTGCTCCACCGCACGATCGACGCCGTCGGCCGCGACCTCGCGGCGCTGCAGAACAACACCGCCATCGCCCGGCTGTTCGAGCTCAACAACCGGCTCACGACCGTGGTGCAGGAGCAGGGTGAGGCCCCGGAGGAGGTGGTGCAGGCGATGGCGCTGATGCTGGCCCCGCTCGCGCCGCACCTGGCCGAGGAGCTGTGGGAGCGGTTGGGCCACGGGGAGTCGCTCGCGTTCGAGGCGTTCCCGGTCGCGGAGCCGGCGCTGCTCGTCGACGACGAGGTGCAGCTGGCCGTGCAGATCAACGGGAAGGTGCGGGCGCGCGTCGACCTCGCGGCCGGGCTCGATGCGGCGGCGACCGAGGCCGCGGTGCGCGCCGACGCCGCGGTCGCGCCGCTCATCGAGGGCGCGACCGTGCGCAAGGTCGTGGTGGTGCCCGGCCGCCTCGTCAACTTCGTCCTCGGCTGACGGTGCCCGCGTTCGTGCGGCGTCTGCAGCTCGACGAGCAGGCCCGCTTCCCACACGTCCCACCCGTCGACCGGGGCCGGGTGCGCGTGGTCGTGCTGCCCGTGCTCACGCCCGGCATCGTCGGCATGACGCTGGGCCGCTGGGTGCTGGTCCGACGCGGCCACGAGCACGACGACGCGCTGCTCGGTCACGAGCTCGTCCACGTGCGCCAGTGGCGCGAGCTCCACGCGCCCGTGTTCCTCACGCGCTACCTCGTCGCCTACGTACGTGGCCGCTTGCGCGGCGCGTCGCACTGGGACGCGTACGCGGCCAACCCGTTCGAGGTCGAGGCCCGCGCGCTCAGCGGTCGGTGACGCCGCGCGGCTTGTAGCCCGCGCGTCACCGGCACTGGTACGGTCGGCGCATCCCCCGCACTTCCTCCCTGGCCCGTCGCGCCCGGAGGAAGTCGATGCTCGATCCGCAGTCACCCGAACCACCGCGTCGCCCGCACGCGTCGCGGCCGCCCGACGAGTGGCGCGCGGCGACCGCGCCGCTCACGCGTCCGGCGCCGTCGTCGCCCTGGCGCGACGGACCCTGGGAGCGCTTCCAGCGATTCGCCCTCGATCCGCGCGTCGGCGCGGTGTTCCTCGTGCTGCTCGCGGTCGCCGCGGGCGTGGCGTGGTACCGCACCGACACCGCGGGCGACGCGGGGGTGACCCGTAGTCCCGGGGCAGCCAGCTCGAGCACCGGGACCGTTGCTTCCCGGGCGGCGAGCGTCAGCTCCGCGACGCAAACGTCCGCCTTGCATCCTGCGACCACGGACGCCGGGGTCACGGGGGCCTCGGGGTCGCGGCCGGCGAGCTCAGGGACACCGACGACCACCCGGGCGGCGGGATCGGGGTCCTCGAAGGGCTCGGTGGTGGTGGTGCACGTGGCGGGGGCGGTGGTGCACCCGGGCGTGGTGCAGCTGCGGGCCGGGAGCCGGGTGATCGACGCGTTGGAGGCGGTCGGGGGCGGGGTGCTCGGCGCGGATCTCGACCGGTTGAACCTCGCGGCCAAGCTTACCGACGGCGAACGGGTCGCGGTCCCGAAGATCGGGGAGCAGCCACCGGCCGAGATCGCCGGCGACCCCGCGGCCGCCGGGGGAGTGGCTGCCGCGCCCACCACCGACACGCCGCTCGATCTCAACTCGGCGTCGCCGGCCCAGCTCGACCAGCTCCCCGGCATCGGGCCGAGCCTCGCGGCCGCGATCGTCGCCGAGCGCACGAAGCGCGGCGGGTTCGGCTCGGTCAACGATCTCCGCAGCGTGCGCGGCATCGGCGACGGCCGCTTCGCCGACCTCGCACCTCTGGTGCGGGTCGGATGACCGCGCTGCGGGCGGGCGGCGCGCCGTGCGTCCTGGTGCTGGCGATCGTGCTCGGCATCGGGGCCGGGGAGCTCACCGGCCCCGGTCCGTGCGTCCCGTTGCTGATCCTCGCGGCGTTCACCCTTGTGGTCGCGTGGATGGCTCCGGCCCGAGTCGGGCTCGCGATCGGTGCGCTCGCCGTGCTGCTGCTCGCCTGCGCGCTCACCGGTCGCGCCCTCGACGGCATGGTGCACTCGGCGTTCGTCGCGCCGGCCCGCTCGATGCAGCCGTCGGTGGTGACCGGCACGCTGGTGGGCGACCCCGACCCCTCCCGCTTCAGCACGTCGGCGCTCGTCCGGGTGACCGAGCTCGACGGCGTCGGCGTGCCCGCCCGCACGCTGGTGGTGAGCGGGAGCGGCGACGCCGCGGGCCCGCTGCGGATCCTGCACGCGGGCGACCGGGTGCGGCTCGCCGGGATCCTCGCGCCGTTGGAAGGCTGGGAGTCGTACCTTCGCTGGCGCCACGCCGTCGCCCGGCTCGAGCTCCGCCGGATCGACGCGTTCTCGGCCACCCACGCGCCGTTGGCCCGCTTCGCCGACGCGATCCGCGCGCACGTGCTCGGCGGCACGGCCGGCCTGCCGACGGCCGACCGCGCCCTGCTCGCCGGGTTCCTGCTCGGTGACACGCGCGGGATGACACCCGAGACCACCGCCACGTTCCGCAACGCGGGTCTCAGCCACCTGGTGGCGGTGTCGGGCGAGAACCTCGCGTTCGTGCTCGCGTTGGCGAGCCCGTTCCTCGGGCGGATGCCGCGGGTGGGCCGGCTCCTCGGCGGGGTCGCGGTCATCCTCGTGTTCGGCACCATGACGCGGTGGGAGCCGTCGGTGCTGCGGGCCGCGACCATGGCCGTCCTCGCGTTGATGGCGCGCTACTCGGGCCGGCCCGCGTCGGCGGCCCGCCTCCTCGCGCTCGGCGCGGGTCTGCTGCTGCTCGTCGACCCGTTCCTCCTCCACTCGGTCGGCTTCCAGCTCTCGTGCGCGGCGTGTGCCGGCATCGCGTTCCTCGGGCCCGCGATCACCGCCCGCCTGCGGGGGCCGGCGTGGTTCCGGGAGGCGTTCGGCACCACGCTCGCGGCGCAGCTCGGGGTCGCGCCGGTGCAGATCCCGATCTTCGGGTCGCTGCCACTGGTCGCGCTGCCGGCCAACGTCCTCGCCGCGCCGCTCGTCGGCCCGATCACCGTGCTGGGCCTCGTCAGCAGTGCCGTTGCCGGTGTGTTCGGTCCCCGCTCCACTCCGGGTCGGCTGGTCGCGCTGCCCGTCCTCGTGCTGCTGCGCGCGCTCGACGCCGTGGCGACCGGCGCGGCGCGGGTGCCGGTGGCGGTCGACGGCCGGGGCCTGCTCCTGGTGGGCGCGGGCGCCGCGCTCGTCGCCGCCGGACTGCGGCTCCGCACCGGCCGCCGGCGCTCGGCGCGGGTCGCGCGCGAGACGTGATTGCATCTGCCCGTGACGAAACCCGTGGCGACCAGCGTGTCGGGGACCGAAGCGGGGCAACGCCACCTCGACGGCCCGCAGGCCACGGGCCGAGACCATCGCAACCTCTCGCAGCCGCGGTTCGGCCACATCCGCGACGACGACGTGGTGGTGACGATGTGCGACGGCACCCGGTTGCTCGCCGACGTGCACCGCCCCGACCGGGAGTCCCGGTGCTCCCGTGCCTCCGGGCGGAGGCCGTGCCGGTCGGGGAGGTCGTGTCGTACCGGATCCCGCTCGTGCCGAACGCACGACGCTTCCAGGCCGGCCATCGCCTCCGGCTCCTCCTCTGCAGCGACGACCAGCCGAAGTCGGTGCCCGCGATCATGGGGTTCCGCCACGCCCGCGTCGGCACGAGCTCGCGCAACACCGTGCTGCCCTCGCCGCGGCGGCTGCTCCCCGTCCTCGGCCCGATCTCGGTCCCCTAGGCTCGTCCCGTGACGAAGGCTGCCGATCCGCCGGTGCAGGTGTTGCCGCTCGAGGCGACGATCCGGCTCGAGTCGGGCCCGGCCGTCCCGCCGCCGGCCCTGGTGCGCGTCCCGGCCGCCGGGATCGAGGGGCCGCTGCCGGTCGCGCTCGACGCGGTCGCGGCCGCGCATCCCGGGCTGCCCCTCGCGCTCGACTTCGACTACTCGGCCGGCGCCGCGCTCGACGATCGGGTGCGGGCCCTGCTCGCGACCATCGCCCAGGCCCGGTGCGCCGCCCGCGTCCCGGCGGTGCTCACCCTCGAGGCGCCGGTGACGCTCGACGAGCAGTGTGCGGCGGCCGCGTACGCGGTGGCCGGGGGTGTCACGCTCATCGTGAGCGACCAGCCGCTCGCGGTCTCACGCGCGGTCCGGGTCACGAGCGCGCTGCGCGGCCACGAGTCGGTCGCGGAGCCCGTCGCCCGGTGACCGCGCCCGTCTACCTCGTGCGGGGCAACGACCCTCTGTTGCGTCACGACGCGCTGGGCACCCTGCTCGTCGAGCTCCTCGCGGGGGAGGACCGCAGCCTGGTCGTGGAGGACCTCACCGTTCCCGGGCGCGCCGGGGAGGGCGACGAGGTGGGCGGCAGCGAGGGCCGGGCCAACGTCGTCGCCGCCGCGTGCAACGCGGCGGCGAGCCCGCCGTTCATGACCGCCCGACGCATCGTCGTCCTGCACGATGTCGGCGCGCTCACCAACGCCGAGGCCCAGCCGCTCATCGACTACCTCGCCGATCCGCTCCCCACCACGGTCGTCGTGTGCGTCACGGGTGGCGGCACGCTCCCCACCAACCTCACCAAGGCCTGGAAGGGCCAGGTCACCCAGGTGGGCCCCGAGACCGAGGACACGAAGTCGGTGCTCGTCAACGAGCTCAACGCGGCCGGGGTGCGCCTGGCCCCGGACGCGCTCCAGGCGGTGACCGACCACTTCGGTGAGGACGCGAGCCGGGCCCGCTCGCTCGTCGACACGCTGCGCTCGGCCTACGGCGACGACGCCCCGCGGCTCGACCTGGCCCAGGTGAGCCCGTACCTCGGCGACACCGGCTCGGTCCCCGTGTACCAGCTCGCCAACGCGATCGAGGCCGGCGACGTCCCCGAGGCGCTCTCGCTCCTCGAGCGCATGCTCAACGTGACGACGTCGGCCCAGCCGAAGCCGATGCACCCGCTCCAGATCATCGGGCTGCTGCAGAACCAGTACCGCCGGCTCGCGAAGCTCGACGACCCGTCGATCCGCAGCGACCAGGACGCGGTGGCGGCGCTCGGCGGCAAGGTGAAGCCGTACCCGGCGAAGAAGGCGCTGGCCCAGTCGCGCGCCCTCGGCACAGAGGGCATCCGCACGGCCTACGGCTACCTCGCCCAGGCCGACCTCGACCTGAAGGGCAAGCGGGCCATCCCGGAGCAGGCCGTGGTCGAGATCCTCGTGGCCCGTCTCGCCGGGCTCACCAACCGCTCCCGGGTCCGCCGCTGACCCTTCGCGGCCCGTGCGCTTCCTGTGCACCCCATGAGGTGCACAGGAAGCGCACGGAACGTTGGCCCCGGGTCGCGCAACGGCGCGTGTCCTGGGGACACGCGCCGTGAGGTGTTGCCGGAACGACCCGGTGGGTCAGGCTTCGGCGGCGGCCTTGTTGGCAGCCTTCATGAGACGCGAGACGCGGCGGCTGGCCTGGT
>JADGOM010000155.1 GCA_017882925.1 Acidimicrobiia bacterium | reverse complement strand
GGCGACCACCACTACACGGTGGCCCGCCGGGTGCAGGAGGTGCTGCAGCGGTTCAAGGAGCTGCAGGACATCATCGCCATCCTGGGTCTCGACGAGCTGTCCGAGGAAGACAAGGTCATCGTCGCCCGGGCCCGCAAGATCCAGCGGTTCCTGTCGCAGCCGTTCTTCGTGGCCGAGGTCTTCACCGGTCTCAAGGGCATCTACGTCCCGATCGCCGACACCATCGCCGCGTTCGAGGCGCTGGTCGACGGCGAGCTCGACGACGTCCCCGAGCAGGCGTTCTACAACGTCGGCGGGGTCGAGAGCGTGCTCGAGAAGGCGAAGTCGCTCGAAGACAACGCATGAGCCTCACCGTGGAGCTCGTCTCCCCCGAGAAGGTCCTGTTCCAGGGCGAGGCCGACATGGTCGTGTGCCGTCCGGCCGACGGCGACATCGCGTTCCTGCCCGGTCACACGCCGTACCTCGGCGCGCTGGGGATCGGCGTGCTGCGGGTGCTGCTCCCCGAGTCCGGGGAGCAGGAGTTCGCGGTGCACGGCGGGTTCGTCGAGGTCGCCAACGACCGCGTGCTGGTGCTCTCCGACGTGGCCGAGCTGCCCGCTCAGATCGACGTCGAGCGGGCGCGGACGGCCAAGGAGCGGGCCGAGGCCGCGATCCGAAGCGGCGACGAGAGCGACGAGGTCAAGGACGCGCTGCAGCGGGCCGACACGCGCCTCCTGGTGGCCGGGGCCGCCTGAGCCCCGGCTCCCCCGGGGAGCCGCGCTGCGCTCGGAAGCTTGACCGGTCCGCCGGTCAGGGAACGGTGGCGACCGTCGGAGCGCTGGGCAGGGGCGCGGCCTGGCATGGCGGCGGCAGGTGGATGCCCTTGCCCGCGATCCTGCAGGTGCAGGTCTTCGCGCACTCGTCGAGCGAGCCGCGGTAGCTGTAGGCGCCGATGGCGAGGACCGCCAGGCAGGCGATGATGACCATCCGCAGGAACGCCTTCGGGATCGAGACCGCGGCGAACAACGCCGCCAGGCCCGCGACCGCGACCACGGCCCAGCTCATCATTCGGAGGTTGTCGAGGTTCACCCAGCTCGGCCACACGGGGTTGAACTTACCGACGGCGATGCTCGAAGACGCGGATACCCGCGGCGCCGGGCGGCGTCGCGGGGCTCGCGGGTGGCTGGCTCGCGCGCGCGGGCTCAGTCGTAGCTGACGGCGCTGTAGCGCATCAGCTTCTGCCACTGGTGGGTGGCGTCGATCTTGCGGATCGTGCCCGTCTTGGCCCGCATGACGAGGGTCTGCGTGTAGGCGCCGGTGCCCCAGTAGCGGACGCCCTTCAGCAGCTCGCCCTCGGTGATGCCGCTCGCGGCGAAGAACACGTCCTCCCCGCTGACCAGGTCGTTGGTGGCGAGCACCTGGTCGAGGTCGTAGCCGGCGTCGAGCGCGGCGTTGCGCTCCTCGGGGTTGCGGGGGTACAGGCGGCTCTGGATCTCGCCGCCGAGGCACTTGAGCGCACAGGCCGCGATCACCCCCTCGGGGGTGCCGCCGATGCCGATGAGCAGGTTGACCCCGCTGTCGGGCCACGCGCACGCGATGGCGCCGGCGACGTCGCCGTCCTGGATGAGCCGGATGCGGGCCCCGGCCTCGCGGCACTCGTTGATGATGCCGGCGTGGCGGTCGCGGTCGAGGATCATCACGGTGACGTCCTCGACGTCCTCGCCGAGCGCCTTCGCGACCTTCTGGATGTTGTCCTTGATCGGCGCGTTGATGTCGATGACGCCGGCGGCCTCGGGGCCGGTGGCGATCTTCTCCATGTAGACGCAGGGTCCCGGGTCGAACATCGAGCCCCGCTCGGCCACGCCGATGACCGACACCGCGCCGGGCCGGCCCAGCGACGTGAGCGTCGTGCCGTCGATCGGGTCGACCGCGATGTCGCACGGCGGGCCGCCGCTGCCGGTGCCGATCTCCTCGCCGTTGTAGAGCATCGGCGCCTCGTCCTTCTCGCCCTCACCGATGACGACGACGCCTTCCATCGCAACGGTGTTGAGGACCAGGCGCATGGCGTCGACCGCGGACTGGTCGGCGGCGATCTTGTCGCCGCGGCCGACCCAACGGCCGGCCGCGAGCGCGGCGGCTTCGGTGACGCGGGCGAGCTCCATCGCGAGGTTGCGATCGGGTGCTTGCGGCTCGTGGTCCATCGGGCTCCTGCGGTGATCCGGGCACTGGCCTGGCGGCGGCGCCGTGGACTCGTGAGTGGCGAGCAGTGTAGGACGGGGACCGCTCGCCGTGCGATGGTTCCCCCGACCGACGTGGGATCATTCGGCGCATGGTCCCGCCGTCTGAACCCCCGCCCGCCTCCTCCCCGGAGACCGGCGCCCCGACGATCGACGCCGGCACCCTCGCCGTCGCCCGCCGGGTCAAGGGCTTCATGCCCGACGACGAGGGGCTCGCGCTCCACCGGGCGGGCGTGCTCGGCGCCGCGGTCGGCCCGCTGCTCGAGATCGGCACGTATTGTGGCAAATCGGCCGTATACCTCGGGGCGGCCGCGCGCGCGGGGGGCTCCGTGCTGTTCACCGTCGACCACCACCGCGGGTCGGAGGAGAACCAGGCCGGCTGGGAGCACCACGACGCCGAGCTCGTCGACACCCGCACCGGCCGCATGGACACGCTGCCCGTGTTCCGCCGGTCGATGGAGGACTCGGGCCTCGAGGACGTGGTCGTCGCGATCCTCGGCTCGTCCACGACCGTCGGCCGCTGGTGGACCACCCCGCTCGGCTTCCTGTTCATCGACGGCGGCCACGCGGAAGACGTCGCGCTGGCTGATTACGTCACGTGGGCCGGGCACGTCGCGCCGGGTGGGATCCTCGCGATCCACGACGTGTTCGAGGACCCGGCCGGCGGCGGGCAGGCGCCCTTCCGGGTGTGGCAGCGCGCCGTCGCCGACGGCTTCGTCCCCGTGGAGACCACCGGCAGCCTGAGGATCTTGTCGCGCCCACCGGCGCGGTCCGGACCTTGATCTTCCCGAACCCGTTGCGCCGGCGACTGGAAGGTCAGTCCTCGCGCTGGCCGATCTCGGCCGCGTTCTCGAGCAGGTCGGGCGACAGGCCCGCGGGGAGGCCCTCGCCCCGGAAGAAGCCGTGCGTGAGGCCGCTGCCGCCGAGCGCGTGGGCGGCGAGCACGACCGCGGCGGAGTTCCAGGTGGGCTGCTCCACCGGGAAGAGCTCACCCGGCGCGGAGAAGTCGGCCTCGTCGAAGTTGGCCCCGGTCCAGTAGCCGCCGGACTCGGCCCGGAGGAACTGCACGTCGGTGAAGAGCCGCAGCGCCTCGTCGTGCTCGCGCAGCCCGTCGAGGGTGAGCACCAGCTCGCAGGTCTCGGCCGCGGTGATCCACGGCTGGTCGGAGACGCAGCGCACGCCGCGGCCCTCGACCACGAATGTCGACCAGCCCTCGCGCAGGCGCTCTCGGCCGGCCTCGTCGCGCAGCGCGCCACCGAGCACCGGGTAGTACCAGTCCATCGCCCAGCGGCTCTTGTCGAGGAAGGCCGTAGGACGGTGCTGGATCGCGTGGCCCAGCGAGCCGAGCGACAGCTCCCAGTCGGGCCGCTCGTGCCCGAGATGGTCGGCGAGCAGCACCGCGCAGCGCAGGCTCGAGTGGATGCTGGACGATCCGGTGAGCAGCGCGCCGTCGGCCGGGTCGTCGCCGCGCCACGCGATGGGCCCGGCCTCGGCCTGGAACCCGAGCGCGTAGTCGATCGCCCGTTCGACGACGGGCCAGAAGTCGGAGAGGAACGCGCGGTCGCCGGTGGAGAGGTAGTGGTGCAGCACGCCGTTGGCGATGTAGCAGGTGACGTTGGTGTCGCGGGTCGGGTCCTCGATCGCGTCGCCGAGGTAATAGGCGTACCAACCGCCGTCGGGCAGCTGGCGCTGTGCGAGCCAGGCGTAGGCGCGCGCGGCGTCGTGGTGGCGACCGCCGACGTCGAGCGCCATCGCGGCCTCGATGAGGTTCCACGGGTCGGTGTGGCCGCCGGGGAACCACGGGATGTTGCCGTCGGCCAGCTGCACCTCGCCGATCGCGTCGACCGTCGCCGCGACCTCGGCCGCGGAGATGACCCCCGCGATGGACGGGCACTGGTCCCGGCGGGCGCGCTCAGGCATGCGGGTCCCGGGCCGTGACGACGCGCGGCGGTCGTGGCGCCTTCTCGACGTAGATGACCAGGCTCTTGCCGAGCACCGGGCTGAGGCCGCGCTCGACCCAACCCGCCCAGCGGGGCCGGTTGGTGAGCTCCCAGACGAGGAACCGGTGGTACGTGCGGGTGGGCAGCCGCTCGGGTTGGTCGACGCCGAGCGCGCAGCGGAGGAACCAGTAGGGGGAGTGCAGCGCGTGGGCGTGGTGCGAGCCGCGCAGCAGCAGGCCGGCGGCGTCGAGCTTCTGTTCGAGCTCGTGCTGGTGGAAGATCCTCACGTGGCCGCCGGGCCGGTCGTGGTACTCGTTGCTCAGCGCCCAGTTGACCCGCTCGGGCCAGCGGGTGGGCACGGTGACGGCCATCCGCCCGCCGGGCTTGAGGATGCGGGTGAGCTCCGCGACGGCGCGGTCGACGTGGCCGATGTGCTCGAGCACCTCGCTGGTGACGATGTGGTCGAAGGAGTCGTCCGGGAACGGGAGCGCCAGCGCGTCGCCGTTGACGGTGCCGCCGTGGAACTCCTCGAGCTCGCCCGCGGCGAGCATTCCGCCGACCACGGCGCGCACGTCCTTGAGCTCGCCCTCGTCGTAGTCGAGCGCGACGACGGTGGCCCCGCGTCGCAGCGCCTCGAACGAGTGGCGGCCACCGCCGGCACCCATGTCGAGGATGAGGTCGCCGGGGCGGAGCCGGAGCCGGTCGAAGTCGACGGTGAGCATCAGGCGGCTCCGGTCGCGGTCTCGGGGGCGCTGGTGGGTGGCGCCGGGTTGTCGGCCAGGAGGGCGCGGTACTGCTCGACGATGCCCTCGGCGCACTTCCGCCAGGTGAAGCGGCTCAGGGCCCGCTCGCGGCCGGCGTCGCCCATTCGCCGGGCGGCGACCGGGTCGGCGAGCACGGCCCGGATGGCGCCGGCGAGGGCCTCGGGGTCGTTGGGCTCGACCGTTCGGGCGGTGACGCCGTCGGTGCCGACGACCTCGGGCAGCGCGCCGCCGGTGGTGGCCACCAGCGGGACCCCGCAGGCCATGGCCTCGATGGCGGGGAGGGAGAAGCCCTCGTAGAGCGACGGGACCACCGCGGCCTGGGCCTCGGCGTAGAGCTCGACGATGCGCTCGGTGGTGACGCCGCTGACCCACTCGACCCGGCCGGTGAGCCCGAGCTTCTCGATCAGGGCCGGGATGCGGCTCTTGTCGCGCGGCTTGCCGATGACCACGAGGTGCGCGTCGTCGTTGTCGGTGCGGACCTTGGCCAACGCTTCGAGGAGCGGGGCGAGGCCCTTCATCGGCACGTCGGCGCTCGCGGTGGTCATCAGGCGTCCGGGCACGCGCTCGACGTGCGGCAGCGGGCGGAAGATCCTCGGGTCGACCCCCACCGGCACGATATGGAGCTGCTCGGGCCGAACACCCATCTGGGCGACGATGTCGCGCTTGGAGCTCTCCGACACGGTGATGATGCGCGGCAGCGCGCGGGCCACGTCCGTCTGCATGTCGAGGAAGCCGTACCAGCGCTTCAGCGTGAATCGGCGCCACGGGCTCGTGGCGTGCTGCAGGTCGAGGTCGCGGTCGACGGTGATGGGGTGGTGGAGCGTGCCGAGGATCGGCCAGCCGTCGGCCACGACCCCGAGGAGCCCGGTGCCGAGGCACTGGTTGTCGTGCACGACGTCGAAGTCGCCGCGGCGCTGCGCGAGCAGCTTCCGGACCCGCTCGCTGAAGGTGTAGGGCTCGGGGAATCCCGCGCCGCACATGATCGCGAACTCCTTGAGGTCGATCAGGCTGCGGAACTCCCACGGCCACGGCACCCGGAACGGGTTGGATGCGCGGTAGAGGTCGAGGCTGGGCACCTTGACCAGCTCGACGCCGTCGTCGAGGAGGGGCCACGGCTGCCCGGCGAAGACCTCCACGTGGTGCCCGAGGTCACGGAGCTCCCGGGCGACGTACCTGGTGTAGACACCCTGTCCGCCGCAATGCGGGTTCCCGCGGTAGACCAACCAGGCGATGCGGAGGGGTCGCTCGGAGGTCGGCATAGCCGACAAGCCTCGCCGCGCCCGCCAACTTGGGCAAACCCGGGCTCCTGACCTGCATCGGAGCCCGGAATGGACGATCACGAAGGTGGAACCGGTTCCCGTTTCCCGCCGGTAGCCTCGCCGGCGCCGGCGCCGGCACCGGCGCCGGCGGTTCGGAGAGTGGGGCGACGCGTGGACGTGAAGGGCGGAGGGCCGGTCACCGCGGCGATGGTGGCGCGGGCCCGGTCGGTGTCGGACCCGCAGTGGTCGCCGTCGGGCGCGCTGCTCGCCTGGGCCGAGTCGGCGTCGGGGCGCACCGACGTGCTCGTCGCACCGGCCGACGGGTCCGACCTCCCGCTCGTCGTGACCGCCGCGGTCCGGCCCGCGGGCGGGCACCCGTCGGGGGGTGGGGTGTTCGCGTGGCTCGGGGACGACGCCCTCGTGGTCGCGACCCGCGACGACGGGCTCGCGGTGCTCCCGGCGCGCGGCGGGCCACCGGTGGCCGTCGTCGCGGCCGACGGACCGGTGTTCGCGCCCGCGGTGTCGCCCGACGGTCGGCGCGTCGCGTTCGTGCGCGACACAGGGACGGAGTGCGCGGTGATGGTGGCCGCGACCGACGGCTCGGGCGCGCCGGTGCGCGTGAACGACGCGGGCGACTTCGCGTGGGACCCGGTGTGGCGGCCCGACGGCGGCGCGGTCACGTGGCTGGAGTGGGACCTCCCCGCGATGCCGTGGACCGCGTCGCGCATCGAGTCGCGCGCGGTCGTCGACGGCGTCGTCGCGGGCCCGGTCGAGCGGTTGGCCGGCGGCGTCGACATCGAGGCCGGCGTGGGCGTCGCGCAGCCGCGGTACTCGCCCGACGGCGCGTGGCTCGCCTACGTGAGCGACGCGACCCGCTGGGCCAACGTCTGGATCGCGCTCGCCGACGGTTCCGAGGCCCGCCCGCTGCTGGCGGAGCCGCACGAGCACGGGCGCCCGACCTGGGGGCCCCGCATGCGCGCGTTCGCGTGGTCGCCCGACTCGACGCGCGTCGCGGTCGTCCGCAACGAGGCCGGGTTCGGGCGGTTGGTCAGCGTGGTGGTGGCCGACGGCTCGGTGCGCGAGGAGGCGAAGGGCTGGCACGTTGGCGTCGACTGGGGTCCGGCCGGGATCGCGGCGGTGCGCTCGGGTGGGCGCACCGCCCCCCAGGTGACCGTGCACGAGCCGGCGACCGGTGGGCGGCGGGTCTTCGCCCGGGGCACCCCCGGCGGGTTCGAGACCGGCGACCGCGCCGAGCCCACGCCCGTCACCTGGACGCGCGACGGCGCCACGGTGCACGGACTGGTCTGGACGCCGAGGCCGGCGGCGGGCCGGCCGGTGGAGGACGCGGCCGCCGCGCCGCTGCTGGTCCTCCTCCACGGGGGACCGACCGATCAGGCCCTGGTCGACTGGCAGGCGCGGCGGGCCTACTTCCTCGACCGCGGCTGGGTCGTGTTCACGCCCAACGCGCGCGGTTCCACGGGCTACGGGCGTGAATATCGCGACGCGATGAACGGCGCATGGGGTGAGCTCGACGTCGACGACGTCGCCGCGGGGATCGACGCGCTCGCCGCCTCGCACCGCGTCGACCGCGGACGCGTCGCGGTCATGGGGGGGAGCGCCGGCGGCTACACGGCGCTGATGCTGTGCATCCGGCACCCGGATCGGGTGCGCGCCGCGGTCAGCCTCTACGGCGTCACCGACCTGCTGGGCCTGGCCGCGGGCACGTGGCGCTTCGAGTCGCGCTACCTCGACCTGCTGGTCGGCCCGTTGCCGGCCGCCACCGCCCTCTACCGCGACCGCTCGCCGATCACCCACGCCGCGGGGATCCGCACGCCGCTGCTGCTGCTGCAGGGCGACCGCGACGAGGTCGTCCCGCTCGCGCAGCCGCAGGCCCTGATCGACGCGCTCGAGGCCGTGGGCGCGCCGGTGGAGCACCACGTCTACGCGGGCGAGGGCCACGGTTGGTCGCAGGAGGCGACGGTCGTCGACGAGCTGGAGCGGGTCGAGGCGTTCCTCGACCGGCACGTGCCCGGTCGGCCGGTCCCGATCCCGGGCCCGAAGGAGCCGACCGATGCCTGATGCCGCGCTGGTCACCGAGTACGAGTACGAGGGCCCGAAGCGCGGCGCCGACCGGGCCGTGCTCCTCGCCCACGGCGCCGGGGCCGACATGCACGCGGCCCCGCTCACCACGGTCTCGGCCGCGCTGGCCGCGGCCCGGATCCCGTCGCTGCGGTTCAACTTCCGGTACCGCAGTGCGGGCCGCAACGCGCCCGACCGCGCGCCGGTCCTCCTTGCCGCGCTCCGCGAGGCCGCGGCCGAGCTCGCCCGGCGCACCCGGCTCGATCCCGGCCGGCTCGTGCTCGGCGGCCGCTCGATGGGCGGGCGCATGGCGTCGCTGGCGGTGGCCGATCCCGACGACCCGCTCCCCGCGCTCGGACTGGTGCTGCTCGGCTACCCGCTGCACCCGGCGGGCAAGCCCGACAACCTCCGCACCGAGCACTTCGGGCGGATCCGCACGCCCGCGCTGTTCGTGAGCGGAACCCGCGACCCGCTCGCGCCGCGCGATTCGCTCCTGCGCGAGCTCCCCGCGATCCCCGGCCCGGTGACGGTGCACTGGCTGGAGTCGGCCGATCATGGGTTCAAGCCGCTGAAGTCGTCGGGCCTGATCCAGGCCGACGCGCTGGTCGACGCGGCCGACGCGGTGGTCGAGTTCGTCCGGGCGCTCCCGGGGCCGCGCCTCTAGGTCGCTCGGTCGTCAGGAGTCGCCGGCCAGGCCCGTGGGCTTCACGCGTTCGGCGGCCCGCTTGAGCCGGGCCAGCGTCTCGGTCATCCCGGCCCGGTTGTGCCCGGAGCGGTCCCAGACCCCGGTGCCGAGCCCGCCGAGCACCTTGATGACCACGCCACGGCGGTCCTCCCATGTCTCGGTGACCCGGCACGCGGTGCCGTCGGCGCCGGGCTCGATCGTGTAGCTCCACCGCGCGACCGGCAGGTTGGCCACCGAATGGATGTCGAACGTGAGCTCGACGCCCGGCTCCGCGGTGACGACGGTGCCGTGGGTGCTCCACCGCCGCCAGCCCCGCCGGTTGCGGCCGGTGAAGCGGGCGCCGGGCGCGGCGCCGGTGGCGCCGTCGGTCCAGACGACGTCGTCGGTCTCGGGGCTGAACTCGCTCATCCGGGTGAGGTCGGCGACGAGGGCGTAGACCCGCGCCGCCGGCGCGTCGATCCCGGTCGTCACGGAGATCGGGTCGGGGTTCGAGGCCACCCCGGCACGCTAACAACGCATCGCCGCGGATCCGGGCCGGATCGGGGAGAATGCCGCCATGCGCGTCGAACGCACCTTCGCCTTCGTGGACCTCTGCGGGTTCACCCGGTTCACCGACGCCCAGGGCGACGACGAGTCGGTGCGGGTGCTCACGCAGTTCCGCACCGCGGTCCGGGAGAGCGCCACCGACTTCGGCGTGCGGGTCGCGAAGTGGCTCGGCGACGGCGCGATGTTCGTAGGGGTCCAGACCGAGCCGCTCGTCGCAGCCGTCGTCGGGCTCGAAGCCGACCTCTCGGAGACCGTGCCGCTCCCGTTGCGGGGCGGCATCGCGGCCGGGGCCGTGATCGTGTTCGAGGGCGACGACTACACCGGCAGCGCGGTGAACCTCGCGGCCCGCCTGTGCGACCTCGCCGGACCGCACGAGGTCCTGTGCACGCCCGAGGTCGCCGAGCTGCGCCCGCCGGGGATCGACGCGCTCCCGGTGGGCGAGGTCGACATCAAGGGCCTCGTGCACCGGGTGTCGGTGGTGCGCCTCACCGCGCACCCCGCGCCCGAGCCGCTTCCGGAGATCGCCCGGTAGCCTCCGGTCATGGCCGACTGGAACACACTGCGGCTCGAGGTCGACGGCCACGTGGCGCACCTGCACCTGGCGCGGCCCGAGAAGCTCAACTCGTTCACCCAGGAGATGTGGGGTGAGCTCAAGACCCTCGGCGAGCAGCTCTGCGCCGACCCGGGCGACGTGCGCGCGCTCGTCGTCATCGGCGAAGGCCGCGCGTTCTCGAGCGGCATCGACACGTCGGTGTTCACGTCCGACCTGTTCGCCGCGCCCGAAGGCGCCGACGAGTCACCCGACGCCGCGCTCGAGCGCATGCTCGCGACGATCGCCGAGTTCCAGGCCGCGTTCACGTGGTGCGAGCGCGCGCCGTTCGTCACCATCGCCGCCATCCGCGGCTACGCCTTCGGCGCCGGGCTCCAGCTCGCGATCGCGTGCGACCTCCGCGTCGCGGCGGAGGGATCGAAGCTCGGCCTGCTGGAGCTGCAGTACGGGATCCTGCCCGACCTCGGCGGCACGCAGCGCCTGCCGCGGCTCGTCGGCTACGGCAAGGCGGTGGAGCTCACCTGCACGACCGCGCGGATCGACGCGGCCGAGGCGCTGCGCATCGGCCTCGTCGAGCAGGTCGTCGCCGACGCCGGGCTCGAGGCCGCGGCCGGCACGCTCGCGGCGACGATCGCGGCGCAGCCTCCGTTGCCCGTCCGGGGCGTGAAGCGGGCGATGCAGGCGTCGTACCGGCTCGACCGGGAGGCCGGCCTGCGCTTCGAGGCCGAGCAGCAGGCGGTGTGCATCCGCTCCGACGACATGCGCGAGGCCCTGGCCGCGTTCGTGGAGGGCCGGCCGGCCGTGTACCGGGGCCGCTGAGCGGTCGACCGGGCGCCGGTGGTCCGTCGTCCGTCGTCACCACGGAGCGTGCGGAACCCCGACGGCCCACCCCGGCTCGCCTACCATGACCGCCCACATGGACCGCATCGCCGTACGAGCCGGCCAGCCGCTGTCGGGAACGATCCGGGTCGCGGGGGCCACGAAGAACTCGGGCCTGAAGCTGATGGCCGCGGCGCTCCTCGCGCCCGGGAAGTCGGTGCTGCGCAACGTGCCGCCCGTCGCCGACCTCGACGTGATGATCGAGGTCATGCGCGCGATCGGCGCGCCGACGGAGTGGACCGGGCCCGACGAGCTCACGATCGACGCCTCGGGGGAGCTCACCCCCGAGGCGCCGTACGAGCTCGTGAGCAAGATGCGGGCGTCGATCAACGTGCTCGGCCCGCTGCTCGCGCGCTGCGGCGAGGCGCGGGTGGCGATGCCGGGCGGCGACAACATCGGCAGCCGCAAGCTCGACATGCACTTCCGGGGCCTGGAGCAGATGGGCGTCGAGATCGAGGTGCGCCACGGGTTCATCGAGGCCCGTCACAACGCCCTGGGCGGGGCGCGCGTCGTGCTCGAGTTCCCGAGCGTGGGCGCGACCGAGAACCTCCTCACCGCCGCGGTGCTCGCGAAGGGGAGGACGGTCATCGAGAACGCGGCGCGCGAGCCCGAGATCACCGATCTCTCCGACACGCTCACCCGCATGGGCGCCGACATCACCGGCGCCGGCACGTCCACGATCGAGATCGAGGGCGTGCGCGACCTCGTCGCGGTGGAGTCCGAGATCATGGGCGACCGCATCGAGGCCGGCACCTTCCTGATGGCCTGCGGCATCGCGGGTGGCGACATCACGCTCGAGGGCATCCGGATCGAGCACCTCGAGATGGTCGTGCTGAAGCTCGAGGAGATGGGCATGCGGGTGTCGCCCACGCCCGACGGCCTCTGGGCGCGCAGCGAGGGCCGCCTCCGCTCGGTCGACATCGCCACCCTGCCCTTCCCCGGCTTCGCCACCGACTACATGCCGCTGGTCGTGGCCCTCCTCGCCACCTGCGAGGGCACCGCGATCGTCACCGAGAACGTCTTCGACAGCCGCTTCAGCTTCCTCGACGAGCTCAACCGCATGGGGGCCGACATCCGCAACGAGGGCCGGCACGCCGTCATCCGGGGGCGGGCCCGCCTGTCGGGAGCGCCGGTCCGGGCCCTCGACGTGCGGGCCGGGGCCGCGCTGGTGCTGGCCGGCCTGGCCGCCGACGGCGAGACGATCGTCCACGAGCCCCACCACGTGTACCGGGGCTACGTCGACCTGGTCGGGAAGCTCCGCAGCGTGGGTGCCGACGTCCGCTACCTGCCGGACTGAGCCCGGAGCACCCGGGTCCTCCCGACCGGGGCCCGGGCCCGTGTTCCGGGGGATGCGGGAACGAATGCGATACTGGCGGGGTTCCCCCTCGCCGACGCAGCGTCGCGAGGTCGAAGGAACGAGGAGTCCGAGATGCCGGCAGACACCCAGACCGACGAGAACCAGGAAGCGCAGATCCTCGAGGCGATCGACATGATCCGCCCCGCGCTCCAGTCCGACGGTGGTGACATCGTCTACAACGGCATCGACGCCGACGGCGTGGTGCACGTGACGCTCGTGGGCGCCTGCGGGAGCTGCGCGGTGTCGACGATGACCCTGAAGGCCGGCGTCGAGCGGATCATCATGGACCGCGTGCCCGGCGTCACCGAAGTCGTCGCGGATTGACCGACGCGGGGGCGCTGATCGACGGCGTCCTCGGCGCAGACCGCGGCGCCATCGCCCGGATGCTCTCCCTCGTGGAGAAGGGTGGTCCGGATGCGACCGCCGCCGTGGCCCGGCTCTACCCGCAGACCGGTGCCGCGCACGTCATCGGCATCACCGGCGCGCCCGGGGCCGGCAAGTCGACCCTCACCAGCCGGTTGATCGGGCGGGTGCGCGCCACCGGTGACCGGGTCGGGGTGCTCGCCATCGATCCGTCGAGCCCGTTCACGGGCGGCGCGATCCTCGGCGACCGGGTGCGGATGCAGGACCACGCCACCGACCCCGGGGTCTTCATCCGCTCGATGGCCACCCGGGGCCATCTCGGCGGGCTCGCGCTCGCCGCGCCCCAGGCCCTGCGCGTGCTCGACGCGTCGGGCATCCCCTGGCTGATCCTCGAGACGGTCGGGGTGGGGCAGGTGGAGGTGGAGGTCGCGGCCACCGCCGACACCGTGGTCGTGGTGGTCAATCCCGGGTGGGGTGACGGCGTCCAGGCCAACAAGGCCGGGATCCTCGAGATCGCCGACGTGTTCGTGGTCAACAAGGCCGACCGGGACGGGGTGCGCCAGACCGTCGCCGACCTTGAGGGCACGCTCGCGCTGGCGGGGGCCGGGCTCGATGGATCGTGGCGCCCGCCGATCGTGGAGACCGTGGCCACACGCGGCGACGGCACCGACGAGCTGTGGGCCGCGATCCTCGAGCACCGCGCCTGGCTCGCGGCCGACGGTCACGACCACGCCCGTCGCGCCGCGCGCATCGCCGACGAGCTGCGGGCCATCGTCGCGGCCCGGCTCGCGGCCACCGCCGGCGCGCGGTGCGAGGGCCCCGGGTTCGACGAGCTCGTGGCGCGCGTGTCGGCCCGCACGCTCGACCCTTACTCCGCGGCCGACGAGCTGCTCGCGTGAGCCCGCGCTTCGACCTCGACGCGGTCTTCGCGCCCGACGACTACATCTACTTCTTCGAGACGCTGCTCACCGACGAGGTGAGCGACGAGGAGGCCGCGTTGGCCGCGGTCCTGCTCGGCGTCGACCGCGGCACGGAGGTGCTCGACCTCGGCTGCGGCTACGGACGGATCGCGATCCGCCTCGCCCGGCTCGGCGCCGCGGTCACCGGCCTCGACCGCTCCCGCGGCTTCCTCGAACGCGCCGCGCGCGACGCGGTGGCCGCGGGCGTCGACGTCGAGTGGGTGGAGTCCGACATGCGGATGCTGCCGTGGGCGGAGGAGTTCGACCGCGTGCTGATGTGGGGTTCCACCTTCGGCATCGGCGACGACGCCGGCAACGCCGCGGTGCTCGACGCCGCGTTCCGGGTGCTGCGGCCCGGCGGCCGCATCCTGGTCGACGTCGTCAACCGCGACCGCGCGCTGCGGCGCCCGCTCCCCGCCACGGTCAACATCGAGCGCGACACCGACTGGCTCTCCGACCGGTGGGACTTCGACCCCGAGACCGGCCGTTCCGAGACCGACCGGACGATCGTGCGGGGGACCGCGACCCGCACGATGCACTTCAGCATGCGCCTCTTCACCCCGCCCGACCTGGGGCGGCACCTCGAGGCGGCCGGATTCGAGGTGCTCGGCGTCTACGACGAGCAGGGCACCCCGGGCTCCCTCGAGGCGGGCTCGTCCGACGCCCACCGGCTCCTGATGGTCGCCGCCAAGCCCTGACCCCAACCTCATGTGCGCCGACCGAGCACAGCATGTGTGCTCGATCGGCGCTCCAGGATCTGGAGGTCAGGTGGGGATGACGGGCAGGAGCACGGCGTCCATGGCCGCGAACACGTCGGCGCCCAGATCGAGGTCGGCCGCGCCGACGTTCTCGTCGACCTGGCTCGCCCGGGTCGCGCCGATGATCACGCTCGACACCCCGGGCTTGCGCAGGCACCACGCGAGCGCGAGCTGACCCAGCGTCGCGCCGGCGTCCTGCGCGATCGGCCGGAGCTCCTGCACCGCGTCGAGCACCTCCTGGCGCATGAAGCCCTTCATGAAGAACGCGTCGTCGGTGGCGGCGCGGGTGCCCGCGGGCGCGACGTCGGCGTCGGTGTACTTGCCGGTGAGGATCCCCTGCGCGAGCGGTGACCACACGACGTTGCCGAGCCCGAGCCGCTCGCTCGTGGGCAGGACGTCGGTCTCGATGTCGCGGTGCAGCGCGTTGTACTGCGGTTGGTTGCTCACCGGTACCGACCAGCCCTGCTCGCGGCACAGCTCGACCGTCGAGCTGATCTGGGGCGCGGTCCACTCGGACACGCCCCAATAGAGGACCTTCCCCTGCCGGATGAGGTCGTTCATCACGGAACAGGTCTCCTCCAGCGGCACGGCCTCGTCCCAGCGGTGGCACTGATAGAGGTCGAGGTAGTCGACGTCGAGCCGCCGCAGCGACGCGTGGCACTGCTCGAACACGTGCTTGCGCGACAGGCCATGGTCGTTGGGCCGGTTGCTCATCGGGAAGTAGACCTTGGTCGCGAGGACGAAGCTCTCGCGTCGGAAGCCACCGACGGCCCGGCCCATGACCTCTTCGGCCGCGCCCCGCAGGTAGCCGTTGGCCGTGTCGAAGAAGTTGACGCCCAGCTCGTAGGCGCGCCGCACGCAATCGGTCGCGGCGTCCTCCACGACGGAGCCGCCGAAGGTGAGCCAGGAGCCCAGGCTCACCTCGGAGACCTCGACCCCCCATCGGCCGAGCTTGCGGTACTTCATGGCTTCACCTTCGCGTGGCGGACTGGGGCGAGTATGGCGCACCAACGCCTAGTCTCGGCGCATGTCCGACGCCCGATCCGAGCAGTTGATCCGCACCGAGCGCCGCGCCGACGGCGTGGAGCTGCTCCACCTCGATCACCCGCCCGTCAACGCGTTCAACGGCGCGTTGCTCGATGAGCTCGCGGTCGTCGCGCAGCGGCTCGCGGCCGACGCCACGCTCAAGGCCGTCGTCGTCACCGGCACCGGCAAGTCGTTCGCGGCCGGGGCCGACATCACCGAGTTCGGCGGGTCCGACGCGGCGAAGGCGCTCGGCGCGAAGTTCCGGCTCGCATTCGACTCGGTCGCGGCGATCCCGCGTCCGGTCATCGCCGCGGTCAACGGCTTCGCGCTCGGTGGGGGCTACGAGCTCGCGCTCGCCTGCGATCTGCGCATCGCGGCCGAGAACGCGCGGGTCGGCCAGCCCGAGATCCTGCTCGGGATCATCCCCGGCGCGGGCGGCACGCAGCGGCTCGCCCGCCTGGTGGGCCCGGCCCGGGCCAAGGAGATCGTATGGAGCGGGCGCCAGATCCGGGCCGAGGAGGCGCTCGCGCTCGGGCTCGTCGACCGTGTCGTCCCCGCCGACGAGCTCCTCGACGCCGCGCTGGCCTGGGCGGGCGCGTTCGCGGCCGGGCCCGTCGTGGCGATCGGCCTGGCCAAGCTGGCGATCGACGGGGGCCTCGACGGATCCCTGGCGGCCGGGCTCGACCTCGAGGCCCGCCACTTCGTCGACGTGTTCAGCACCGACGACGCCGGCACCGGCATCGCCAGCTTCCTCGAGCACGGCCCCGGCAAGGCCACCTTCCAGGGCCGCTGACCCTGGAAGGCGTTCACTGACGACACAGGGTGTCGTCGGTGAACGCCTACGGGGTCTGGGTGATCAGCGCGGCGAGGCGGCGGAGGTTGCCGCGCCAGATCCGTTGCATCACCGGGCGCGCGGCCTGCTCGCCGACGGGGCCGCCCATCCACCACGGGAACGTGAGGCGCTCGTCCCAACAGATCTCGGTGCGGTCGCCGGCCTGTGGCCGCAGCTCGAAGCTGCCCCTGCCGGTGACGACACCGGTGTGCTCGATCCCCATCCTCGAGCCGGGCTCCCACGCGGTGAAGCGCAGCACGTCGGTGGTCGACAGCGGCCCGATGCGCGTGAGGCACTCGATCTCCGTGCCGACGCCCCGCGTCGACGCGGAGCGGAAGGTGATCTTCTCGGCGTCGGCCATCCAGTCGACGTGGTGCTCGACCTGCTCGAGCTCGGCCCACACCGCGGCCGGGGTCGCGTCGATCGCACGGCACAGGTGGATGCGCACCCTCAGCGCTCGACGTCGACCGCGGAGTCCGCGGCGTCGCGGAACCCGCCCCGGGCCTCGCGCAGCCGCAGCGCGGCCAGCTCGGGCGGGACGATGTTGACCCACACCCCGGCGCCGAGCTCGAACCCGGCGATGGTCTGGAGCCGCGGGGTGATGTGGACGTGCCATTGGTAGTCGTCGTCGCGGTCGTTCGGCCGCGTGTGCACGAGCACGTTGTACGGCTGCTCGCCGACCGCGTCGCGCAACGCCCGGAGCGTCTCGCGCACGGCGACCGCGACCGCGGCGACCGCGCCGTCGGACGCGTCGGCGAAGCTCGGCCCGTCTTCCCGCGGGGCGACGATGCTCTCGTAGGGAGTGCTCGACGCCCAGGGCGCCCACGCGACCGCGGCGGCACCGCCGGGCTCGCGGTGCTCCACGATCGCGAGCTCGCCCGGGCCCTCGTGGTCGCGGCCGTCGCGCGCGAGCACCGCACCCTCGATGCGCTGCTGCTCCAGCTCCTCGAGCAGCACCGCGGGAGCGAAGTCGACCGAGATGATCTGCGCGTGCGGGTGCTCGATCGACGCGCCGGCCGCCTTGCCGTGGTTCACGATGACCTGCGTGGAGACGTGCCCATGGGCGCGGTGGGCGACGACGCGGTCGCGCAGCACCTGGAACAGCTCCACGATCTCGGGATCGGTGAGCTCGGTGAGCGAGCGGTGGTGCTCGGGCGAGAACGTGGCGACCTCGTGCCGGCCGGTGGCGGGCCGCGACCGCCGCCAACGATCGGCGGGGCCGTCGGGCGCGGGCGCGGGGCCGTCGGGCGCGGGCGCGGGCGTCACGATCGGGAACTTGTTGGGGAACACCCGGATGCGCCACCCCGGGGTGTCGGGCGCGCCGGTGCCGGTGCGGAAGACCTCGGGGGGCGTCTCGCCCTCGTTGCCCGGGCAGAACGGGCAGCCCGGGGGTGCGTCGGCCGAGATCGGCTCGAGGGCCCGGAAGGTGTGGGGGCGGGCGGCCCGCTCGGCCGCGACCACGACCCAACGGCCGGAATGCGGGTCGTAGCGCAGGTCGGGCATCGATGAAATCTAAACGCAACCCGCAGGACACCGGTCCATCAAGGGGCGAC
This sequence comes from Acidimicrobiia bacterium, assembly GCA_017882925.1. Taxonomy (GTDB): domain Bacteria; phylum Actinomycetota; class Acidimicrobiia; order IMCC26256; family Chersky-534; genus Chersky-534. Next base: position 2,719 of record JADGOM010000155.1, on the reverse strand, counting down.
TGGACCCCGTCGATACTCTGTTCCTGTGGCAGTCGAGATCGTGATCATCGGTGGTGGCCCCGCGGGGAACACCGCGGCGACCGTGGCGGCGACCCTCGGGGCGCACGTCACGCTGGTCGAGCGCGAGGTCGTGGGGGGCGCCGCCCACCTCTGGGACTGCATCCCGTCGAAGGCCATGATCGCGACCGGGGGCGAGCTCTCGGAGCTCACCCGGGCCCGGACCATGGGCCTCAACGCCAGCGGCTCGCTCGAGCTCGACGCGCTGCGCGAGCGGCTGGCGTCGATCGAGGCCCGCCTCCAGGGGTCGGTCTCGAGCATGCTCCGCGACCAGGGCGTGCGGATGCTGCACGGCACCGCCAGCCTCAAGGGCCCGCACGAGGTCGTGGTCGAGACCGCCGACGGACTCGAGGAGGTGCGGGGCGACCTGATCCTGCTCGCCACCGGCTCCCGCCCCCGCGTCCCCGACGGCGTGATCGTCGACGGCGAGCGCATCCTCACGACCCGCCAGGCCTACCCGCCGCCCGAGATCCCCGAACACCTCGCGATCATCGGCTCCGGCGTCACGGGCGTGGAGTTCACCCACATGTTCAGCGCGCTCGGCTCCCGGGTCACGCTCGTGGTGAGCCGCCAGCAGGTGCTCCCGCAGAAGGACCCCGAGGTCGCGGCCGTGCTCGAGGCCGAGTTCCTCAGCCGGGGCGTGAAGCTGCTCAAGGGCGCCCGCGCCACGTCGATCGTGCGCGACGGCGACACCGTGCGCGTGCAGTGCGACGACGGCCGCGTCGTCGACGCGTCGCACGCGGTGCTCACCGTGGGCGCCATCCCCAACAGCGACGGGCTCGGGCTCGAGGACGCGGGCGTGGAGGTCGACGCGAGCGGCTACATCCCCGTCAACCACCACTGCCAGAGCAACGTGCCGCACATCTACGCCGCCGGAGACCTCTCGGGGAAGCTGCCGCTGTCGTCGGTGGCCGCGATGCAGGGGCGCAAGATCGCGGAGCACATGATGGGGCTGCACACCCTGTCGCACCGCCACCTCGACTACGAGAAGGCCGCCTCGGCAATCTTCACCGAGCCCGAGATCGCCGACGTCGGACTGCCCGAGGCCGAGGCGTTCGCGATCGGCCGCAAGATCCGGGTCACCAAGGTGCCGTTCTCGGCCAACGCCAAGGCGCTCATCCAGGGCGACCCGCGCGGGTTCGTGAAGATCATCTCCGACCCGGCCACCGGCATCGTGCTGGGCGGCTCGATCGTCGGCCAGCACGCGGCCGAGCTCATCAGCGTCATCGCTCTCGCGGTCACGTGCAACCTGAAGACGAGCGACATCGTCGACTCGCTGCTGGTGCACCCGTCGATGGCCGAGTCGATCACCGACGCCGCCACCTGACGGAGCGCTACGGCTCGACGACCACCACGACGTCGCCGGCGCCGACGGTCTCGCCCGCGGCGACGCGGAGCTCCTTCACCGTGCCCGCGATCTCGGCGTTGATGTGGTTCTCCATCTTCATCGCCTCGAGGACGAGCAGGGCCTGACCCGGCTCCACCGCGTCGCCGACCGCGACGAGCACCTTGACGATCGTGCCCTGCATCGGCGAGCTCACGGTCCCGCCGCCAGCCGCGCCGCTCGACGCGCTGGTCTTGGGCCGCGAGGCGCGGGCCGAGACGGGTGCGCCGGCCGTGGCCGCGGCGGCGGTGATCTCCGGGAGCCAGACCTTCACCGAGAAGCGCCGGCCGTCGACCTCGACGGGCACGGTCCGCTCGACCAGCGGCTCCGGCGCCGGGGCACCCTCCGTCGGGGCGGTGGCGGGCTCGGCGGCCGGCCCGGACCAGGCCGCGGCGTCGACCTCCTCCTCCAGCCACCGGGTGGAGTGGGCGCCGGCGATGAAGTCGGGGTGCTCGAGCACGACGACCTGCGCGGGCACGGTGGTGTGCACGCCGGTGAGCTCGAGCTCACCCAGGGCGCGCAGCATCCGCCGGCGCGCGGCCTCGCGGTCGGGGGCCCACACGATGAGCTTGCCGATCAGGTTGTCGTAGTACTGCGAGACCGAGTCGCCCTCCTCGTAGCCGCCGTCCCACCGCACGCCGGGCCCGGCCGCGATCCGCAGGCGCGTGATCGGGCCGGGGGAGGGCATGAAGTTCTTGGCCGGGTTCTCCGCGTTGATGCGGCACTCGATGCTGTGGCCGTAGTGGCGGACGGAGTCCTGCGTGAACGACAGCGGCTCCCCGCCCGCGACCCGGATCTGCTCGGCCACGAGGTCGAGCTGCGTGACCTCCTCGGTGACGCAGTGCTCCACCTGGAGGCGGGTGTTCATCTCCAGGAAGAAGAACTCGCCGTCCTGGAACAGCATCTCGACCGTGCCCGCGTTCACGTAGCCGCAGGCCTTGGCGACCTTCACCGCGGCCTCGCCCATCGCGGTGCGGATCTCCTCGGTGAGGCCGGGCGCGGGCGACTCCTCGATGACCTTCTGGTGGCGGCGCTGCGTGGAGCAGTCGCGCTCGCCGAGCCATACCGCGTTGCCGTGCATGTCGGCGAAGACCTGCATCTCGATGTGGCGGGGCCGGGTGAGGTAGCGCTCGAGGTAGGTCTCGCTGCGGCCGAAGTAGGCGAGCGCCTCGCGCGACGCGCTCTCCAGCGCGCGCTCGGCGTCGTCGGCCCGCTCGACGACCTTCATGCCCCGGCCGCCACCGCCGTAGGCGGCCTTGATCGCCACGGGGTAGCCGT
>JADGOM010000154.1 GCA_017882925.1 Acidimicrobiia bacterium | reverse complement strand
TGGGCAGGAAGTCGCCGCTCGGCTCCGGCGCGCCGGTGACCTCGTCGCGCGAGAACGCGACGCCTGACCCCGACGTGTCGCCCTTGTTGCCAAACACCATCTGCTGCACGTTGACGGCCGTGCCCCACGAGTCGGGGATCCGGTTGATGCGCCGGTAGGCGACGGCGCGCTCGCCGCGCCAGGAGTCGAACACGGCGCCGATCGCGAGCAGCAGCTGCTCGCGCGGGTCGGTCGGGAAGTCGACGCCGGCCTCGCGCTTCACGATGGCCTTGAACGTCTCGACCAGGCCACGGAGGTCGTCGGGCGACAGGGCGGTGTCGTCCTTGACGCCACGCGCGTGCACCAGCTCCTCGAGCTGGTCCTCGAACGCGGCCGCGGGGACGTCCAGCACGATCTTGCCGAACATCTGCACGAAGCGGCGGTAGGAGTCGAGCGCGAACCGCTCGTTGCCCGTCTGCTTCGTGAGCCCCTGGACCGAGTCGTCGTTGAGGCCCAGGTTGAGGACGGTGTCCATCATCCCCGGCATCGAGAACGGCGCACCCGAGCGGACCGACACGAGCAGCGGGTCGACGTCGTCACCGAGCTTCTTGCCCATCTTCGCCTCGAGCGCGGCGAGGGCCGCGTCGACCTCGCCGTCGAGACCCTTGGGCAGGTGCTCGTCGAGGGCCATGTAGGCGTTGCAGGCCTCGGTGGTGATGGTGAACCCGGGCGGCACCGGCAGCCCGATCTTCGTCATCTCCCCGAGGTTGGCTCCCTTGCCGCCGAGCAGGAACTTCTGCTCCTTGGAACCTGCCTCGAACGGATAGACGTACGGCATCGTGCCTCCGGGACCTCGTCGGTGGGCCGCACGCAAGGGGGGCGCGGCCGCGAACCACTCAGACTACCGACCGGGAGGATCGTCACGCGGTACGGGGAGACGGCTAGGCGCGGCCCGCGGAACGGCGCCAGAGCGACGATCCCGCACGCTCGGGCCCGTAGGCGATGACCTCGGTCTTCGCGATCCGGTCGAGCACGCTGCGCCCGTCCTTGAAGACGTAGAACGACAGCCCGGCGAACATCGCCAGCAACGACCCGAGGGTCGGAAGGTTGGGCAGCGCGGCGACCAGGACGTAGCGGCGCATGGCCACCGCGAACCCGGGGGGCCCGGGCTGGTCGACCCGGCGGACCCGCAGCTTCAGCAGCCGGTGGCCGAGCGTCTGGCCCGTGAGCGCCACGGACGGGACCGCGTACAGCAGCACGATCAGGAAGGTGGCCCCGATGAGGGCCGCGACCTCGGCGCCGTTGGTGTGGCCCTTCTTGGGCACGCCGTAGATGGCCTCGAGGATCTGGGTGACGGCCAGGTAGAGGCCGCCGACCACGACGATGTCGACGATCGCGGCGAAGCCGCGCGACGGGATCGGTGCCAGCCGGGCGCCGTCGGCGGCGTGGGTGTCCTTCACCGGGCGGGGCGCGGACCGGGCGGCCTGGCGGGCCTCGACGCGGGCGGCCCGGCGCTCCTCCTTCGACTGCGGCTTCGCCGCGGCCTTGGAGGGGGTGACGCGGCCGCTGCCGCGGGCCTTGGTGCCGCCCTTGGGGTCGGCCTTGTACAACCGGGTCATCGAGGGGCGCTCCGCGACCACCGTGCGGGGCGCCGCGTCGGGATCGGCGGACTCGGCCGCGGCGAGGTCGACGACCTCGTCGCCGGCCGCGGTGTCACCGTCGACCGCACCTTCGTCGCCGGTGATGTCGCGTCGCTTGGAGTACTTGCCCTTGGCCATGAGACCCAGAGGATAGGGCGAGCGGCCGCGAGACGGCCATCGGGGCGCCTCAGCCGGCCAGGCGGTCGCGCAGGTAGGCCAGCAGCCCGGTGACCGGGATGCGGTCCTGGGCCATCGAGTCGCGCTCGCGCACCGTGACCGCGTCGTCGTCGAGCGTGTCGAAGTCGACGGTGACGCAGTACGGGGTGCCGACCTCGTCCTGGCGCCGGTATCGGCGCCCGATCGCACCCGACTGGTCGTAGTCGATCTGGTACTCGGCCCGGACCATCGCCGCGATCTCGTGCGCCCGCGGCGTGAGCTTCTCGTTCTTCGAGAGCGGCAGCACGGCCACCTTGTTGGGCGCGAGACGGTGGTGGAGCCGCAGGACCACCCGCTTCTCCCCGTTGACCTCCTCCTCGTCGTACGCGGCGAGGAGGAAGGCGAGCGTGGCCCGGTCGGCGCCGGCCGCGGGCTCGATGACGTAGGGGACGTAGCGCTGGTCCTGCTCCTGGTCGAAGTAGCTCAGGTCCTTGCCCGAGTGCTTCGCGTGCTGCTGCAGGTCGTAGTCGCTGCGCTTGGCGATGCCCTCGAGCTCACCCCAGCCCCAGGGGTACTGGAACTCCACGTCGGAGGTGCCGGTGGAGTAGTGCGAGAGCTCCGACTCCTCGTGGGGACGCAGCCGCAGCATCGACTCCGGCATGCCGAGGTCGGTGTACCAGCGGTAGCGCTCGGCGCACCAGTACTCGAACCACTGCTCGCTCTCGTCCGGCGGCACGAAGAACTCCATCTCCATCTGCTCGACCTCGCGCGTGCGGAAGATGAAGTTGCCGGGCGTGATCTCGTTGCGGAACGACTTGCCGATCTGGGCGATGCCGAACGGCGGCTTCTTGCGGCTCGTGGTGAGGACGTTGGCGAAGTTGACGAAGATGCCCTGCGCGGTCTCCGGGCGCAGGTACGCGACCGCGGCGTCGTCCTCCACCGGGCCGACGTGGGTCTTGAACATGAGGTTGAAGTTGCGCGCGTCGGTGAAGGAGTCCTTCGACCCGCAGTTCGGGCACGCGCCCGAATCCGGGAGCTGGTCGGCCCGGAAGCGCTCCTTGCAGACCTTGCAGTCGACCAGCGGGTCGGTGAACGTCGCGAGGTGGCCGCTCGCCTCCCAGACCTTCGGGGCCATGAGGATCGCGGAGTCGAGCCCGACGACGTCGTCGCGGAGCTGGACCATCGACCGCCACCACGCCTCCTTGACGTTGCGCTTCAGCAGCACGCCCAGCGGCCCGTAGTCCCAGGTGGAGCGGAACCCGCCGTAGATGTCGGAGGACGGGAAGACGAGTCCTCGGCGCTTGGCGAGGTTGACGATCGTGTCCATGCGGTCGGGGTTGGCCATATCGGCGCAGCCTACCGGGGGCCCTCCGCCGGCCCGGCCGCGATCGCGCGGCGCGGGATCGGAGCCGGGACGCGCCTCAGAGGAGGGCGGCGCTGCGCAGGCGGCGTTCGAGGTGGTACTCGAGCGCGGCGACCGCGAGGTGCTCCACGTCGTCGGCCACGGGGCCGGGCGGCTCCGCGAGCGCCCGCCGGAGCTCGCCGCCCAGCATCCGCCGCATCAGGACCAGGCTCGCGGGGTCGAGGCGGCGCCCGGTGACCCGGCAGTCGTTGCACAGGACGCCCCCCTCGGCCAGGTCGAACGCGGGGAACGGCTCCTCCGTGCTGCCGCAACGGACGCACTCGTCGAGCTGGGGGTGCACACCCTCGAGGCTGAGGAGCTTCCAGAAGAACGCGGTGGCCACCAGGGGCGTCGGGTTGTCGGCCAGCGTCCGCAGCGCGTTGACCAGCATGCGGTAGACGGCGGTGTTGCGCTCCCCCTCCTGCGCCACCTGGTCGACCGACTCGAGCATCGCCACCGCGTGCGTGAGGCAGCCGTAGTGCTCGCGCAGCGGCCGGAAGGCATCGATCGTCTCGACCTGGGTGACGACGTCGAGCTCCCGGCCCTCGTAGCACTGGAACGCGAGGTGGGTCGTGGGCTCGAGGCGGGCCCCGAAGCGGCTGCCCGACTTCCGCACCCCTTTGGCCACCGCCCGGATCTTGCCCCGGCCCTGGCTCATGATGTTGACGATCCGGTCCGCCTCACCGAGCTTGATGGTGCGCAACACCACACCCTGGTCCCGGTACAACGGCATGACAGGAGTGTAGTTCTGCGATCATTCGATGGCGCCGAAGCGGCGGTTGCGGCGCTG
>JADGOM010000018.1 GCA_017882925.1 Acidimicrobiia bacterium | reverse complement strand
GGTGATCGACGGGTTCTCGCTCTTGCGGGCGATCTTGTCGATCTCGTCGATGTAGATGATGCCGGTCTCGGCCTTCTTGACGTCGTAGTCGGCGGCCTGGATCAGCTTCAGGAGGATGTTCTCGACGTCTTCGCCGACGTAGCCGGCCTCGGTGAGCGCGGTGGCGTCGGCGATGGCGAACGGCACCTTCAGCATGCGGGCGAGCGTCTGCGCGAGCAGCGTCTTGCCGCACCCGGTGGGGCCGATCAGCAGGATGTTGCTCTTCTGCAGCTCGACGTCGGCGTCGCCGTAGGAGCCCGCCTGCACCCGCTTGTAGTGGTTGTAGACGGCGACCGACAGGATCTTCTTCGCCTGCTCCTGGCCGATGACGTAGCCGTCGACGTAGTCGTAGATCTCACGCGGCTTCGGGAGCTCGTCGAACTTGACCTCGGTGCTCTGCGAGAGCTCTTCCTCGATGATCTCGTTGCAGAGGTCGATGCACTCGTCGCAGATGTAGACGCCGGGCCCGGCGATCAGCTTCTTGACCTGCTTCTGGCTCTTCCCGCAGAAGGAGCACTTGAGCAGGTCACCCCCGTCGCCAAATTTCGCCACGACTTGCTACCCCCGGTTCTGCAGTGGACGGGCGGAGCGGACGATCAGACGCTGACGCCGGACGGAATGCTCACCGCGGAGAGCTCGCGGTTGGTGATGACCTCGTCCACCATGCCGTAGATCTTCGCCTCTTCGGCGCTCATGATGAAGTCGCGGTCGGTGTCCTTGGACACCTTCTCGATCGACTGGCCGGTGTGGTACGCCAGCAGCTCGTCGAGCGTCTCGCGCATGCGCACGATCTCCTTGGCCTGCAGCGCGATGTCGACGGCCTGACCCTGCGCGCCACCGTGCGGCTGGTGGATGAGGATCCGCGCGTGCGGGAGCACGAGGCGCTTGCCGTGCGTGCCCGCCGCGAGCAGCACCGCCGCGGCCGAGGCGGCCTGGCCGATGCAGATCGTCTGGATGTCGGGCTTCACGAACTGCATCGTGTCGTAGATGGCGAAGAGACCGGTGATCTCGCCGCCGGGCGAGTTGATGTAGATCGAGATGTCCTTGTCCGGCTCCTCGCTCTCGAGGTGGAGGAGCTGGGCGATGATCAGGTTGGCGACGGTCGAGTCGACCGGGGTGCCGAGGAAGATGACCCGGTCCTTGAGCAGCCGGGAGTACACGTCGTAGGTGCGCTCGCCGCGGTTGGTCTGCTCGATGACGGTGGGGAACGGGATCTGGTTCTGGAAGGGATCGCTCACTGCTCGGACTCCTCGGTGGCGGCGTCCGCTCCGGCGACCGCTTCGTCGGCGGTGTCGGCAGCGGCGGGGGCTTCAGATGCGCGGGCTTCAGGTGCACGGGGCTCGGATGCCTGGGGCTCGGAAGCCTCGGACTCGGGTGGAGAACTCAACTCGAGCGGATTTCCTTCCTCGTCGACCACATTCGCGTGATCGATGAGGAATTGCAGGGCCTTTCCGCGTGCGACGTCAGAGCGTACCGCCTCGATTGCCCCCCTGCGTTCCAGTTCGCGACGCAACTTGGCGGGCTTCTCGGACATCTGCTGGGCGATGCGCTCGAGCTCTTCGTCGAGCTCCTCGTCGCTGACCTCGATCTCCTCCTGGGCGACCACGGCTCGCAGCGCGAGGTCGGTGGCGACGGCCTTGCCGGCGGCTTCGCGCATCTCCGCGACGAACTCCTCCTGGCTCTTGCCGATGGCCGAGAGGTACTGACCCACGCTCACGCCCTGCTGCTGCAGACGGCCGACGAGGTCTTCCAGGCGGGACGAGACCTCCTGGTCGACGAGCGAGTCGGGGATCGGCACCATGACCAGCTCCCCCGCCTCGGCGAGGACGCGGTCGCGCAGGCCGAGCTGCGCCTGCATGCGCGCCATGCTCTCCACGCGCGTCGCGATGTCGGTGCGCAGGGCGTCGACGGTCTCGTGCTCGCTGACCTCCTGCACCCACTCGTCGGTGAGCTCGGGGAGGACCTTCTTCTTCGTGTCCTTGATCTGGACGCGGAACGTGACCTCTTCGCCGCCGTGGTCCTCGAACTCCTCGGGCAGCGTGCTCGTGAACTCGATGTCGGAGCCCGCGGTGGCACCCTCGATCTCGCCGTCGAGCTCGGCGACCAGCCGGCCCGAGCCGACCTCGTAGAGCAGGTCGGTGGCGGTGAGGCCCTCGATCGGCTCGTCGTCGACGGAGCCGGCGATGTCGATCGTGGCGTAGTCGCCGGTGGTGATGGGCTCCTCCGACTCGGCGAGGTCGGCGAAGCGGTCGCGGAGCATGTCGACCTGGCGGGTGACGTCCTCGTCCTTCACCGCCGGGTTGGGGATCTCGACCGTGAGGCCGTCGTAGCCCTCGAGCGTGGCGACGGGACGCACCTCGACGGTGGCGTCGAACTCGACGTCGCCGCCCTCCTCGCCCGAGGTGATCTCGATCTCGGGGACCGCGATCGGGTCGACCTTCTCGGCGTTGACCGCCTCGACGTAGTACTCGGGAACCGAGTCCTTCAGGGCCTGCTCGCGGGCGATGTCGGGGCCGAAGCGGGCCTCGAGCAGCTTGCGGGGCGCCTTGCCGGGACGGAAGCCCGGGATGCGGACCTCCTTGGCGAGCTTGCGGAACGCGGCGTTGAGCGCGGACTCGAACTCGTCAGCCGGAACGCTGACGTGGAGCCGGACTTTGTTGCCGTCGAGGGTCTCTACGGTGGTCTGCATGGGCTCGGGAGTGTACCCGCGGGCTCCCGCAGGTCCCGGACCGGTTCCCACCCGGGGCGGCCGATCGGTGGGTGCGCCCGATTCGCCCCGTACCATCGTGCCCATGAGCAACGAGACGCGCCGGATGCCGACGCTCCACCGGGAACGCCACCGTGGGGATCGGAGCAACTGGCTGCGGGCCGCGGTGCTCGGGGCGAACGACGGCATCGTCTCCACCGCGAGCCTGCTCATCGGGGTCGCGGCCGCCGCCTCCTCCCGCAACGCGCTCATCACCGCGGGCGCGGCCGGGCTGGTCGCGGGCGCCTGCTCCATGGCGATGGGCGAGTACGTGTCGGTGAGCTCCCAGCGCGACACCGAGGAGGCCGACATCGCCAAGGAGGAGGGCGAGCTGGCCCGCACCCCGGAGCTGGAGCTGGCCGAGCTGAGCCGCATCTACGAGCGGCGCGGCCTCGACCACGAGACCGCAATAGAGGTGGCCAAGCAGCTCACGGCCCACGATCCCCTCGGCGCCCACCTCCGCGACGAGCTCGGCCTCAACGACGGCGCCCGGGCCCGGCCACTGCAGGCGTCCACCGTCTCCGCCTCGAGCTTCTCGGTCGGCGCGCTGTTCCCGCTCGTCGCGGTGTTCTTCGTCCCGAGCGGCACGGCCGCCCGCATCGCGATCATCGCCGCGGTGGCGTTCGTCGCGCTGGCCGTCTCCGGTGCGCTCAGCGGCCGGGTCGGCGGCGCGTCCGTCGCCCGGGGCGCGACGCGGGTGCTCATCGGCGGCGGGCTCGCCATGGTGGCGAGCGCGCTGATCGGCACGCTGGTGGGCGCGGCGGTCTAGTTGGTCGACCCCGTCACCGGCGGGCTGGGATACTGCTGCCGACGGGAAGTAGCGCAGCTCGGCAGCGCACGTGCTTTGGGAGCACGAGGTCGGGGGTTCAAATCCCCCCTTCCCGACCAGATCACCGCCGCGTCAGCGTCCGGCCCGCGGCTCAGGCTCCGAGCCTCCGGCCCGCGGCGTCGAGCACCTGCGCGGTGGCCCGGAGGCCGAGACCCAGGACCCGGGCCGCGAACGCGAGGACCGGCGCGGCGAACCGCACGGGTCCCCGGGCCGCCGACGCCGCGGCGGGAGGTTCGGCGGCGGACGCACGATTCGTCGGCTGGGCGGCCGTCGGCGGTGGCGCGGCGGTCGGGGCCGCGGTGATCGGGTGGTCGCGGTGCTCGACCGGGCCGCCGAGCGCGACCCACACGGCCTGCACCGTCGGGTAGATCGCGTCGGTCGGGAGATCGCCCAGCGCGTCGACGACCCAGTCGAAGGTGCCCTCGCGCTCCGCGCACGCGACGAGCTCGGCCGCCGTGGCGGGGAAGATCCCGGGCCGGAGCGAGCGCGCCAGCTCCGAGCGCACCTCGACGTCGTCGAGGCCCAGGTCGACGAAGCGCGACGGCTGCGGATCGCCCACCGGGAGGCCGTCGGGCGCGGGCTCGCCGTCGGCCGGCCCCTCCTGCCACCGGTTCTCCTCGAGGCTGCCCTCGTGGGGAGACCCATGGGTGAGCGCCGCGGTGTCGGCGTCGAGCGCGTCGTCGAGCCGGGCCGAGTGGTGCGTGCTGCCGCGTTCCATGCCGTCTCCCCCGTAGTGTCCACCGCGCCTACCCGCCCGCGGATGCGTCCATGCGCGCCATGCGGCCGCATACCCGCCACGCGGACCCTACGCCCGGGCGGGCGCCCGTAGCCTCGGAGGACACCCCGGCCCCGGAGCCCGTCCTGGATCCGTTCGACCCCGAGCACCTGCAGCGCCAGCGCGAAGCGCTCCGCGCGCAGCGACGCGCGTCGCGTCGGCGCGGGCTGGTGATCGCGGCCATCGCCGTCGTCGCGCTGATCGTGGTCGGCGGTGCGGCGTGGGCGCTCACGCGCGGATCGGGCCGGTCATCGAGCTCGGCGACCACCACCACCGCGGTGCGGCGGACGCGCCCCGTCGCCGGCTCCTCCGACTCCACCGCGGGCGAGATCGCGGCGTATACGGCGGCGCCCCTCCTCCAGCCCACCGAGATCCCGGTCGGGTGGAAGCCCGTGGGCGTGCAGGTCATCCCGAAGGCGAAGTCCGTGAGCCATTGCGACGAGGTGCTCGTGCGCTACGGGTCGGGCGCGGATTCCGACGTCAACTACCTCGACGTGTACATGTTCCCGTCCCACTGCGACTCGAAGCGGCCGACCGACGCACGCGACGTGCAGATCGGCACCAACCCCGGGTGGGTCAGCGACACCGACCCGACCCTGAGCGTGCTGGCGGAGGTCGACGTGGGCAGCACCAAGGTGCAGGCCGAGACCGACCTGGACACTCCCGACGCGCTGGCGGTGCTGGCCCGGCTGTCGAAGCTCGACCTCGCCCATCCGCCGCCCGGCCTGATGGCCCTCGCCGGCGTGACCACGACCACCGCTCCGTAGAGATCCGGCGGCGGAGGTTTCGCGACCGGACGGGGTGAACACACTCGTCGGTGCACGGACCCACCACGAGAGGACCGAACCATGGACGACGGGAAGATCGACCGGGCGAAGGGCAAGGTCAAGGAAGCCGCCGGTGACCTCACCGACAACGACGACCTCAAGGCCGAGGGCAAGGCGGACCAGGCGTCCGGCAAGCTCAAGGAGAAGGTCGAGCACGCCAAGGACTGGGTCGAGGACAAGATCGACGACCTCAAGAAGTAGCGACGTCGGGCGCGCGTACCGCGGGCCTGAACGAGCGGACGTGGAGGCGGGGCGGCAACCGGGGTAACCGGGGGCCCCGCCTTCGGTCGCGCCGGGCCGGATGTCGGGAGTGCGTGCCGAGCGATGACGATCGCGTTGAGGCTGCCGCCGTTCGCACGAAGGGAGGTCGACGGGGCTCTTCGAGAGCGGGTGACCGGGATCGAACCGGCGTTGCCTGCTTGGAAGGCAGGGGCTCTACCACTGAGCTACACCCGCAAGGGAACGCCGATCGTAGGCCAAGGCCTCCGGTCACGGCGTAGTTGTCTCACC
>JADGOM010000153.1 GCA_017882925.1 Acidimicrobiia bacterium | reverse complement strand
GGTGACGGCGTGCTCGGTCCGGTCTCGTCGATGCTCCGCGGGCTCGGTCTGATACCGCGCCGTTCCGGGCGCGCGGCATGAGCGGGGCACCGCACGACGAGTCTGCCCTCAAGGAGTCGGTCCACCGACGCCTCATCGACGAGCTGCCGGACCGCGGCGACCGGGAGCCCGCGCAGCTGCGCGACATCCTCGACGAGCTCGTGCGGGCGGAGGCGCCGCTGCTGGCGCCGCCCCGCGCCCGCGCGCTGTTGGGCGAGCTGCTCGCAGAGGTCACCGGGCTGGGTCCGCTCGAGCCGATCCTGGCCGATCCCGAGGTCACCGAGGTCATGCTCAACTCGGGTGGCCTCGCCTACGTCGAGCGCGGCGGCCGGTTGGAGCCTGTGCCGATCGGGCTCGAGGAGCGGGAGGTCGTGCGGCTCGCCCGGCGCGTGCTGGCGCCGCTGGGGCTCCGGCTCGACCGCAGCTCGCCGATCGTCGACGCCCGCCTCCCCGACGGGTCACGGATCCACGCGGTGCTCCCACCGGTGGCCCCCGACGGGGCCCACCTCACGATCCGCCGGTTCGGGCGCCGGCCGTCGACGCTCGCCGAGTTCGGCCTCGGGAGCGATGGCGCGGCCCTCCTCACCCGAGCGGTCGCGGCAGGGAGCAACGTCCTCGTCGCCGGCGGCACCAGTACCGGGAAGACGACCCTGGTCAACGTCCTCGCCGGCGCGATCGGCGCCCACGAGCGCGTCGTCACCATCGAGGAGACGGCCGAGCTGTCGCTCCCCGGGTCACACGTGGTCCGGCTCGAGGCGCGGCCGGCCAACGCGGAGGGCGTGGGTGCGGTGAGCGTGCGTGACCTGGTCCGCACGTCGCTGCGGATGCGGCCCGACCGCATCATCGTGGGAGAGGTCCGCGGGGCCGAAGCGCTCGACCTGATTCTCGCGCTCAACACCGGGCACGCCGGTTCCCTCGCCACCGTCCACGCGAACCGGGGATCCGACGCCCTGGCCCGCCTCGAGACCCTCGCGCTCATGGCGGCGGTCGGGCTCCCCCACGCCGCGGTCCGCGCGCAGATCGGGTCCGCGCTCGATCTGGTGTTGACGGTGGCGCGTGACCGCTCGGGTTCCCGCCGGGTGGTCGAGATCGTCGAGGTCGCGCCGAGCGGGAGCGGAGTCCACGTGCTCGCGGCCCGACGCGACGGCCGGCTCGAGGTGCTCGACCAGCCGCGACGGCCGATGCGTGGGCTCGGCTCCCGGTGATCGCCGCCCCCGTCGTCGTGGTCGCGGGCGCGGCCGGGACCGTCGTGGTGGCCGGGTGCGCCCGCCGGTCGGCGCCCCGATCACGGACCGCGCCGTTGCGTACCCCCGCCGCACGCCGGTTGCCCGCGCGGCTCCGAGCTCCGTTGGTCGCTGCGCTCGATGCCGCGATGCTCCCGTGCAGCCCCGAGGACGCGGTCGTGGCCGTCGTCACCGCGGCCGGCGTCGTCGGTCTGCTCGGGTTCGCGCTCGTCCCGGTGCTGGCCCCGTTCCTCGTGGTGCTGGTCGTGATCGGCGCGCCCGTCGGGCTGCATCTGGCCCGCGGCCGGCGCGACGCCGCGCTGGTCGCGGCGTTGCCCGAGCTGGTCCAGCGGGTCGCGTTCGAGCTGGTCGCGGGCGCGTCGCTCGAGCAGTCGATCACCGCCGAGGCCGATCGCGTGGGTCCGCTCGCCGGCGATCTGGCCGTGGTCCGCACGCGCGTGGCCCACGGATCGACGCTCGCCGACGCGCTCACCGGCTGGGTCGAGACCCGTCGCCTCCCCGAGATCCGGGCGGTCGCGGGCGCGCTGGGCATCGCGGCCGACTCCGGAGCCCCGGCGGCGGCGGCGTTGCACGGTCTCGCCCGGGGCGTCCGGGAGCGGCGGGCCGCCGCGGCTGAAGTCCAAACCCACTCGGTGCAGGCCCGGCTCTCGGCCTGGGTCGTGGGCGCCGCGCCGCTTGGGTTCCTCGGCGTGTCCGTCCTCGTCGACCCGGGCTCGCAGATGGCCACCTTCGGCACCGGCGTCGGCCGCGTCTGCTTGGCGGGCGGCCTCGCGCTCGAAGCCGTGGCGGCCTGGTGGATCCGGCGCATCGTCGCGGCGCCGGGATGACGACCGCGTTGGCCGTGGCCTGGGGATTCGTCGTCGGCGCGCTCGTCCTGCGCCTCACCGTCCGCGCGGCTTCCGCCCCGCGGCGGTCGCCGGGTCGGCGCGCCGAGCCCGCGCGGCCCGCGCGTGTCGACGACGAGCCGTCGGCCGGAATCATCCAACGGCTGCGCCGGCGCCGGTCGGCTCGCGCGGCGCAGGCCGAGCAGGCTCGTGACCTCCCGATCCTGGTCGACGTCCTCGGTGTGGCCATCGGGTCGGGATCCACCCCGCTCCTCGCGCTCGAGCAGAGCCGCCGATGGGTGCCTCCCTCGTGCGGTCCACCCATCGACGGCGTGATCCGGGCGTACTCGCTCGGGGCCACGTTCCCGTCCGCGCTCGCTCGCGGATTCGGCCCGGTCCCGGCGTTCGCGCCTCTCGTCGACGCCCTGAGCGCCACCGACACGCTCGGGGTCGCGGTCGGTCCCGAGCTCGCACGCGTCGCCGCCGACGGCCGTGACGCGCAACGACGGGCCGCCGAGCAGCGCGCCCGATCGATGTCGATCCGACTCCTCTTCCCCCTGGTCTTCCTCGTGCTCCCCGCGTTCGGGCTGCTGACGGTGGTGCCGGTGCTCGTCGCCGGCCTGCACCGCGTCTGACGGCTCCGGTCACGGGGATCTCCGCACCCCCGGCATCCATGTCTGCGAGCACCAGGAGGATCCACCGTGTTGCACCGTCTCGTCGTTCGTCCCCGTCAATCGCGCGATTCCGGTGGAGGTGAGGTCGGGCAGACCACCGCGGAGTACGCCCTCGTGATACTGGGCGCGGCCGCGGTGGCGACGATGCTCGTCACCTGGGCCACTCAGAGCCACGCGATCGAGCACCTGTTCGACACCGTCATCGAACGGGTGTTGTGAGTGCCCCGCGCGTCGGCGCACGTCCGGCCCGGAGGCGAGCACGGACAGGCGACGGTCGAGCTGGCGCTGTGCCTGCCGGTCGTCGTGCTGCTCGGGCTGCTGCTCCTGCAGGTCGGGTTGGTCGCGCGCGACGAGGTGGCGGTGGTCCATGCGGCCCGGGAGGCGGCCCGGGCCGCAAGCGTGGACCCGGACCCGGGCCGCGCCGCCGCGGCCGCGCACCACGTCCTGCCCGGCGCACGCGTCGAACTCGGACCGCGTCCCGACGTGGGCGGGGAGCTGACCGTGACCGTGACCGACCGGTCCCGCACCGCCGTGCCCGTGGTCGGCCCGTTGCTGGGTGACCCCGAGCTGCGGGCGAGCGTCGTGATCCGGGTCGAGCGGTGAGGCGGCGTCGGCGGGCGCCCGGCGAGCCGGTTGGCGCGACAGCCGATCTCGAGGCGAAGCGTGGTCGGGCCGGACGCGAACGGGCGTCGGGGCCCCAACGCGGCAGCGCGACGATCCTCGTCCTCGGGATGCTGGTGGCGGGCTGCGTGCTGGTCCTCGGGTTGGCGACGTTGGGCGGCGCCGCGGTCACGCGGGCACGCGCCGACACCGCGGCCGACGCCGGCGCGTTGGCCGCCGCCGATCAGGTCGCGCTGGGCGCGTCCGCCGACCTGGCGTGTGCGGCGGCGCGGGCCACGGTCGACCGCAACGGCTCCCGCCTGGTCGCGTGCATCGCAGACGCGGCGGGAGTCACCGTCCGGGTCACCCGCGAGGGTCACGGGCTGGTCGCGACGGCTCACGCCCGGGCCGAGATCGACGACGACTGTGCGGCGGACCCGGCGATCTGCATCGCCGACATCGCTCGGGGCCAGGATGCAGGCCGTTGACCTGGAGGGTTGCATGATCGAACCCGAACCTGGATAGTGGGTTGCATGATGCAACCCGAAAGTGCCGTGATCCGGCGTTTGCGGTGCAGCGACCAGCCGGATCTCCGCCGGTTCTTCGCCGGGCTCGGGTCGGTGACCCTGTTCCAGCGGTTCCACGCCCCGATCCGCGCCGTCCCGGAGCGGTTCTTCGCCGGGGCCTTCGCTCCCGTGCACCCGATGACGCAGGCCGTCGTCGCGGTGGCCGACGGGTCGATCGTCGGGCTGTCGCGGCTGGTGCCCGCGCCGGTGGGGTCGGGCCGGGTCGGAGCGGCGGAGCCGGGGTCGCGGGACGCCCGCGTCCGCGTCGCCGCAGACACGCCGGTGGGGTCGGCCGACCTCGCGGTGGTGGTGGCCGACCGGTACCGGCGCCGTGGCATCGCGCGGCGTCTGGTCGAGGCCCTGGCGAGCCCCGAGCTGCGGGGCTGGCGACTCCGGGCCGACATCCAGCCCGACAACGTCGCCGCGCTGAGCCTGGCCCGGTTGCTCGCTCCGCGTGCACCACCACCACCTCGACGGTGGGTGCGTCGTGGTCGAGCTCGAGGTCCCACGATCCGTACGTCCCGGGCCGACCCCCCGGTCCGGGACGTACGGATCGTCGGTATACCGGCGGGCCGGTCGACGCGTGGTCCCGCGCTCCTGCGGGCCCGGCGTCGGCCGGCCTTCGGGCGTCTAGCCGCTGAGGCTGCGCAGGATCGCGAGCCCGGCCCGCTTGTCGAGGTACTCGTTGAGGTTGCCGCACTTGGGCGATTGCACGCAGCTGGGGCAGCCGTCGTCGCATCCGCAGTCGCGCACCAGCTCGAGCGTCGCCTGCACGTGGGCCCGCACGTCGGCGAAGGCTAGGTCGGCGATGCCGGCGCCGCCCGCGTAGCCGTCGTAGACGAAGATCGTGGGCTGCCGCGTGTGCGGGTGCATCGCCATCGACACGCCGCCCACGTCCCACCGGTCGCAGATGGTGAAGAGCGGCAGGAGGCCGATGAGCGCGTGCTCGGCCGCGTGCACGGCGCCGAGCACCTGTGCGGGCTCGACGCCGGCTGCGACCAGGGCCGTGGGCGGCACGGTGTACCAGCACGCGCGCGTCGTGAGGGTGCGTTCGGGCAGGTCGATCGGGACCGTCTCCAACACCTCGCCGGTGGACGCGCGCCGCCGCTGGTAGGCGAGGATCCGGGTCGTCACCTCGACGGTGCCCAGATGGGCGACACCGTCGCCGCAGGCCACCGAACGCTCGGTCCCGATGACCGTGATGTCGGTCTCCTCGCGGGTCTGGGTGTACTCGTCGGCGTCGTCGGCCGGCTCCATCCACGCGATCCGGTCGGCGAGATCGAGGGTGTCGACGCGGTACTGGCGCCCCAGGTGCACGTAGATGGCGCCCGGGTGCGCGACCGCGAAGACTCGGGCGTCGTCGACGGTGCCGACGAGGTGGCCACCGTGGTCGTTGCGGGCGACGAGCTGGAACTCGACCGTGGAACCGCTCCGTAGCCCGACCTTGGGTGCCGGCGGCTCCCGCCCGGCCCAGAACATGCGACCACCTCGTGGCTTCACCAGGTCGCGCAGCACGAGGTCGCGCACCGCGTCGTCGAGGCCGGGCCCGAAGAAGGTCTCGTCGGCGGGGGTGAGCGGCAGCTCGTGCGTGGCGCACGCGACGTGGGGGGTGAGGACGAACGGGTTGTCGGGGTTGATCACCGCGGCTTCCGGCGCCCGCCCGAGGAGCTCGGCCGGATGGCGGAGGTACCACTGGTCGAGCTGGTCGTCGCCGGCCACGAGCACGGCCGCGGACCGCTGACCGGTTCGACCGGCCCGCCCGATCTGCTGCCACATCGAGGCCAGGGTGCCGGGGAAGCCGTTCATGACGATCGCGTCGAGACCGCCGACGTCGATCCCCAGCTCGAGCGCGTTGGTGGCCGCGAGCCCGGCGATCTCACCGGTGACGAGCGACTCCTCGAGCGTGCGCCGCTCGCTGGCGAGGTAGCCGGCGCGGTACGACGCGACGCGTCCCGCCATCTCGGGCGCTTCGAGCTCCAGCGAGCGGCGCGCGCCCGCGGCCACCAGCTCGCTGCCGCGGCGCGACCGGGTGAACGCGAGGGTCTGGTGCCCGTCGCGGACGAAGCGGCCCAGCAGGAACGCGGTCTCCGAGTACGCCGAGGTGCGGGCCGAGCCGCCCGGGCCGAGCAGTGGGCGTTGCCACGCCGCGAACGAGCGCTCGCCGCGCGGCGAGCCGTCGTCGGTCACGCCGTCGACCGGAAGTCCGCAGAGCGCCGATGCGAGGTCGGCGGGGTTGCCGATCGTGGCGCTGGCGAAGCAGAACGTGGGGTACGAGCCGTAGTGCGCGCAGAGGCGGCGCAGCCGACGCAACAGGAGCGCGACGTGGCTCCCGAACACCCCTCGCAACGTGTGCAGCTCGTCGACCACGACCCAGCGCAACCGCATCAGGAACGTCGCCCAGCGCTGGTGGTAGGGGAGGATGCCCTGGTGGAGCATCTCCGGGTTGGTGAGGAGCGCGTTGGCGTGCTTGCGGGCCCAGATCCGCTGGTCGACGGGTGTGTCGCCGTCGTAGGTGACCGCGACCAGCTCGGGGATCAGCCACTCGTGCAGTGACCGCAACTGGTCCTGGGCGAGCGCCTTCGTGGGGAACAGCATGAGCGCGGTGTCGTCGCTGCGGGCGAGGGCGGACTCGACGATCGGTACCTGGTAGCAGAGCGACTTGCCCGACGCGGTGGCGGTGGCGATCGCGGTGTGGCGCCCGGCGCGCAGCGCGTCGATCGCCTCGGCCTGGTGCGTGTAGAGGGACCCGATGCCCCGGCCCGCGAGGCGTTCGAGCACCTTCGGGTGGAGCGGCTCCGCCGCGACGCCCGCACGCGCGGGGCGCGCGGGAATGGTCTCGCGGAACGCGACGCGGTCCGGGAGCTCGGGATCCAGCGCGAGAAGGCTCAGTGTGTCGCAGGCGTCCATGCCGGCACCAGGCTACCGAGGGGGTGTGACGATCTCCGGGATGTGCGGCCGTCCGGGCGCGTCGTCGGTGCGCGGGGTCAGTGCGACTGGAGGACGCCGTCGTCCTTCATGTCGGCGTAGAGGCCACCCGCCGACGCCGCGGGTGCGTTGGCCGAGTCCCACGGCAGGAGGACGTTGCGCACCTGGGCCGGGTCGACCGACATCCCGAGCCGCAGCAGCGAGTAGGCGTCGGCGATGCTCACCCCGACGAGCTGCGTGTGACGCCCGAGCGCGGCGACGGCCTTGAACTCGCCCGCCACCGAGTTGTTCTGGGCCCGGAGCTGGGCGAGCGTCGCGAGGATCAGGAGGCCCTGGTTCTGCGTGCGCACGAGGTCGCTGGTGGGGAAGCTGTGGCGGTCGCGGGAGAAGCGCAGCGCCTGGTCACCGCTCAGGTGCGCGGGCCCGGGCGAGAAGTCGGCGCCCGAGTACGAGTCGTGCATCGCGGTGGGGATGTTGATCGAGATGCCGCCCATGTCGTCGATGAGCGACGTGAAGCCGGCGAAGTCGGTCGCCACGACGTAGGGGATGTTGACCCCGACCATCGCGCTCACGGTCTGGGCCGTGAGCTGCGGGCCGCCGTAGGCGTTGGCCGCGTTGATCTTGTCGCGGCCGTGGCCCGGGATCTGCACCATCGTGTCGCGCGGGATGTCGAGGATGGTGGCCTGGTGCAGCGTGGAGTTGACGCTGATGAGGTGGAGTGCGTCGCCGCGGGACCCGCCGACGCCGGGGCGGGAGTCGTTGCCGATCACGAGGAAGAACGTGACCCCGGCGGGCGCGTTGGCGAAGTGCGCGTCGCCCACCTTCTCGATCGAGAGGTACTGCTTCCCGGAGGCGATCGGGAGCTGCCACCCGTGCAGCCACGCGGTGAGCAGGGCGGCGAGGGCCAACGCGATCACGAGCGGGATCGACAGGGTGACCATCACCATGCGGCGCCAGTGGGCGTGGAGGAAGGTCATCGCGCGCTCACGGCCGTCGTGGTGGAGGTGGCGTCGCCCGGTACGGCCCGGGTGACGTGCACGTCGTAGGAGGTGATCTTCCAGGTGCCGTTGTCGTTGGCGAACACGAGGTCGGCCGTGCGGTGCACCGACTCCACGCCGCCCTTGGTCTTCGCGCCGACGTCGAGGTTGAGGCCGGCGTCGACGAGGACGACCGAGCTGTCCTGCTGGGCGAGGCCGGTGAGGACCACGGTGGCGGTCTTCGCGGTGACGGGCCCCGTGGCCGCCGGAAGGCCGGTGTCGATGAACGCGGGCAGGTCGGTGGCCAGCCGGGCGACCGCGGGCGCGGCGAACAGGGCGCCGATGTCGGCGGCCGGCTTCCCGGTCCGCATCGGGTGGACGGTGGCCGACTGCACGTAGGTGTCGACCGCCTGGCTGATCGCGGCCTTCACCGCGTCGGGGACGGACGCGGGTTGCCCCGCGCTCTCCACGCCCGCGACCGAGACCTGCAACGCGATGTTGCCCTTGCCGACCGTGGTGGTGGTCTTCCTGGCCGCGGCGTCGTTCTTCGTGGATCCGCTGCAGCCGGCGAGCGCGATCGCAACGGCGAGCACGCCGACGCCGGCCGACCAGGCGGACCGGGTACCGCGCCTGGGCGCGCAAGACTGATCTGAGGAGCGCGGCATGAAGGGAGTAGCTTGCCACCTGGTTTCCGCGACGCGGTGTCAGCGGGAGCGAGGAGCAGCTCGTGGGTATCAGGAGCATGTTGGGGCGGATCACCGCCTCCGAAGAGGAAGCGGACCGCGAGGAGCTGCGCGAGTTCTGCTCCGGTGTCGACGCGACCCCGCTCGATCAGGTGGTCACCAGGGCCCCCGGCCGTTTCGTCGGCGAGATCCGGTCGATCCGGATCGTGCCCCGGGCCGGCGCCGACGCGCTCGAGGTGGAGTTCACCGACGGGTGGGGCGCGGCGACGGCGGTGTTCCTCGGTCGCCGGAAGATCGCCGGCCTCACGCCGGGTCGCCGCCTGCTGGTTCGCGGCGTCGCCGGCCTCGAGAGCGGCCGAACCGTGATGGTCAACCCCGTCTACGAGCTGCTGCAGTAGCCGGGCCCGGGCCGGCTCGGCCCGCCGCGGCGGGCCGAGCGTGGGCTCATGGGCCGGTGAGGATCGCCCGGACGTCGTCCTCGGAATCGGGCGTCACCATGGCGAGCACCTCGTCGCCGGCCTCGAACACGGTGTCGCCCCGGGGCATGACCACGTGCTCGCCGCGCACGATCGCCACCAACGTGGCGTCGCGGGGGACGTCGACGTCCTTGATCGCCTTGTCGATGACGGGGGCGTCGGGAGCGAGCCGCACCTCGACCAGGCGGGCCGCCCCGCCGTCGAACTGGAGGATGCGGACCAACCGGCCGACGGTGACGGCCTCCTCGACGAGCGCGGTGATGAGCTGCGGCGTCGAGACGGAGAGGTCGACGCCCCAGTTCTCGGTGAACATCCACTCGTTCTTGGGGTGGTTGACCCGGGCGATCACCCGGGGAACCGCGAACTCCTGCTTGGCGAGCAGCGAGACGACCAGGTTGTCCTCGTCGTCGCCGGTCGCCGCGACGACCACGTCGCAGTGCTCGAGACCCGCACCACGCAGGGACGACACCTCGCAGGCGTCGACGATGCACCACTCGATGCCCGGCTCCGCGTCGGCCCGTTCGGCCACGGCGCGGTTCTGCTCGATCAGGGTGACCTGGTGGCCCGTCTTCTGGAGCTCGTTGGCGATGAACAGACCGACGTTGCCGGCGCCCGCGATGGCGACGCGCATCAGTGGTGCTCCTCCGGGTGGGCGAGATGGTGGTCGAGCGCCTCGAGCGCATCGACCGCGACGACGAACCGCAGGATGTCGCCCTGCTGGGTGAGCAGGTCGGGCGTGGGGATCTGGGCCAGACCGAGGCGGGTGAGCATCACGACGTTGAAGCTGCCGGACGACTGGAGCAGTGCGACCTTCTTACCGGCCCACACGTCGGGCAGCTCGCGCTCGACGACGCAGACCTTGCCGCTCGGGTCGACCCAGTCGGCCGTGGCCTCCTCGGGGAGGAGCCTCCGCAGGACCTGGTCGGTGGTCCACGAGACGGTGGCGACGGTCGGGATGCCGAGCCGTTGGTAGATGGCGGCGCGGCGGGGGTCGTAGATCCGGGCGACCACCCGCTTCACACCGAAGTGCTCGCGGGCCACGCGTGCCGCCAGGATGTTGGAGTTGTCGCCGCTGGTGACGGCAGCGAAGGCGTCCGCCCGCTCGATGCCGGCCTGGGTCAGGTGCTCCCGGTCGAAGCCGAATCCGGTGATCTTCTCGCCCGCGAAGCCCGGATCCAGGCGCCCGAAGGCGGCCGGCTTCTTGTCGATCACGGCAACGGTGTGCCCGCTGCGCTCCAGAGAGGTCGCTAACTCGCTGCCGACCCGCCCGCATCCCACCACGACGACGTGCACTGTGCCTCCGCTGGCTCTCGAAGCCCGGCATCGTATCCGTGGAGGTCGTGCAGGTGCCGAAACGGGACCCGTCCACTTGGTGACCGGTTACTGACGGTTCATGACGGGTGGCGGTCCGGACCCCGCAGATTGACACTTCCTGAACCGTTCTCGTACCGTTCGCCGCCGCACTTTCGACGCGGTCGGCGCTGCGCGCTCGACTGCTCGACGGGTGGGATCGGTACGGACCCGGTGGGGAAGTCCTAGGAGTCAGGAACTCAATTGATGCACGTGCTCGCGGAGGGCGGATACCAACCTTTCGTACTCAAGGGCGGTGAGTGGGCCTGGCTGATCTTCTCGGCCGGGACCGCGATCATCGCCCTGCTGGTGGGCCTCCTGCTCATGCGGGGCGTGCTCGCCGCGGATCAGGGCACCCAGTCGATGATCGACATCGCGCTGGCGATCCAGGAGGGCGCCTACGCCTACCTGAAGCGCCAGTTCAAGACCATCGCGGTGATCCTCGTACCCCTGGCGATCGTCGTGTTCGTGACGTCGACGACGGCGTACAAGACCGGTACCCACGAGGGTCTGTCGTACCTCGGCTCCGGGACGGCGCGGACGATCGCGTTCGTCATGGGCTGCTTCCTGTCCGGCCTCACCGGCTTCATCGGGATGAGCCTGGCCGTGCGCGGCAACGTGCGCACCGCGGCCGCGGCGAAGAGCGGCTCGCTCCCGGCCGCGCTCAAGGTGGCGTTCCGCACCGGCGGCGTCTGCGGCATGTTCACGGTCGGCCTGGGCCTGCTCGGCGCGACCGTGATCATCATGATCTTCCAGAACACCGCGTCGGCGATCCTGATCGGCTTCGGCTTCGGGGGCTCGCTGCTCGCCCTCTTCCTGCGCGTGGGCGGCGGCATCTTCACCAAGGCGGCCGACGTCGGCGCCGACCTCGTGGGCAAGGTGGAAGCGGGGATTCCGGAGGACGACCCCCGCAACCCCGCCACGATCGCCGACAACGTGGGCGACAACGTGGGCGACTGCGCCGGCATGGCCTCCGACCTCTTCGAGTCGTACGAGGTCACCCTGGTCGCATCGATCATCCTCGGGGTCGCGGCGTTCCGCTCCATCGGCGCCAACCCCGCGCTGGGCCTGATCTTCCCGGTCGCCGCCCGCGCCATCGGCGTGCTCGCGTCGATCGCGGGCGTGTACTCGGTGCGCGCCACCGAGAAGGACAAGAGCGCGATGGCGCCCATCAACCGGGGCTTCCTGGTCGCGAGCGTGCTCACGATCATCGGTACGGCCGCGGTGGCCTTGCTCTACGTCGGCAACGACCACTCGAACGCCGGGTGGAAGTGCTTCGGCGCCGTGGTCACCGGCCTCGTGCTGGCGCAGGCGGTCAGCCGGCTCACCGAGTACTTCACCTCCACCGAGACCGCTCCGGTCCGTGAGATCGCCGAGGCCACCCGCACCGGCCCGGCCACCACGGTGCTCGCCGGCATCAGCTCCGGTCTCGAGAGCTCCGTCTACGCCATCATCGCCATCGCGGCGGCGATCGCCGTGGCCATCTGGCTCGGCGATGGCAACATCCAGTTCACCTTCTACATGGTCGCTCTCACCGGCATGGGCATGCTCGCCACCACCGGGGTCGTCGTGTCCGAGGACACCTTCGGGCCGGTCGCCGACAACGCCGCCGGCATCGCCGAGATGTCGGGCGAGTTCAGCGGCGAGGCCGAGCGCATCATGGTCAGCCTCGACGCGGTGGGCAACACGACCAAGGCCGTCACCAAGGGCTTCGCGATCGGCTCCGCGGTCATCGCCGCGGTCGCCCTGTTCGCCAGCTACATCGAGACCGTCGGGGCCGAGCTCAAGCTGCCGACCGGCGGCCGGCTGTTCGGCCTGGCGCAGACCCAGATCAACGTCGCGGACCCCAAGACGTTCATCGGGCTGCTGCTCGGTGGATCGATCGCGTTCATGTTCTCGGCCCTGGCGATCCGCGCGGTCAGCCGCACCGCCGGCACCGTGGTGCAGGAGGTCCGTCGGCAGTTCCGCGAGCACCCGGGGATCATGGACTACACCGAGAAGCCTGACCACGGCGCCGTCATCGACATCTGCACCAGTGCTGCGTTGCGTGAACTTGCAACTCCAGCTCTGCTCGCAGTGTTGACGCCAGTTGCCGTTGGCTTCGG
>JADGOM010000152.1 GCA_017882925.1 Acidimicrobiia bacterium | reverse complement strand
GGTGACGAAGACAAAGGACAACGTCTCCATCGCTCCCGGGGTCGCGCAGAGCTGGACGGTCGACAATCCGCTGCAGATCACGTTCAAGCTCGCGCCGGGCATGAAGTTCTCCGACGGCGAGGCCCTCGACTCGAGCGCGGTGAAGACGAGCCTCGTGAACACGGCGAAGAGCCCGTACCGCACCTCGCTGTCGGTGATCTCGTCGATGGACACGCCCGACCCGACCACGCTGGTCATGCACCTCAACAAGGCGCAGGCCGGTGACGTCCTCTGGGCCCTCTCGTTCCTCGACGGCGAGGTCTACGCCCCGAACTCGATCCCCAACGCCGACAAGACCCCCATCGGCTCGGGACCGTTCACGCTCTCGAAGTACGAGGTGGGCCAGCTCGTCTCGCTGAAGGCCAACCCCACCTCGCCGGTCGCCAAGCTCTACAAGCTGGCGGGCGTCGACTTCATCCAGGTGGGTTCGGGCCCGCAGGCCCTCACCGCGCTGAAGAGCGGCCAGGTCGACCTCATCGACGTGACCCCGGAGGCGTACCCGGCGGCGAAGGCCGACCCGTCGATCGGCATCGTCAAGGGCCGTTCGCTCGACTACGCGCTGATCCAGCTCCGGCTCAACGCGGCGCCGTTCGACAACGCCAAGGTGCGCGCTGCGCTCGAGTACGCGGTCGACCGCAACACGATCAACCGCGTCGTGTTCGGCGGCCAGGGTGAGGTGGCGGACCAGCTCTTCCCGAAGGGCACGTCCGGCTACAGCAAGAGCCTGGCCGGCGTCTACAACTACAACCCGAAGAAGGCCAAGAAGATGTTGGCCGCGGCCGGGTTCAAGAACGGCGTCGACTTCACGATGGTCACCCTCGGCGGGCAGCCGACGTTCGAGCGTATGGCGCCGTTGCTCCAGAGCCAGATGAAGGCTGCGGGCTTCAACGTGAAGCTCCAGCGCATCCAGCCGAGCGCGATCCTGCAGGAGTTCTACCTGTCGAAGACCGCCAACGCGATCGTGACCACCAACCTCACCAACGGTCCGGCGCTGTGGAACAACAGCCTCAACAACTACACGCCGATCGGGTTCATCGCCAACGCGCTGGGCTCGCCGGCGGCCGACACGGTCGGGCCGCTCGTGGCCAAGGCGGACGGTGGCTCCTTCGACCCCGCGGTCGTCGGTCCGCCGATGCAGGACCTGTCGAAGACCGTCATGAGTCAGGGCCTCGAAGTGCCGCTCGTGTTCCAGCCCCGGGTCCTCGCCTACAAGAAGGCCCGGGTCGGCGGGAAGCTCAAGGCCCCGATCGGTGCCTGCCGCTCCGAGCTCGAAGGCGTCTACATCAAGAAGTAGGACCCGCGTGACGGCATGACGTCGGAGCCGCCGGAAGGCCTCCCCGCGATCGTCCCCAACGACGGTCCCGGGCCGGCCGCCCGGCGGCTCGACGCGTCCGGCGCCGTCCGTGCGCGTCATGCGTGGGAAGCCGTCCGGTGCGGCGAACGGCGCGCGACGTACTAGGACCATCGGCCACTAGGAACTCCGACCCGGCCCGGCCGATGCTCATCGCAGCATCCGGCAAGGGAAGGACGGTCCATGTTGAAGCGCCGCGCCACGGTCGCGCTCGCCGCACTCGCGATCCCGCTCCTCGGGGGAGTCGCGTACGCCGCGGCGAGCTCGGTGGACACCCAACCGCCACCCGAGGTCGTGATCCCGGAGCGGCCGACGACGACCACGGCGGCCCGTCCCACCATCACGACCGTCATGCCCCCGACGACCACGGCCGTCCCCGGGACGGCCGACGACCACGGTGCGGACGACCCGGCCCCGCACGAGGTGAACGACGATCACGGTGGCCTGGTCGCGGGCAGCGGCGCCGTCGACCCGGCGCCCCACGACGCCAACGACGACCACGGTACGAACGACCCGGCCCCGCACGAGGTGAACGACGGCCACGGTGGCCAGACGGCCGGCATCGGCGGCGGCGCCAACCCCGACGGCGGCGACCACGGCGGCACGAGCGGGCCCGGCGCCACCAGCGGTCCCGGCAGCACCGGTTCGAGCGGTGACTCCGGCGGCGGCGGGCACGACTCGGGCTCCGGCCACGACGGCTGACCCAGGCCCGACACTCGGGCGTCGGACGTGCGGCGCGGCTCCGGCCGCGCCGCACGTCGCGTCCGGGGAAGTGCTCGTCCGGGGAGGATCGCGTCGGGGTGGGTCAGTGCGTCCCGGGCTCGGGCTCCGGCAGGTTGTCGCGGGCCCAGAGCGCGGCCTGCGTGCGGTCCTGCACGCCGATCCGGTTGAACACGCTGGTGAGGTGCGCCTTCACCGTGCGCTCGGTGATCCCGAGCCGGCGCGCGATCTGCTTGTTGGCGAGCCCCCCGACCACGAGCCGGAGCACCTCCTCCTCACGGGCGGAGAGCTCGCGGGCGGTCGGGCGGTCGCGCTTCTCGTCGAGCATGACCCGCGCGGCCTTGGGATCGAGGGGTGAGCCACCCGCGGCCGCGGCGCGCACGGCGGCCACGACCTCGGTGGGGTCGGCGTCCTTCAGGATGTAGCCGGTGGCCCCGGCCTCGAGCGCGTCCATGATGCGGTCGCGGTCCGAGAACGACGTGAGCACGACGACCGCGACCCCCGGGCTCGCGGCCACGATCCGTCGGGTCGCCTCGACGCCGTTGAGCACGGGCATCGAGAGGTCCATGAGGACCACGTCGGGGGTGGCGGCCGCGGCCGCGTGCACCGCCTCCTCGCCGTCGGGCGCGGTCCCGACCACGTCGATGTCGGGCTCGCTGCCGAGGAACTGCTCGAGCCCGCGGCGGACGACGGCGTGGTCGTCGACGATGAGCACCCGGATCATCGGATCGGCACCTCCACGTGCAGGGTCGTCCCCGAGCCCGGCTGCGATTCGATCGTGACGGTACCGCCCGCGTCGGCCACCAGATCGGTGAGGCCGCGGAGCCCGATGTGACCGCCCTCGAACCGCGCCGCGCCCGCGTCGGTGTCGAACCCCACGCCGTCGTCGACGACGTCGAGCACGGCGAGATCGCCGATGGTGGCGACCGTCACGCCGACGGTGCGGGCCTGCGCGTGGGCGAGCACGTTGCGGATGGCCTCCTGGGCCGCCCGGTAGAGCAGGGCCGCCACCGCCACCGGCACCGGCTCGGTGAGGCCGTCGGCGTCGAGCGTGGCGGGCACGCCCCGCGCGTCGGCCCGGGCGAGGAGATCGCTCAGCGCCGACGCGAGCCCGGCCTCCTCGAGGTTGGGCGGGTAGATCTCGACGAGCAGCGAGCGGAGCGACTTGATGCTGTCGCGCACCTCGGCCGCCGACCGCTCGAGCCCCACCGCGGTCGTCGCCGGGAGGCCGGGATCGCGCGCGCTGCCGGCGATGGAGTACGCGACGCCCGCGAGGTCCTGGACGACCCCGTCGTGGAGGTCGCCGGCGATCCGGCGGCGCTCGGCGTCGGACGCCTCGATCGCGCCCCGCAGCAGGGCCTCCCGCTCGCGTTGCCGTTGGCGCAGCCGCCGGGCGAGGGACCACGCGATCGGGATCTGGATGAGCTCGAGGATCACGAGCGCGCCGATCGTGACCGGCGCGAAGCTGCGCCAGATCCGGCTGCCCGACGCCGAGACCGCGGAGTACTTGAAGTACGCCTCGAACAGCAGTCGCTGGCCGCTCGGCGTGCGAACCGGGAGGTAGACCTCGAGGAGCTTCTTCTGCGTGCGCTCGAAGCGGTTCTCCGGCTTCGAGAGGTCGCTGACGTCGGCCTGCATCCGGCCCGCGTCCATGGCGGCGCGTTCCTCGGTGTCGAGCCCGAAGTGCTGGCCGATCAGGCGCGGCTCGTCGGAGTAGACGATGGTCCCGTCGCGCGTCCAGATCTTCACCCGCACGAGATTGGGATCGAGCACCGCGGAGCGCACCGCGTGGCCGACCGCGGCCCGCGCCGCGGGATCCCCGGTGACCAGTCCGTCGGTGAGCACGGGCTCCACGATGTTCTGCGCGCGCACGAGGGTGACGGTGCGCGCGTCGGTGATGGCCTCGCGCTCGCCGAGGCGGCGGCTCGCGACCGAGGTCGCGAGTGCCACGATCGCGGTCGCGACGAGCCCGACGAGCGCGAACTGGCCGACCTGGCGCGCGACGGTCCAACGCCCCGACGCGTCGCCGTCCTCCTTCGCCACCTGCCCCCCGCTCGCCGGAATCGTGGTGCCCAGGGTGGCATACCCCGGGGACGGCCCGGGGCCGTTGCGTGGGCATCGCCGCAGGTGGGAGGAGGTACTACGACCAAAGTCCCATTGTGGAGCCGACCGGGCCGAGGCGAGAGTCGAAAGGGACGCCGTGCGCCCGG
Organism: Acidimicrobiia bacterium; assembly: GCA_017882925.1. Classification (GTDB taxonomy): domain Bacteria; phylum Actinomycetota; class Acidimicrobiia; order IMCC26256; family Chersky-534; genus Chersky-534. The sequence goes on along the minus strand of JADGOM010000152.1, from coordinate 13,780 downwards.
GGGTCCCCGGTGCGATGGCCATCAGACGTCCGACGAAGAGGCAGTGACCATGACCGCACCGTTCCCCGAAGCCCTCCGCCCCCAAGCCCTCCGCGCCCGATCACCCCACCCCCGTCCCCTGCGCGTCGCGGTGGTCGGCGCGGTGGCCGTCGCCGCACTCGCGCTCGCCGCGTGCGGCAGCTCGTCGTCCAAGGCGGCGACGACCAACAAGCCCGCCGCGACCACGGCTGCGACCACGGCCGCGAGCTCCACGTCGACCGCGCAGCTGCAGCTCGACACCGCCGACGTGGCCGGGCTCGGCACGATCCTCGTGAACGACAAGGGGTTCACCCTCTACATCCTCGAGGACACGGCCGGGAAGCCGGTCGCGTGCACCGACGCCTCGGGCTGCACCAAGGTCTGGCCCGACGTCTCCCTCCCGAAGGGCACGACCGCGGCGGCCGCGGGGAAGGGCGTCGACGCCTCTCTGCTCGGCACGACCGGTGCGGCCGGCGACCTCTACGCGTCGTACGCCGGGTTCCCCGTGTACACCTTCGCCCACGACAGCGCCGCGGGCCAGGCCAACGGCCAGGGCCTCCAGAGCTTCGGCGGCACCTGGCACGTGATCGACGCCATGGGCCAGCCGGTGACCAAGGCCGCCTCGGCGGCGTCAGTGACCACGACGACGACCAAGGCCAAGGGTGGCTCCGGCTACTGAGCACCGAGCATTGAGCCCTGAGCCCTGAGCCCTGAGCACGCGTCCCGCCACGCGTCGCCCCGCCCGTCCGCCCGCCCCCCTACGCGGTGGGCGGGCGGGTCGCGCGAGGGGATCGGCTCGGTCCGGGCCCGGTTGAGCTCGGACTCGGACTCGGGGGCCGGGGCGGCGTCAGGCCGGGGCGAGCTGTCGCACCACGGCTCCGGGGTCGTCGAGGGTGACCACGACCCGCCGGTACCGCGACGAGGCCGGGTCGAGATCGAGGACGACGGCCGGGCCCTTGCCGCGGACGGCGAAGAAGTCGCGGGAGCCCTGGTGGCGCCAGGTGCCCAGCGCGATGCTCCCGGGCCAGCCGGTGCCCGGCACCTTCAGGCCCCGCACGAGCGAGTACGGCTCGCTCGTCACGGTCGCGGCGCGGATCGCGGCCCGGGGGATGTGCAGGTCCCCGTGCAGCGCCCCCAACCTCTCGCCCGGGGAGAGGTGCACGACCACCTCACCGGGTTCGACGCGTACCGTGGCCATGGCGCGATTCTGCCCCGCGCGCGGCCCGCGCCGGATCGGGCCCGGTCGCGTTGCCACGGCCTCCTAGTGTGCGGCGATGGCCGTGCTGCTCGGTGTCCTCGTCGCCGCGAGCTTCGGCTCGGGCGACTTCCTCGGTGGCCGCGCGTCGCGGCGGGCGCCGACGCTCACCGTGCTGATGCTGGCCCAGGCGACGGCGGTGGCCGGCGCGGTGATCGTGTGCCTCTTCGTCGGGGCCCGGGTCGCGCCCCACGACATCGTGTTCGGCGCGCTCGCCGGCGCGGTCAACATCGTCGGCATCGGGCTCCTCTACCAGGGCCTGGCGGTCGGGCGCATGGGCGTGGTCGCGCCGGTCAGCGCGGTCGTCGGCGCGATCGTGCCGGTGGCGTGGGGAATCGCCGACGGCGAGCGGCCCTCCGCGCTGATCATCGTGGGCGTCGTGCTCGCGGTCGTCGCGGTGACGCTGATCACCCGTCAGCCCGAGGCGGACGACGGGTTGGGCGCCGAGACCGGGGTCGTGTGGGGCGTGACCGCCGGGGCCACGCTCGGCGCATCGCTGATCCTCTACCTCCAGACGTCCACCCAGTCGGGCCTGTGGCCGGTGCTCGCGGCGCGGGTGGCCGCGTTCGTGCTGGTGGGGGCGGTGCTGGTGTGGTTCGCGGTGCGCAAGGTCTCGCTGCCGTTCCCCCGCGCCGGTGGCCGCAACCTCGCGCTGGGGGCCGGCGCGCTCGACGTCGCCGCGAGCACGCTGCTGCTGCTGGCGGTGCGCGAAGGGCTCATCGTGGTGGTCGCGCCGATGGCGGCCCTCGCGCCCGGCTTCACCGTGGTCCTGGCCCGCGTCGTCCTCGACGAGCAGCTCCGTCGCGCGCAACGGATCGGGCTGGTGTTCGCGCTCGCGGGCCTGGTCCTGGTCGCCGTCGGCTGACGGCGACGACGGGGGCTGCTAGAAGTCGTCGCCATGCCCACCCCGCTCCCGATCGTCGGCCGCCCCATCCGGCTCGCGGTCGTCGGCCTCGGCCACATCTCCGAGCTCGTGCTCCCCACGTACGCCGCGCGCGACGACGTCGAGGTGGTCGGGCTGTGTGACCTCGAGCCCGCCCGGCAACGGCGTTGGGGCCGCGAGTTCCCCGGCGCGCTGCAGACCGCCGACCTCGACGAGCTGCTGCGCGTCGACGCCGACGTGGTCGACGTGCTGGTGCCCACCCCGCTGCACGCGGCGATCGTCGTACGGGTCCTCGACGCCGGCTTCCACGTGCAGGTGCAGAAGCCGATCGCCCGTTCGCTCGAGGAGTCGGCGGCGATGGTGGCCGCGGCCGGGAAGACCGGGGCGACGCTGCGGATCCTCGAGGACTACTTGTTCTTCCCGCCGCTCGTGAAGCTGCGCGACGTCTACGCGTCGGGCGAGATCGGTGAGGCCACCGGGATCCACATGAAGATCGTGAACACGGGACGCGGCGGCTGGGAGATCCCGGAGTCGAGCGCGCGCTGGCTGTTCGAGCAGTCGAAGGACGGCCGGGGGTGGCTCGTCTTCGACCACGGCTGGCACCAGCTCGCGATCGCCTACTGGCTGTTCGGGCCGATCTCCCGGATCTTCGCCTGGATCGGGGCCACCCAGGTGGCGCCGGAGCTCGCCCCCGACGTGATGCTCGACGCGCCGTCGACCCTGGTCTGGGAGCACGACAACGGCGTGCGCGGCGTGCTCGACATCACGCTCGCGGCGGAGACGTACTTCAAGTCCGACTACTACTCGTGCGACGAGCGGGTGGAGATCACGGGGACGCGGGGCTACGTCCGCTGCAACCGGGTCAGCTCCTATGGCATCCAGGAGCCGTCGGTCGTCGTCTACCGCGACGGCGAGGTGCGCGCGTACCACGCGCTGCCCGACCTGCCCCCGGACGCGTTCGCGGGCTCGACCGCCAACCTGGTCGACTCGTTCCGGCGGACCGACGTCGCCCCGATGATGGACGGGGAGACCGCGCACGTGGTGCTGGAGACGCTGCTCACCGCGCTCGAGTCGTCGAAGCTCGGCCGGCCGCTCGACGTGCCGCGGCACCAGATGTAGGGCCGGTGCCGGTCCGGGAACGCAGCCGGGAACCCGGCGCCGCGCCGCGGCGACCACCACTCGGAACGGGAGGAGAGGGCATGAGCAGCGGCACGCGGCGACCGGCCCGGCTCGCGCTCGCCCTCCTGTCGATCGCGGTGGTCGCCGCGGGTTGCGGTGGCGGCGGGGGATCGTCGAGCACCGCCGACGTCCCGCAGCTGAGTGCGAAGCAGGCCAAGGACCCCGCGTTGGTCCAAGGCCGGAAGGTGTGGGCCGCCAACTGCACCCGTTGCCACGGGCTCGACGGTCAGGGTGGCGTGGGCCCCAAGCTCGCGGGCGAGGTCGCCGGCGACTTCCCCGCCGTCGCCGACCAGATCGCGCTCGTCGCCAACGGCAAGGGGATCATGCCCGCGTGGAAGTCGGATCTCACCCCCGCGCAGATCCGCGACGTCGTCCGCTACACGCGTGAGGTGCTCTGACCCGCGGGGACAGGCCGCCGTCGATCCGTCGTCGATCGTCGGGAACCATCCGGGCCCGGCGTCCGACCACTCATCGTGCGCCGGACCGGCCGGCGCGGAGGGAGGCGCGGGCGTGCGGTTCCGCAGGACGTCGGCGTTGGTTGCGGTGTGGGCGGTCACGGCACTCGCGGTCACGGTGGTCACCGGCGCGACGGCCTGGGCCCACGTGACGCCCGATCCCGACACCGCGGTGAAGGGCGCGGGCGATCAGGTCTTCACGTTCCGCGTCCCCGACGAGAAGCCCGACGCCGACACGGTCAGCCTGAAGCTCCAGCTCCCGCAGGACCACCCGATCGCCGCGGTCGAGGTGGCCGAGATGCCCGGGTGGACGTCGACGATCACGACCCGCCACCTCGAGACCCCGCTCACGACCGACGACGGCAGCTTCTCCGACGTCGCCTCGGAGATCACGTGGACCGGCGGCAGCATCACGCCCGGCCACTACGGCGAGTTCAAGATCCTCGCGATGGGCCTCCCGGACGACACCGACTCGCTCACGTTCAAGGCCGTGCAGGGCTACTCCGACGGCACGACCGTCTCGTGGATCGACACGGGGAAGGGGGCCGAGTTCCCGGCTCCGGTCGTGACCCTCACCGCCGCCGTCCACCACGACGCGAAGGCAACCACCACGGCCGCGCCCACGAGCTCCGCCTCGAGCGGCTCGGACGACGCGCTCGGGATCACCGGCATCGTGGTCGGCGGCATCGCCCTGATCACCGCGATCGTCGCCGTCGTCCTGTCCCGCCGCCGCCCCACCTGACCCGCGCCCCACCAGACCCTCCGCGCCCCACCAGACCCTCCGCGCCACATGACCGCCGTGCGTTCACTGACCACCAAGTAGGTAGTCGGTGACCGCACACTGCTCGGTTCATCCCGGGAGTGCCGCGTGGCGCGGCGTCGCGCATGATGCGTCGCTCGGGCACGACGTTCCTGCGAATGTGACGAAGCCGGTCGGATGACTCAAGCCGGAGCCGCCGAGTTGCCGATGGTCCAACCAGCGCAAGGCCGACGGGCCGGCGCGGGCGACGACCAGGACGGCGGAGCGTGGTGGACGGCGGAACCGCAGAGCGCGTGCAGGACGAGCGCGGATTCACATTGCTGGAGCTCGTCGTCGCGATCGGCGTCTTCGCCCTGCTCGCCAGCGCGCTCTTCGCCGGGATCGCGAGCGCGCTCAACCTCAACCGGAACAACCGCAACCGCAGCATCAGCGCCAACCTCGCGTCGCAGGAGATGGACAAGATCCGCTCGACCGCGTTCACCTCCCTGCCCCTCGGCCTCACGAGCACCACCCAGACCGTCGACGGGGTGCCGTACACGGTGCAGCGGGAGACGGAGTGGACGTCGACCAGCGCGTCGACCGGGCCGTGCGACGCGGCGGGGGGCACCCCGGCGCTGCTCCGGGTGCGGGTCTCGGTGTCGTGGACGAACATGACCGGAACGCAGCCGGTGGTCTCCGACACCGTGCTCACGCCGCCCGTGGGCGCGTACGACCCGAACACCGGTCACATCGCGGTGAAGATCCTCGACAACGACGCGAACCCGGAGCTCGGCGTCCCGGTGCACGTGACCGGGGGATCGGTCGACCGCACCCTCTCCACGTCGAGCGATGGCTGCGCGTTCTTCGACCATCTGGTGCCCGGCACCTACGCCGTGAATCTGATCGCGGCCGGGAGCGTCGACCGCCAGGGCGTGTCGTCGCCATCGCAGGTCGCGGGGGTCACTGCTGGAGCGGTCACGCCGGTGGCGTTCGACTACGACCGCGCCGCCAACCTGTCGCTCACCCTCGGCGACCCGGGCGGCCGACCGGTGCCGGCCAACGTGCCGGTCGTGCTCGGCAACACGCAGTTCGTGCCCAACGGGATCAAGGTCTTCCCGGGCACCGGCGCGACGCGCAGCGTCACCGGCCTGTTCCCGAGCAACAACGGGTACGAGCCGTTCACCGGGAGCTGCCTCGACGCCGACCCGGAGGGCACCGCGAGTGGCGGCGGCTCGATCTGGCCCGGCGGTCAGCGGCAACCGGCGATCGGGGTGTCGCCCGGGATGACGAGCACCGGCACGGTGCCCATGGGCGGCGTCGACGTCTTCGTCACGAAGACCGGGGTCCCGGCCGTCGGCGCGTCGGTCATCGCGACCCACACCGTCGACACCGGTTGCCCCGCCGGTGAGCTGTACTCGCTGGGCGTGACCGACGCCACCGGCAAGGCGTCGAGCTCGCTGCCGTGGGGCACCTGGACGATCAGGGCGACCGTCGGCGCGCAGTTCGCCTACGGCACCACCATCCTCGACCCCACGAGCGGGACCCCGGGCACCGTGCCGGTGGCGCTCCCGTGAGCCTGTACCGCTTGGTCGCGCGCCGCCGGGCCCGCAGCGCCGGCACGCTCGGGGACGAGCGCGGCTCCAGCATGATCGAGCTGGTCATGGTGCTCGCCCTCCTGTCGATCGTGCTTGCGTTCGTGTTCGGCGCGATCGGCTCGCTGCAGGCCGCGATCACCGGTGAGGACCGCCGGACCGTCAACATCAACGAGGGCCGCGTGCTCATGGCCTCGGCCACCCGCGACCTCCGGACCGCGACCCGGTTGGCGCCGGGCACGCCGGCCTTCGTGACCGCGGACAAGAACCAGGCGACCTTCTACGCCAACCTCGACAACCCGGGGAGCGGCCCGAAGCTCGTCAACATCTACGTCGACGCCCAGACGCGGCTCGTGGAGGAGGTCACGTCGCCCACCGGTAGCGCGCCGTCGTACACATACCTGCCGGCGAACAAGATCGTCCGCTTCGTCGGTCGCTACATCGCCAACCCGGCGACGACCCCGATCTTCACGTACCTCGACGTGAACGGGAACCCGCTCCCCGCGACGCCGTTGAGCGCCAGCGACCGGCTCGCGGTCCACGGCGTGAAGATCGACCTCGCGATCCGCCAGACGACGACGTTCAGCGTCGCCGCCACGACCCTCGTCAACCAGGTCCGGCTGCCGAACCTCGACTACCAGCAGGTGACGGGATGAACCGCAAATTCGGCTGGCGGGCGCGCGTCCACGACGAGAGCGGTGTCGCGCTCATCATCGTGACCCTGGCCCTGAGCGCGTTGCTGCTGCTCTCCACCGCGGCGATCGAGTTCAGCACCGGCTCGCTCAGCCTCTCGAAGCACGACCAGAACTGGAACGCGTCGCTGAGCGCGGCCGAGGGCGGCATCGACGACTACCTGTTCCGGCTCAACGAGAACAGCAACTACTGGGCGTACTCCGACACCAACCCGCCGCCCGACGGCAACAAGGCGTTCGTCCAGTGGGTCGACGTGCCGGGTGGCGCCACCCAGTCGAGCTACCGGTACAAGGCCGACACCTCGACGTTGAAGGTCGACGGGACGATCAAGCTCACGAGCTCGGGGCGGGTGGGCACCACGACCCGCACCGTGTACACGACCCTCCGACGCCGGTCGTTCATCGACTACCTGTACTTCACCGACTTCGAGACGCTCGACCCGTCGCTCTACACCGGCAGCCCGTTCACGCCGGCCCAGGCACAGACCAAGTGCTCGAAGCACTACTACGACGGCCGCGACCCGAGCTGCATCGAGATCACCTTCGCCACCTTCGACAAGATCAACGGGCCGCTGCACTCGAACGACGCCTACCTCATCTGCGGCGGCGCGACCTTCAACGGCGCGACGTCGACGAGCTGGACCGGCGCGAACGGCATCCGGTACCGGCCCAACGGCGGCTGCGGCGCCGGGACGCCCAACTTCGCCAATCCGGGGGATCCCGCGCTGCTGCCCCCGCTCACGATGCCGCCGAGCAACACGAGCATCAAGGCCGAAACCGTCGCGGGCGCGGGCGGATGCCTGTACACCGGGCCGACGAGCATCCTCATGAACTCCAACGGCACCATGACGGTGAGCAGCAAGTTCTCGAAGAACACCAACAACGGGTGCGTGACCAACGGCACCGGGCCGCTCCCGACCAACGGCGTGATCTACGTGCAGACCGTGCCCGCGTCGACGACCGACCCGAACTACACCGCCGGCTGCCCGTTCACCGTGAACTCGAAGGCGCACCCGCTCGGGCTCCCGATCACCAACGACGTCAACACCTTCGGGTGCCGCAACGGCGACGCGTTCGTGCAGGGCACGACCAAGGGTCAGTTGACGATCGCGTCGGACAACAACATCGAGCTCACCGGCAACCTGCTGTACCAGGGCGGCCTGAGCGGCTCCGACCTGCTCGGCCTCGTGGCCAACAACTTCGTCGAGGTGTACCACCCGGTGAAGTGCAACACGCTCGTGGGCGGGATCTGCACCGCGGGCACCGACCTCACCGACTCGTTCCACCCGACGTGGAACTTCGCGTCGTGCGCGTCGCCCACCGCCGGCACCCGCTGCGCGACCCTCGACGCCGCGATGCTCTCGGTCCAGCACTCGGTGCGGGTGCAGAACTACAACCTGGGCAGCGTCCTCGGGACGCTCACGATCAACGGCGCCTTCGCCCAGCGCTTCCGCGGCATCGTCGGCACATCGAGCGGGGGCGTCCCGCAGACCGGCTACGCGAAGAACTACACGTACGACCCGAGGCTGAAGTACCTGTCGCCGCCGAAGTTCCTCGACCCGGTCGCGTCGGCGTGGGGCCAGGCGACCTGGTCCGAGATCCGGACCCCCGCCGGCTGGTAGCACGTCGGGCGTCCCCCGAAGTGGGCCCGGGCCGGGAAGGGGCGGCCGGTAGGCTCCGGGCGATGCCCAGCGAAACCCCCGACGCCTTCCGCGCGCCCGCCGGTACCCACGACATCCTCCCGCCCGAGAGCGGCCGTTGGGCGGCGCTCGTGGCCGCCTTCGCGCAGCGGGCCGCCAACTACGGCTACGGCCTCGTCATCACCCCGATCTTCGAGCACCGCGAGGTGTTCGCCCGGGTCGGCGCGTCCACCGACGTGGTCCGCAAGGAGATGTACGACTTCGAGGACAAGGGTGGCCGCGCCATCGCCCTCCGGCCCGAGGGCACCGCGCCCGTGGTGCGCGCCTACGTGCAGCACCGCCCGACGTCGCCGTGGAAGGTCTGGTACGCCGCCCCCAACTTCCGCTACGAGCGGCCCCAGAAGGGCCGCTACCGTCAGCACTTCCAGCTCGGCGTCGAAGCGCTCGGGGTCGACGATCCCGACATCGACGTCGAGGTGATCGCACTCGCGCACGGCTTCTACACCGGCCTCGGGCTGCGCCGCTTCCGGCTGCTCGTCAACTCCATGGGCGACGGGGAGTCGCGGCCCCGCTACCGCGAGGCGCTCCAGGCGTTCCTGCGCCCCCACGCTGCAGGGCTCGGGCCCGAGTTCGCGCAACGGGTGGAGGACAACCCGCTGCGGGTCCTCGACTCGAAGAACCCCGACGTGCAGGCGCTGGTGGCCGACGCGCCCGAGCTCGTCGACTACCTGGGCGACGAGAGTCGCGGCCACTTCGAGCGGGTGCAGGCCGGGCTCACGGCGCTCGGTATCGGGTTCGAGATCGAGCCCCGCATGGTCCGCGGCTTCGACTACTACACGCGCACGGTGTTCGAGTTCCAGAGCGACGCGCTCGACGGCGCCCAGAACGCCCTCGGCGGCGGCGGCCGCTACGACACGTTCGCGGAGGAGATGGGCGGCCCGCCCACGCCCGGCATCGGCTTCGGGCTCGGGGTCGAGCGCATCCTCATCGCGTGCGACGCCGAAGGGGTCTTCGCCGTCGACGCGGTCGCGCTGGGCGCGACCCTCGACGCGTTCGTGGTCGACATGGTCGCCGACGGCTCGTCGGTCGCGCTGCTGGAAGAGCTGCGCACGGCCGGCATCTCCGCCGACCGCACCTACGGCGGCCGCTCGGTGAAGGCGCAGTGGAAGGCGGCCGACCGCTCGGGCGCGCGCTTCGCCGTCATCCTCGGCCGCGAGGAGGCCGCCGCCGGCAGCGTCGGCCTCAAGGACCTCGGCTCGGGCGAGCAGCACACCGTGCCGCGCGCCGAGATCGTGGCCCGGATCGCCACGCAACGGATCGCTCCGCCACCGACCTCCCCGCAGCAGGAAGGCACCACCCCATGATGCGCACCCACACCGCCGGCGAGCTCCGGGCGGGCGACATCGGCACCGATGTCGTGGTCTGCGGCTGGGTCGACGCGCGGCGTGATCACGGCGGCGTGGTGTTCCTCGACGTGCGCGACCACACCGGCCTGACCCAGGTGGTGGTCGACCCGTCCACGCCGGCCGGCGCCGACGCGCACCGCCTGCGGGCCGAGTACGTCGTCCAGGTCTCGGGCACCGTGCGGGGCCGGCCCGCGGGCACCGTCAACCCCGACCTCGACACCGGCGAGATCGAGATCGGGGCCGACGCGCTCACTGTGCTCAACGAGTCGGAGCCGCTCCCGTTCCCGCTCGACACCGCCGACGCGGTCGACGAGATCGTCCGCCTCCGGCACCGCTACCTCGACCTGCGCCGGCCCCGGATGCAGCGCAACCTGCGCACCCGCTCGAAGGTCAACGCGGCGATCCGCACGTCGATGGTCGACCAGGGCTTCGCCGAGATCGAGACGCCGATGCTCATCGCGTCGACGCCCGAGGGCGCCCGCGACTTCGTGGTCCCGTCGCGGCAGTCGCCGGGCTCGTTCTACGCGCTGCCGCAGAGCCCGCAGCTGTTCAAGCAGCTGCTGATGGTGGGCGGCTTCGACCGGTACTTCCAGATCGCGCGCTGCCTCCGCGACGAGGACCTCCGCGCCGACCGCCAGTTCGAGTTCATGCAGCTCGACGCGGAGATGAGCTTCGCCGAGCAGTCCGACGTGCTCGCGGCCATCACCGAGGTCATCGTGAGCGTGGTCGAGGCCGTCACCGGCGACCCGCCTCCGCCGCTGCGCACGATGACCTGGCACGAGGCCCAGGAGCGCTACGGCTCCGACAAGCCCGACGTGCGCTTCGGGCTCGAGCTGGTCGACCTCGGCGACGTGTTCGCGGCCACGGAGTTCAAGGCGTTCCACGCGCCGGCGGTGAAGGGGATCTGCGTGCCGCGCGGTGGCGACACCAGCCGGTCGCAGCTCGACGCGCTCACCGACCGGGCCAAGTCGCTCGGCGCGGCGGGGCTCGTGTGGATGCGCGTGCGCGAGGAGGGCGTGCTCGAGTCGCCGATCGCGAAGTTCCTGTCCGACGCGGAGCAGGCGGCCACGATCGCCGCGCTCGGGGCCGGTACCGGCGACCTCGTGCTGATCGTGGCGGGGGAGCGGCGCATGGCCAACGCGGTGCTCGGCCAGCTCCGCCTCGACCTCGGTCGCCCGCCCGTGGGTGCCGGCGGACTCCAGTTCCTCTGGGTCGTCGACTTCCCGCTCTTCGAGACCGTGGGCGACGACGGCCGGCCCGTGCCCGCGCACCACCCGTTCACCATGCCGCACCCCGACGACGTCGGTCTGCTCTCCACCGCGTCCGGTGACGAGTTCCTCGCCCTCCGCTCGCAGGCCTACGACCTGGTGCTCAACGGCTGGGAGCTCGGCTCGGGCAGCGTCCGGATCCACCGCTCCGACATCCAACAGCAGATCTTCGGCCTGCTCGGCATCTCGGCCGACGACGCGCAGGAGCGATTCGGCTTCCTGCTCGACGCGTTCCGCTTCGGCGCGCCGCCGCACGCGGGGTTCGCGTTCGGGATCGACCGGCTCGTCGCGCTGCTCGTGGAGGAGGAGAACATCCGCGAGGTCATCGCGTTCCCCAAGACCCAGTCGGGCCAGGATCCCCTCACCGGCGCCCCCAGCCCCCTCGACCCCACCCTCCTCCGCGACCTCGGCATCACCCTCCTCCCCCCCAAGCGCCCCTGACGCGCAGCTCCTCCGTGCGTACCGCAACTACCGCTTCGGTCGTTCAGATGCGCACGAAGATCTGACGGGCCGGGGACGGCGGAGGGGTAACGCGTACGCTGAGCGGATGACGGCCGACGATCTGTTCGCGAGCGCGGCGTCGACCCGGCTCGAGCGACGGGCTCCGTTGGCGGCGCGGCTGCGCCCCCGTACGCTCGACGAGGTCGTCGGCCAGGACGAGCTGCTCGGCGCGGGCCGGCCGCTGCGGGTGCTCATCGAGAGCGACCGCCTGAGCTCGGTGATCCTGTGGGGTCCGCCCGGCACCGGCAAGACGACGATCAGCCGACTGATCGCCAGCGCCACCCGCAAGGCGTTCGAGCCGATGTCGGCGGTCACCGCGGGCGTCAAGGACGTGCGCGAGGTCGTCGAGCGGGCCCGTCAACGCCTCGGGGAGCACGGGCGGGGCACGATCCTCTTCCTCGACGAGGTGCACCGGTTCAACAAGACGCAACAGGATGCGCTCCTCCCGCACGTCGAGGAAGGCCTGATCGTGCTGGTGGGCGCGACGACCGAGAACCCGTTCTTCGCGCTCACCGCGCCGTTGCTGAGCCGGAGCACGCTGTTCCGGCTCCAGCCGGTGGCCACCGAGCAGCTCGCGCTCCTGATGCGGCGCGCCCTCGACGACGAGGACCGCGGCCTCGGCTCCGAGCACCTCGGGATCGACGCCGACGCGCTGCAGCATCTGGCCGACCACGCGGAGGGCGACGCCCGGCACGCGCTCACGAGCCTCGAGGTCGCGACGGGCCTCGCGGCCGAGACCGGGCACGCCAGCATCACGCTCGGCGACGCCGAGTCGGCGCTCGCGTTGCGCGCGCTCCAGTACGGCGACGACGAGCACTACGACGTGCTGAGCGCGTTCATCAAGAGCATCCGCGGCTCCGACCCCGACGCGTCGCTCTACTGGCTGGCCCGCATGCTCGAGGCCGGTGAGGACGCCCGGCTCATCGCCCGTCGACTCGTGATCCTCGCCAGCGAGGACGTCGGCCTGGCCGATCCGCTCGGGATCATCGTGGCCGACGCCGCGGCGCGGGCGGTCGAGTTCGTCGGCCTCCCCGAGGCCCGGCTCAACCTCGCCCACGCCGTCCTGCACCTTGCCCGGGCCCCGAAGAGCAACTCGGTGATCGCCGCGCTCGAGGCCGCGACCGAGGACGTGCGGGCCCGGAAGGCCGGTGCGGTGCCGGCGCACCTCCGCGACGCCCACTACGCCGGGGCGAAGACCCTTGGGCACGGTGCGGGCTACCGGTATCCTCACGCCGACCCGTCCGGTTGGGTCGACCAGCAGTACCGCCCGCCGGAGGTGGCGGGACGCGTCTACTACGAGCCGAGTGGCCACGGCCGCGACGTCGCGGGCGCCGGACCCGCGCCGGCGCCACCACCCGAGTCCCTGTCCGAGCCCGAGCCCGAGGAGCGCCGATGAGCGGATCCGACGTCGCCGCGATCGTCGTGACCATCGTCGCCGCCGTGCTCGTCGGCGCGCTGATCATGGGCCTGTTCGCGCTCTACCGCGGGCTCGAGATCCTGCGCGAGACCGTCACCACGCTCCAGCGGGAGACGATCCCGCTCGTCGAGGAGCTGCGGCTCAACGCCCGCCGCACCCGCAAGGAGATCGACAAGGTGGACGACCTGCTCACCGCGGCCGAGTCCGTCACCGACACCGTCGACTCCGCGTCGCGCCTGGTGCAGAAGACCGTCGCCAACCCCGTGGTCAAGGCGATGGCCCTGGGGAGCGGCACCCGCCGGGCGGTCCGGCGCCTCCGCACCGGGAGCACCGACCGGTGATCAAGCGGCCCCTGTGGCTCACCGTCGGCTTCGTCGGGGGAGTGGGCGTCACCGTCTACGCCCAGGCCCGGGTCCGGAAGCTGGCCCACCAGTACACCCCGCCCGTGGTCGTCGACCGGGTCACCGGCAACGTGAGGGCCCTCGGCCGCGACGTCCGGGAGGCGGTGCGCGAGGGCCGGACCGCCATGCGGGAGCGCGAAGACGAGCTCAACGCCGATCTCCGCCGCGGTCGGCGCGAGCGCCCGGCGCGCCCCGGCCCGAGGCCCCTCCGCAGCCAAGCCTGACCCGCGGTCACATGACGGCCGGACGCCGCGGTGACATGACGGCCGGAGGCCGCGGTGACATGACGGCCGGAGGCCGCGGTGACATGACGGCCGGAGGCCGCTGCAACCTG
>JADGOM010000017.1 GCA_017882925.1 Acidimicrobiia bacterium | reverse complement strand
GGGAGCCGAGGTGGTCAGCGGCTGTGGCGCGGACCTCTTCGATCTGTCCCAGCCGAACATCGACTTCGTCGCCATCGCGAACGGCATGGGGGTCGCTGGGAGCCTCGCCGAGACGGCCGACGACTTCACCACCCAACTCGAGCGGGCCCTCGCCGAACCCGGCCCGCATCTCATCGAGGCCGTCCTCCCGCCCCTGTTCTGACCGGTATCCGCCGTGAGCCCCGACATTCCAGGCACGCGGCATCCTCAGGAGCTCGCTGTCAACAACCTGGCAGGACACAGCAGCTGTCCTGGGCACAAGCGTTGTTGAGGCTTCTTGGCCACCGCGGGTCGGAATGCGGCCCGGCTCCGAACCCGAAGACCCAGTCGCCTCAAGTGCAGCTCCGCTTCAAGATTGGCCGACCGCAGCTGCGCCCGGAATCGCAGGCGGAACGCACAAGAGTGTGCTTGCTCCGCGGAGTCGACAAGCACAAGACGAATGCCGGGGCGGCGGCGGTTGAGGGCCCGACCCACCGTCGGTCGCAACCGGCCTCAGCCGTCGTCGAAGATCGCGTCGGGGCGCGTCGCGTAGTCGCGTGTCGCGCCGACTCGGCGGTGCGCGATCTCGATCACGCCGGGCTGCATCGTGTAGCAGACGCCCAGCATGATGTCGGCGAACTCGGTGGCTACGGGCACGTTGTCGAGATCCATGCCCCGGCCCATGCCGATGTTGCACGCGCGCCGGAGCACGAACGCCGCCTCGCCTGTGTCGGGATCGAGCGCGGTCGCGGTCCAGGGGAAGAAGCCCCGGTCGAACGGCACCGACGCGTAGGGCTCGGGGGAGACGATCGTACGCCCGCCGTCGGGTCGGGTCTGCAGTCGCCAGTCGAGCAGCAGGTCGCCGTCGCGCCAGAGGCGGGGCCGCACGCAGTTGTCGGCGTCGAGCCGCATCGGGAGCTCGACGTCGTACTGGCGGCGCCGGCGCGAGGGGTCGTCGGGCGCGCCATGGACCGAGCGCCAGGCCTGGGTCATGGCCAGCGCGGCGAGGTCGAACATGTGGGTGCAGTTGGCCTTCGGGTTCGCGTGCTTGGCCGCCGCGCCCATTCGCTCCTCCATCGGCGCGCCCACCAACGCGAGCAGCTCACTCGCGGCCGCCGGGCACGTGTCCCACGGGTGGCGCACGCCTTCGCCGGTGATGTGGGTGACCACGGTGCCGTCGTGGTGGAGCACGACCCGGAAGTGGTGGAGGTCGTCGGCGAGCTCGGCGTCGATCCGGGTGTCGGTCGCCGCCTCGACCACGATGCGCCGGCGGTAGGCGTCGATCGTCACGTCGGGCTGATCGGTCGGGGTGGTGGTCATCGGCGTCATGCTCGCACAGCGCCGTGAGGACTCCGCCCCCCGGCGGGCGGGGGCCGCGCCCCGCTCAGGTGTCGTCGAACACGGCCTCGGGCCGGGCGGCGAAGTCGCGGGTGGCGCCGAGGTGGCGGTGCACGTGCTCGGTCATGCCCGGCTGCTTCGCGTAGCAGACCCCGAGCTTCGGCTCGGCGAACGCGATCTCCACCGGCAGGCTGTCGAGGTCCATGCCACGGCCGCGGCTGATGTCGCAGGCTCGGCGCAGCACGAACGCGGCCTCGCCCGCATCGGGATCGAGCTCGGTCGCGCTCCAGCTGAAGAAGCCCCGCTCGAACGGCACCGAGGCGTAGGGCTCGGGGGAGACGATCGCGCGCGCCGCGCCGGGAGGCGTGTGCAGCCGCCACTCGACCACGAGCCCGCGGTCGCGCCAGAGTCGGGTCCGGACGCACCGGTCGGCGTCGAGCTCGGTGGAGATCTCGACGTCGTACTGCCGCTCGCGGGGCGGGCCGTGGTCGGGGTCGGCGTGCGTGGCGCGCCACGCGTGGGCCATGGCCAGCGCGGCGAGGTCGAACATGTGGGTGCAGTTGGCGCGCGGATCCGCGTGCTTCGCCGCCGCGCCGGTTCGCGCGTCGAGCGGGGCCCCGACCAGGGCGAGGAGCTCGTCGGTCGCGCCGGGGCAGGTGCTCCACGGGTAGCGGATGCTCTCGCCGGTGACTGCGGTGACGAATGATCCGTCGTGGTGGAGCACGACCCGGAAGTGGTGGAGGTCGTCGGCGAGCTCGCCGTCGATCCGCGAGTCGGAGGTCGAAGCGACCACGATGCGCCGACGGTACGCGTCGATCGTCGGGTCGGGTTGCTCGGTCGGAGGCGGAGACATCGGGCGCCATGCTGGCACAGGCAGCCGGCGGCGCCGGCGGGCTCCCGACCGCTCGGGCGCCGGTGCCGGCGCGCCGACGGGAGCGGGAACGGCGGGCCCGCGAGGGCCCGCCGTCATCCGGAGTCGAACGTCCGCGCGCACCGGCGCGCGGGATGGGTCAGGCCTTCGGGGCCTTCACGTTGATCGCGAGGGTGAAGATCGCGTTGACGACCGGCTCGCCGGTCTTCGCGTTCTTCCAGCTGGTCTCGGTCACGTAGAACTCCAGCTTGCCGCCGTTGGACTTCTCCTTCTCGTACACGTCGGTCACCTCACCGGTGCCCTCGAGCACGTCGCCGACCTTCGGCCAGCTGAAGAACTCGAACGCCTGCTCCCCGTGGAGGATCGCCCGGCCGGGGCCGCGCAGCTTCTCGATCGGGATGCCGGCGGCGCCGCCCTCACCGAGGGAGCCCCAGTACGACATCACGAACGGGAACGTCGGCGGGACCGGCGCGTCGTCGCCGTCGTAGACCGGGTCGTTGTCGCCCAGCGCCTGCGCGAAGACCCGGACCGGGCCACGCTCGATCACGACCTTCTGGGTGCCGGTCTTCAGGCCTTTGAACTCGGTGAATGCCACGTGCGGGCGTCCTTTCGTGACGGTGACGTCAGGTTGACGGGAGATTAGCTGCTGGTTCGGAGGCGGTGCGGGGCCGGCTCAGGACCGGTTGAGCGGGTCCTTGAGCTGGTGCTTCACGACCTTGCCGGTGGCGTTGCGGGGGAGCTCGGTCTCCCAGTGGATCTCCCGCGGCCGCTTGTAGTCGGCGAGGCGCTCGGAGCAGAAGTCCTTGAGCTGCGCCGCGCTCAACGTGGAACCAGGGACGCGGACCACGAATGCGGCGATGTCCTCACCGAGGATCTTGTGGGGCACGCCGATGACCGCGGCCTCCTGCACCTCGGGGTGCTCGAGGATGGCGGCCTCGATGTCGGTCGGGTACACGTTGTTGCCGCCCCGGATGATCAGGTCCTTCTTGCGGCCCACGAGGTAGAGGTAGCCGTCGGCGTCGATGTAGCCGAGGTCGCCGCTGCGGAGCCAGCCGTCGGGGGTCCACGTGCTCTCGGTCGCGGCGTCGTCCTTGTAGTACTCGCGCTGACGGCCGGGCATCCGGGTGAGCAGCTCGCCGACCTCGCCCGCGGGGAGCTCGTTGCCGTCCTCGTCGACGATCTTGGCCTCGAGCGGAGCCGTCGGCTTGCCCACCGACCCGGTGCGCTTCCGCGACTCCTCCTTCGGCATCGTGATGTAGGCGGGGCCGGCCTCGCTCATGCCGTAGCTGTTGCTCACCGTCGCGCCGGGCAGCCGCTCCTGGAGCCGCTCGAGGGTCGACGGGGCGAGCGGCGCGCTGCCGATCGACACCGCGACGAGGCTGGTGAGGTCGTGGTCCTCGAAGTCGGGTCGGCTCACGAGCAGCTCCGCCATCGCGGGGACGATGAACGCCATCCTCGGTCGCTCGGACGCCACGAGCTCCATCCAACGCGTCGCGTCGAACTTCGGCAGGTAGTAGCCGACGAGGCCCATCTTCATGGGGTTGTAGACGAACGACAGGCCCGCGAACGTGAAGAGCGGCGCGCCGTGCATCCAGCCCGCATTGCTCCAGTGGGGCTCGTTGTTGGGGATCATCGCGATGTTGCGGTGCCGGACCGCGACACCCTTCGGGAGGCCGGTGGTGCCCGAGGTGTACATGATGTCGGCCAGGTCGTCAGCCGCCGTCGGCACCTGGAAGTCGGCCGGGTCCTGGCTGTCGCGCGCGGCGTCGAAGTCGACGGTCGGGGCCGAGGCGGGATCGGCGCCGTCGAGCGCACCGCCCGCGGTGACGATCAGCTCGAACGAGGGCACGTGCTCCCGCACCTCGTACGCGGTCTCGAGCAGATCGGCGCACGTGAACATCGCGCGGATCTCGGCGTGCCCGAGGATGGTCGTGAGCTCACGCGCCGTGAGGCGGGTGTTGGTCGGGACGGCGACCGCGCCGGCCTTGTGGACCGCGGCGTAGGCGACGATCCAGCGCAGCACCTCGTCGCTCGGCAGGTAGACCGACACCCGGTCGCCTTTGGCCACGCCGCGGCTCACGAGGAAGCGGGCGAGCTGGTTCGACTGCTCGTCCCACTCCGTGAACGTGAGCGCGGTCTCCGCGCCGAGGTTGCGGTACGCGATCTGGTCGCCGTGCTCGCGGGCCATGTAGCGCAGTTGGTCGACTTGGAGGGTTCCCCAGTCAGGCACGAAGTCTCCCGGTGTGCAGATGAGTCGGACGATGGATGGGGGCGGCGGAGGCCGCCCGGTGCCGGCGCTACCGCGTGGGCCGCAGCAGCGGGATCTCGGTGTCGTGCTCGCCGGGGAACAGGTCCGCTTGGCGGGCGACGATCTCGTCGATGGTCCAGCGGTCGCCGTTGCGGATGCTCGTGGCCGGCATCCAGCCCGTCATGCGGATGACCTCGTCGCCCCAGACCACGAACACCTGGCCACTGATCCCGGCCGCGGCCGGGCTCGCGAGGAAGCCGACGAAGGGCGCGACGTTGTCGGGGTTCCAGCCGTCGAACTCGCCCTCCTTGGGGCTGATGATGTCGGCCGCGCCCGGCACCGCGAGCGTCATCGCGGTGCGGCCCCGGGGCGCGATCGCGTTGACGGTGATGCCGTACTTCTGGAGCTCGCGGGCCTGCACGATCGTCATGGAGGCGATGCCCGCCTTGGCCGCCGAGTAGTT
>JADGOM010000151.1 GCA_017882925.1 Acidimicrobiia bacterium | reverse complement strand
CGTCGTCATGGGCGGGTTGCAGGCCGCGTACTCCGACCTGCGCTTCCCGACCCGCCGCGCGGAGCTCGCGCTGATCGAGCACGCGGTCGACGCCTCGGTGCCGTTGCTCGGGCTGTGCCTCGGCGCGGAGCTCATGGCGCACGCGCTCGGTGGCGAGGCGATGAAGGGGCACGGGCCCGAGGTGGGATGGCTGCCGGTGCGGCTGCTCGACGCCGCGCACGACGACCCGCTGCTCTCGGGCCTGCCCCGCGAGTTCGCCGCGCTCCAGTGGCACGGCGACACCTACCGGCCGCCACCGGGCGCGGTGCCGCTCGCGGAGTCGGACGCGTACCCGAACCAGGGGTTCCGACTCGGGCGCCGGGCCTGGGGGCTGCAGTTCCACCTCGAGGCGGTGGAGACGATCGCGTCGACCTGGGCCGACTCCGATCCCGTGTCGGCCGGATTCGCTCCCGGTGGCGCCGACGGCCTCCGCTTCGCGAACCGGGTCGCGTACCCCGGCTCGGCCGAGCGCCGCGACGCGGTCTTCGCCCGCTTCGCGGCCCTGGTCGCTCAGAGCTCGTCGGGCGCCGATTGAGCACGGTGTGCGTGCTCGATCGGCGCACGAGGATCTGGATGTGCCGGTGCCGGTTCGCGGGGTTGACGCTCACGTCAGGTTCGCTACGGTGATCGCCGGGCCGCCGCCGCTCCCGGCGCGGACGAACCGGGGAGTTCCATGAGCGACACCGACCTGCCGCAGCTCGACTTCTTCACCGCGCAGCCGTATCCCACCTGGGAACGGGCTCGCCGCGAATGTCCGGTGCTGCACTACAGCTCGTCCGACTTCGACGCGCGGGAGAACTTCTCGATCACGAAGTTCGGCGACGCCGAGAAGGTCATGCGCGACTGGGAGACGTTCAGCTCGTCGATCAACGGCGAGGTGATCGGCCAGTACATGGGCGACCTCATCCTGGCGATGAACGGCCCCGAGCACCGGCAGTACCGCAACCTCGTGGCCCACGCGTTCCGGGCCAGCGCGCTCGAGCGGTGGGACACCGACGTGGTGGTCCCGCTCATCCACCGCCTGATCGACAAGTTCCAGGCCGACGGCAAGGCCGACCTCGTGGTCCAGGTCACGTCGAAGTACCCGGTGCAGGTCATCTGCGCCATCGTCGGCGTACCGCTCGCCGACTTCGAGCAGTTCCACCAGTGGGCCGAGGAGATCAACACCGGGCCACTCGACCACGAGCGCGGGATGGCTGCGTCGCTCGCCATGCGCGCCTACCTCGAGCCGATCGTGGAGTCGCGGCGGGTGCAGCCGGAGGACGATCTCATCACCGACCTCGTCACGGCGGAGATCGACGGCGAGAAGCTCACCGACGAGAAGATCTACGGCTTCCTGCGCCTGCTGCTGCCCGCCGGCGCGGAGACCACCTTCCGCACCATGGGCAACGCGCTCACCGCGCTGCTCACGCACCCCGACGAGCTCGCCCGCGTCACCGCCGACCGCAGCCTCGTGCCCGAGGTGATCGAGGAGACGCTGCGCTGGGAGACGTCGGTCACGATGACCAGCCGCGTCGCGGCCAAGGACACCGAGGTCGAGGGCGTGCCGATCCCCGCGGGTTGCCCGGTGAGCGTGATCGTCGGCTCGGCCAACCACGATGAGAGCCGCTTCGAGGACGGCGAGGAGTGGAAGCTCGGGCGCCCGGCGCAGACGCACCTCGCGTTCGGCACCGGTCCCCACCAGTGCCTCGGGATGCACCTGGCCCGGCTCGAGCTGCGCACCGGGCTCAACGTGATCCTCGACCGGCTGCCCAACCTCCGGCTCGACCCCGACCAGCCGGCTCCGGTCATCGAGGGCTTCGCGTTCCGGGGCCCGACCTCGATCCCGGTGCTCTTCGACGCCTGATCGGAGACTCCCGTGATCCGCGACGCGGAGCCCGGCGATCTCGACGTGATCGTCGGGCTGATCCGCGCGCTGGCCGAGTACGAGCACATGACCGACGAGGTCACGCTCGACCCGGCCACGTTCGGCGGGCACCTGTTCGGAGCCGACCCGGCCGCATCGGCGATCGTGGCCACCGACGGCCCCGGTGCCGATGACCCCGTCGTCGGGTACGCGATCTTCTTCCCGACCTTCTCCACGTTCGTCGGCCGCCTGGGCATCTGGCTCGAAGACCTGTTCGTGCACCCCGACCGGAGGGGCCGCGGCTACGGCCGCGCGCTGATCGAAGCCCTGCGCGACCGCACCGACGGCCGGCTCGAGTGGAACGTCCTCGACTGGAACGAGCCCGCGATCGGCTTCTACCGGTCCCTCGGCGCCGGCCCCCTCGACGGCTGGATCACCTACCGCTGGCCGCCCGCGCCACGGCCTTAGGCGGCGCGCGTCGTTCCTGGAGGTTCGAGCTTTCGCTTTCCGGTGACGGGATCGCGGGGGCCGAGGTGCCAGCCTCGGGTCTTTCGGCGGTGGTCGACCGAGCAGAGGTGTTCGAGGTTCCACCAGGCTGCGGGGCCGCCTTTGGCGTCATCGACTTCGCAGTGGTCGATCTCGAGGTATTCGCGTCGGGTGCAGCCTTCGACGCAGCATTCGTGGCCGCCGACGATCATCGCGGTGCGGAGCTCGGCGGGGATGTGCCGGCCGAGGTGGGCGACGGTGGTGATGTCGCGGCCCTTCTTGATGACCGCGGTGACGAACGCCTCACCGAGCAGTTCCTGGACCCAGCGAGCGTTGACCGGGCCGACGCCGGGGATCTCGCACGTCTCGCCCGGCAGCGCAGTTCCCCTGATCAGCACCGCGTGGTCGATCACGACGTGGGTCGCGTAACCGACCGCCGGCTTCGCGGCATCGGGCTCGCCGATCACGAGTTGTGCGAGCGCGTCCGCGGCGTAGGCGTGGTGGGGGTCGTGGATCCCTGCACGGTGCTGCGCGCGGAACACGCGCTGCGTCTGCTGCTGAATCGCGGCTCGGAGCGCGCCGCCGACTTCGGGCGCGAGTCTGAAGTGGCCTTCGACCATGCCGTCGACGTTGTTCCACATCGTCAACGTCCGGGCTGCGTGCTGCCGTCGCGCCCGGGCTTCGGGATCCTCGGTCCGGGCGCGGGCGCTCACGCACGCGTCACGCAGAGGTGAGAGCCCGTTGCCGGCGGCGGCGAGCAGCTCGGTCTCGAGTATCGGGTCGTGGACCGCGACCGCACTGATCAGCGCAGCTTCCGGGCCCGACAAGCGCCCGGCCCGCACCGCGGCGTCGGTCGCCGGGAGCGACTCGAGTCGGGTCGCGTGCTCGATCGCCCGCCGGGCGTCACCCGTACCGACTCCACCGAGTCGGGCGCACAGCTCCTGGGCGGTGCGATCGCCGTACGCGACGAACACGTTGGTTTCCGCGATCCGCTTCGACACCCGTGCGGTCACGCCGTCGGCGAGGTGCCGGATCGTCGCCAGCTCCTCCAACAACCCGACCGCTGCACGCCCCGAACACGTCGCATCGAAACTCTGAGCGATGGCCTCGAGCGCCGTCCGCGCCGTACGCAGTTCCTCCGTGAACATGCCACCCATCATCGCCGCGAGGTGTGACACCCACCTCGCCCGGGCGAGTTGCCGGCGCGCGCCGCGTCAGCGGAGAGAGAGCTCGTAGCTCCGCTGGGTGTCGGACCACGCGTACTGCCCGAAGCCGGAGATCGGGTCCCATCCGGCGGCTTCGTACATCGCGATGGCCTCAGGCTGCGCGCCGCCGGTCTCGAGCCGGAGCACCGAGAACCCGGCGGCGCGACCCGCATCGACGAGACCGGTGAGCAGCCGCATCCCGATGCCGAGCCGGCGGGCCTCGGCCCGCACGTACATGCGCTTCACCTCGGCGAGCCCGGGGTCGTGACGGCGGAGCGCGGCGCAGCCGGCGGCGCGCCCGTCGACGCGCGCGACCAGGAACGTGACCAGGTCGGCGGGTGGGATCGGATGCATCGGCTCGTCGCCGCTCCCGTAGCGGCGCGCCATCTCCGCGTCGAACTCGGCGAGCAGCTCGCGCGATTCGGGCGCGTCGAAGTCTTCCGCGGCGACGGAGATCGTCACCGGCCCGCGCGGCTCATCGGCCGAACATCTCGAGCCACTGCTCGGGCGACTTCGGGCGGAAGACGTAGTTGTTGCGCCGGGTGTCGGCCATCGTCGCCGACGGCGTGGGCGAGTAGAGGTGGCCGGGGTAGAGCACGGTGTCGTCGGGCACGGTGCCGAGCACGTTGTGGAGGCTGTCGTACATCGCCTCGGAGCTGCCGCCGGGAAAGTCGGTGCGGCCGCAGCCGTCGATGAAGAGCGTGTCGCCGGCGACGAGCTTGCCGTCGACGAGGAAGCACTGGCTGCCGGGGGTGTGGCCCGGCGTGTGGAGCAGCGTGATGTCGACCGCGCCCACGCTCACCGTGTCGCCACCGTCGTGCCGCACGAGGTCGGCGTCGGCGACCTCCGTCTGGCGCTGCACGAACTCGGCCTCGTGCCGCTGCACGTGCAGCTTCACCTGCGCGTCGGGGTGGGCGAGGAGCTCGCGCACGCCGTCGATGTGGTAGCCCATCAGGTCACCGCCGATGTGGTCGGCGTGGTAGTGGGTGACGAGCGCCCCGGTGATCCGCATGCCGTCGGCGCCGGCGAGCTCGACCAGCTCGGAGATGCCGTAGGCCGGGTCGACGACCATCGCCTCGCCGGTCTCCCGGTCGCCGACGAGGTAGACGAAGTTGACCATCTGGCGCGCGACCTGGTCGTCGAGCGCGAAGTCGAGCCCGGCGAGCAGCTGCCGGAAGTAGAAGCGCTCGTCGGCCGCGGGGGAGGGGCTCACGACCGGAAGTCGAACGCGACCTTGATCGCGTTCGTCTCGCTCTGCTTGGCGATGCAGGTGAACGCGTCGCGCCACTGCTCGAGCGGGTAGCGGTCGGTGAGCATCGCGCTGATGTCGATGCGGCCGTTGCGCACGAGGTCGAAGTAGTGCTCGATCGCGTGCTTGCGCACGCCGTCGACCTCCTCGACGCCGAACGCGTTGGAGCCGACCAGCCGCGCCTCCTTGAAGTACCACGGCGACCACTCGAACCGGCCCGCGGCGTGCACGCCGCTCACGCAGATCGTGCCCCGCGGCTTGAGGACGCGCAGCGCGGTCTCGAGCGTCTTCGGGGCGCCGATGGTGTCGAAGACCGAGTCGATGAACGCGGGGTGGGCGATCGGCAGGCCCTCCCACGGCTTGCGCAGCGTGGCGCCCGACCAGTCGGCGAGGGCGACGACGATCTCCTCGTCGCTCTGGTGCGCCGACACCACGTGCGCGCCGAGGCTCGCCGCGAGCTGCTGTTGCGCGGGGTGCATCACGACCGCGGCGACGTCGACGGTGGGGTAGAGGGCGCGCAGGATCGCGACGCTCGTGGTGCCGAGCGCGCCCCCGCCCCACACGACGGCCTTGCCGTGCGGAGGCGGCGGGTTGCGGGTGATCGCGTGCAGCGACACCGCGAACGGGTCCGCGAGCACGGCGACGTCGTCGGCGATGTCGTCGGGAACCGGGATCGCCATCGAGTCGTGCGCGGGGAGGAGCTCGGCGAAGCCGCCGGTGCCCTCCTTCGCGTTGCCGGTGTGGATGCCGGGGGAGAGGCGGCCCTCGGTGAAGTTCCAGCAGATCGAGAAGTCGCCCTCCTGGCACGGCGGGCACATCGGGGAGATGCCCCGGGGCCCGCACGAGAGCCAGCAGTTGAGCGCGACGCGTTGGCCGACCTCGACGCCGCGCGCCTTCGGCCCCACCTGCACGACGTCGGCGATCACCTCGTGTCCCAGGACCTGCGGGAACGAGATGAACGCGGTCATCGCGAAGTCGGAGGCGTCGCCACCGGCGTCCATGAACACCTGCTTGGAGTCGGAGCCGCAGATGCCGGTGATGCGGTTCTTGAGCACCACCCAGTCGTCGCCGAGCAGGGGCGGGTCGGGGATCTCCTGCAACGCCATGGGCGTGTGCGCGAGGCCCTCGAGCAGGTGGCCCGAGCCCTCGGGCGGCTCGGGGACCGGCTCGGGCTTGACGCCGAATACGAGTGCCTTCACTGCTCGTCCTTCGTGACCTTGTCGAGGAGGTCGTTCTCCATCGCCGCCATGCCGCGGAGGAAGTCGTCGGCCGCGCCGCTCTTCCCCACGATCAGATCCTTCTGCACGAAGCCCGGGTAGACCTCCTCCGGGACGTAGTACTCGAAGCCGTCGCCCTCGATGGCGGCGACGATGTCGGCCGCGCAGTCTTCGGCGGTGACCCACGGCCCGTCGTACGAGCCGGGCAGCTCACCCGGTTGCACCTCCCAGATCTCCGTCTTGATCGGGCCCGGCAGCACGAGCTTGACGTCGACGCCGGTGCCGATGAGGTCCATGAACATGACCTCGCTCCAGCCGCTCATCGCGTACTTCGACGCGCAGTACGACGACTCGTGCGAGATGCCGAGACGCCCGCCCATGCTCGACACGTTGACGATGAGACCGGAGCCACGCGCACGCATCCTCTTCGCCGCGACCTGGCCCATGAGGATCGGCGAGAAGAAGTTGACCCGCATCACCTTCTCGATCTCCTCGGTGGTCTGGTCGAGGACCCGCTTGCGCTTCCCCATCGCCGCGTTGTTGACGAGGCAGTCGAGCCCGCCGAACGCCTCCCATGCGTCCTCGACGAGCTGCTGGGCCGCGTCGAGGTCGCCGAGGTCGACGGCCCACATCGCCGACTCGGGGGAGTGCTCCCGGCACGCGGCCAGGACCTCCTCGAGGCGGTCGGCGCGTCGGGCCACGATCCCGACGGTGGCGCCGCGGGCCGCGAGCTGCGGCGCGAGCTGGGCGCCGATGCCCGACGATGCGCCCGTGACGAGGATGCGCTTGCCCTGGATCTCCACTGCTGCTCCCTTGGCGGGCGACGGAAGGCCGTCAACCTATGTCGCGCCCGGAGTCCTTGCGCTGGATCGGGGTCGCCGGCTGACCGGTCGATACTATGACGCCGACGTCAGGTTGGAGGAGGGGTCGTGGCCAGGAACGATGTCGACGTGGTGGTCATCGGCGCCGGTATGGCGGGCACGACCGCGGCCCGGGATCTCACCGACGCCGGCCTCCGGGCCGTGGTGGTCGAGAGCCAGGACCGGATCGGGGGCCGGATCTCCACCGATCACGAGTTCGCGGGCGTCCCGGTGGAGCAGGGCGCCGAGTTCATCCACACCGACAAGGCCGAGACCCTGCCCCTCGCGGCGGCGGCCGGGCTCGAGCTGCTGTTCTGCGAGCCGGCCGCCGGCTACGTCATGGAGCTCGGCGGGATCCGCAGCCCCGAGCTCTACGCCGACCCGAGCCTGGCCCGGCTGGGCAACCTCCTCGACGACGTCGCGGCCTTCGAGGGCCCCGATCGCAGCGCGGCGGAGTTCCTCGAGGTTCGCGGCGTCACCGGCGCGGCGTGGGCCATGGCGGATCAGATGCTGTCGATCCATCCGCTCGGCGACCTCCACGAGGTCGGGATGCAGGGTCTGCGCGACGACCGGGTCGTCGAGCTCGAGCGGGGCATCGACCACCGGGTCGTCGCGGGGTACGACGAGCTGCCGAAGTGGCTCGCCCGCGGCCTCGACGTACGGCTGGGCTGGCGCGTCGCCGAGGTGCGGTGGGCGGCCGGCGGGGTGACGGTCGTGCGCGACGACGGCGAGGAGATCACGGCGAATGCGGCCGTGTGCACGCTGCCGATCGGGGTCCTGAAGTCGAACGCGGTGCGCTTCACGCCGGAGCTCCCGGCCACGAAGTGGCGCGCGCTCAACGGCCTCGAGATGGGCGCGGCGATGAAGATCCTCTTCCGGTTCGACGAGCCCTTCTGGCCCGAGGACCTCACGATGCTCGCGGTCGACGGCCCCGTGCGCCTCTACTGGACGTCGCTCTACGGGCGGCCGGGGGCCCCTGCGGTGCTCTGCGCCTACGTCACCGGATTCCGGGCCCGCGCCCTCTCGGTGCTCAGCGAGGAGGCTGCGGCCCGGGTGTGCCTGGCCGACCTCGACCGGGTGTTCCCGGAGGGCAAGCCCTCCGCGCGAGTGCAGGCCTACCAGCGGATCGACTGGCTCAAGAACCCCGACACCCGGGGCGCCTACAGCTTCGTGCGGCTGGGGGGCGCGGGCTCGCGCGCGGCGCTGGCCGCGGCCGACACCGGCGCACTGTTCTGGGCCGGCGACGGCACCGCCACCGATACCATCGCCGCGGTCGTGCACGCCGCGCACGTCACCGGCAAGCGGGCCGCGTCCGAGGCCGTCGCCCACCTCTCCTGACGGGCGCACCCCGCCGTCGGGGTCGTTCCCGCCTTGGGCGAAGGCTCGCCGCCGCTTCACGATCCCCTGATGTTGGTCATCGATGCTGAGTGCTGTCAGATCGAGACCGACCCGTGAAGGAGCAAGTCCCATGAACATCAAGAAGTCCCTCGCATCGGTGGCGCTGGTGGCGACGATGGTCGCCGGCCTCGGCGCCACGGCCGCCTATGCGGACACGGCCCCCACCGCGGCTCCCAAGGCGGCATCGGGCGCCCGGCTCGCGAAGGCCTGCGCCAACCTGCCGCAGCTGCAGACGCTCGAAGGCCGCGTGGTCGCCAACCTCAAGGACCGCGTGTCGATCCTCACGGCCCTCAAGGCCGACGTGAAGCGCCCGGCGCGCCAGGCGAGGATCCAGACCCGCATCGACACGATCAACGGCCGGATCACCAAGGTCGGCGACCGGCTGACCAAGCTCGAGCAGAAGTGCGCCGCCGTCCCGGCCGGCTGATCCCGAGCGCGAGGACGGGTCGCCGCCACCGGGCCCCCCATCCCCGCTGACGGGCACGACCCGCACGTAGTGGCCCGGATCCCCGAGGATCCGGGCCACCCCGCGTCCGGTGCCGGGGCGCCGGGTCGGAACGTGTTTCAATTTCCCGATGACCGAGGCCCTCCCCGTGTTCGACGACGACGACCAGGCCCCCGGGGGAGCGCTGGCCCGCAACCAGGCGGCCCGGCGCCGCCGGGTGATCGAGGCGACGCTCGAGCTCGCGGGCCGGGGTGGGTTCGAGGCGGTGCAGATGCGCGACGTCGCCGCCGCCGCGGGGGTCGCGCTCGGCACGGTGTACCGCTACTTCTCGTCGAAGGAGCGCCTGCTCCTCGAGGCCAACGTCGAGCAGATCCAGGTCCTGGGCGAGCGCCTGCAGCGCAAGCCGCCCGCGGGGGACACCTCCGCCGACCGCGTCGTCGACGTGCTGGCCCGGGCCAACCGCGCGTTGCAGCGCCGGCCGGAGGCCACCGCGGCGATGGTGCGGGCGCTCGGGCGCGCGCAGCCCGACGAGGCGGAGGCCGTCGGCCGGGTCACCGAGGGCATGACCGCGATCATCGTCGCCGCGATGCACGAGGGCGCGGCGACCGAACGCGACCTCCAGGTGGCGCGGGCGCTGCAGCAGATCTGGTTCTCGTCGCTCATCGGCTGGGTGGGCGGGGTCGACCCGGCCGAGCGGGTGGACGCCGACCTCGCCACCGCGGTGCGGCTGCTCCTCGTCTGAGCCACCCGGCCCACCCGGCCGTTGGTTCGCCGTGAACTAACCTCGGCCCTCCGCCGGTGCTCCGCAGGCCGGCCGGGGCGGTGTAGCCGAGTGGCTCAGGCACGGGTTTGCAAAACCCTTGACGCGGGTTCGATTCCCGCCACCGCCTCTCCCGGGTCCCCGACCCGCCCGATCCCCGCCGGACCGCGACCCCGGCGCGATCGGCCAGACTTCCCCGGATGACGATGCCGACGACGCCCGCGGGCTGGTACGCCGACCCGGGCGGGACCGGTCGCTGGCGGTGGTGGGACGGCGCCGCGTGGGGCGAGCTCGCTCCGCTCCCGCGACCCGCTCCGGGCCCGGTGGCCGCGGCGCCGATCGTGCCCGGGCCGGGCTGGGGCTCCGGCGGCGACGGCGGGCCGGCCCCCGCGCAGCTTCCCGTCGGCCGGGTCGACCGGTACGGCGCGCCGTTGCCGGTCCCGCGCCGGATCGGCGGGCTGGGCGGCATCGTGCGCGGTGGCTTCGCGCTCGTGTCGGGCACCGCGCTGCTCGCGGGGATCGGCGTGCTCTTCGTGCGCGACCGGCCGGGCGTCGCGGCCTTCCTCGGCGCGATGGTCTTCGTGTTCTTCATCCCGGTCGCGGTGCTCACGACCGTCTGGTCGTCGCGCGCGTACCGCAACGTCGCCGGGCTCATGGACCAGCCGACCCGCATGGCCACCGCGTGGATGCCGGC
Organism: Acidimicrobiia bacterium; assembly: GCA_017882925.1. GTDB lineage: Bacteria > Actinomycetota > Acidimicrobiia > IMCC26256 > Chersky-534 > Chersky-534. Next base: position 205 of record JADGOM010000151.1, on the reverse strand, counting down.
CAGCTGGTTCATCCCGTTCCTCTCCTTCACGTGGCCGTTCCAGCTCCTCCAGGAGACGCTCGCGGTCACCGACGGGCCCACGTACCGGCGGTGGTGGCACGGCCAGGAGGGTCGCAGCGCCGGCGCGCGCATGTTCGCGGGCGCGTGGGGTCACGGGCCGCCCGGCAACGGCGCGCTCGCCCGCTGGCAGGCCGGGTGGGTGTCG
>JADGOM010000150.1 GCA_017882925.1 Acidimicrobiia bacterium | reverse complement strand
CGAACGAACACCCTGTCCCCTTCGGCGATCATGTCGTCGACCTCGAACTTCGCGTCCCGGAACGCGGTGTGGAACATCTCGAACAACTGGCGCACCCCGGCCTTGTTCGGCTCCAAGCCGGGGAACTCCTCGTGCTCGACGAAGTCATCAGAAATGAGATCGTCGACCACACTGAGGTCTCCGGCATTGAGCCGTTCGTAGAGACGACGCGCGACCTCGGTGTTGGCATCCGGCATGACTGACCGCCCTTCCTGAACCGCAATTGTCCTTGTCCCGTGGCAGCCTATTCACGACCCTGCTAGAGGCGCGTCCGTGCTGATCGCTATTCGAGGTCGTGCCGGTCGAGCGTCATCCACATGACCATCTCCTCGGAGCGGCCGGCACGGTCGATGCCGCTCACCGCCGCCAGGTAGTCGGTGAGTGCGATCTCGGTTGCGTCCGCGTAGCCGACGGTCGAGAGATTGCGACGTACGACCACATGTCCCCAGTCGCGTAGTCGCCTCATTCGTTCGACCAACGCGCCGAATCGGTTGACGAACGCTCCGATCTCGGCTTCCGTCGGTTTCGGAGTCGTGCGCGATGCGACACCGTGCAGGATCGAGTGTCGACCGATCGGCACCAGAGTCCGGCCGAGCTCGGCGTTCAGATCGGTCGCGCGCTGTCTGCACTCTCTGCAGAACCAGATCGAGAAGCGTGACCCGCTGTCAAGGACCCGACACCCGCATGCCTGGCAGAGTTCCGCGACGGTGTTGTAGTCGAACCCGCGCCACGTCTCGGGACGTTCACCGTCTGTACGGCGCTGCCGTGGACAGTCGCATTCCTGCACGTGGTCGTAGGCCATGCCCTTCAATCGCCAAACGAACGGGCCGCGGAGCTGACAACACGTCCCGCACACCTGCCAGTCCCGCGAGCCGGCCAGCCAATGGGCCATGAAGTCCTCCTCATCGTGCCTGGCGTTGCCACCGTTCCCTCGCGGGTCGGTTGGCGGACCTTCATCGGGCCAGGCCCCTCAGGTCCTCTGGATGAGCACGACCAGCACCGTAGTGGCTGCGACCGCGCGCGGCTGCCGCAATACGCCGACCGAGCTCGAGCGTTCCTCGATGATCCCCGCCTGCCGCACAACGCGCTCGACGTCGGTCCGGAGACCCGCCAGATGCTCTCGACGTACATCGTCGAGGTGGCCGAGCCGCTGGTCACGCTGGTCGATGCCCCGGAGGACCGCCGGCGACGGATGAACGAGGCGCGCCGGAACCGCACGCGGCACGCGCGACGACTCCACTGACAGACTCGCCAGATGGACCGGCTCACGCGTCGCGGCCTTCGACTCGAATACGCGACGCTCGCGTGGAACGTGATCGGCGTTCCCGTCCTCGTCGTCGCGGCGATCCGATCCGGGTCGGCGGCAGTCGCGGGATTCGGGTTCGATTCCGCGATCGAGATCGGCGCGTCGCTCGTCGTCGTGTGGGAGCTGACCGGCAGCCATGAAGACCGGGAGGCGATCGGTCTGCGCCTCATCCGCGCCGCGTTTCTCGCGCTCGCCGTATACGTCACGGCGCAGGCCGCGTGGATGCTCGTCGGGGGTCACCACCCGGGGCATTCGCCGCTCGGCATCGTCTGGACCGGGGCGACGTGCCTGGTGATGCTCGCGCTCGCACGCGGGAAGGCGGTGACGGGCGCGGCGCTCCGGAACCCGGTCCTCCGGGCCGAAGGCCGGGTCACGCTGGTCGACGCCGGCCTCGCGGCCGCGGTCCTGATCGGGCTGAGCCTCAACGCCGGGTTCGGCTGGTGGTGGGCGGACCCGCTTGCTGGCCTGGTCATCGTCGGCTACTCGCTCCGCGAGGCCCGGCACACGCTCGGCTCGGGCTGAGCCGCAACTGCCCCGGAGCCCCTGATCCCGGTCTCGGTACAATCCCCGCCGCCGCCCCGCAACGACCGGGGCCGACTGCTTTGGGGGCGGAGATGAAGCCGACACACTGCTCGCGACCGGGTTCGGTTCCCGTCGCACGAGGGATGCGCCGGGCATGAGCGACTGCCCGCCCAACATCCTGCTCGTGATGTCGGACCAGCACCGCGCCGACATGCTCGGCTGCGCGGGCGACGCCGCGGTGCAGACGCCGAACCTCGACGCCCTCGCCGCCGAGGGCGTCCGCTTCTCGCGCGTCAACTGCCAGGGTCCGCTGTGCATGCCGTCGCGCGCGTCGTTCCTCACCGAGCGCTACGTCCGCGATCACGGTGTGTACACGAACTGGGCGGAGGTGGACCCGGCGTCGCCGACGTACGTGAAGGCGCTGCGCGACGCGGGCTACCACACGGCCATGCTCGGCAAGGCCCACCTGTACCAGGAGGACGACGACGGCGCGACGCACATCGACGACTTCGCCCCCAGGCTCGAGGCCCTCGGCTTCACCGAGGTGCGGGAGACCGGCGACAAGTTCGCCGGGGAGACGCCCAACCGCTACACCGACTTCCTGAAGACGCGCGGCCTGCTCGACGCGTACCGTCAGCACATCGCCGACCGCAGCTACCAGGGCGAGAAGGACAGCGGGCGGGGCGCCACGAAGCGGGTCCCGATGTGGGACGCCACGCCGATGCCCATCCCGCTCGACGCCTACGTCGACACGTGGCACGGCGCGGAGGCCGTGCGGTGGATCGAGGAGTACGACCGCGACCAACCGTTCTTCGCCTTCGTCGGCTTCCCGGGCCCGCACGATCCGTGGGACGCGCCGGTCGAGGCCGTCGACCGCTACCGCGGCGCTGACATCTCCATGCCCGCCACCACGTTGCGGCCCGACGTCGAGTCCGCCGGCACCTACGGCAGCCTGCTGCGAGCGTTCCTGCACCTGTCCGACACCGACACCATGACCGACGACGCGATCCGCGGGATGCGCCGCGGCTACAGCGCCGACATCAGCGTCATCGACGACGCGGTGGGTGCGATCGTCGCCGCGCTGCGCGCCAAGGGTGTGCTCGACACCACGTGGATCATCTACACGAGCGACCACGGCGAGATGGGTGGCAATCACGGGATGATGTCGAAGTGCGTCCTGTACGAGCCGGCGGTGCGGGTTCCGCTGATCATCCGCCCGCCCGAAGGCCGTGCGCCCCGCGTCGTCGGCACCATCGTCGAGCACCTCGACGTCCCGGCGACGGTCCGGGCGATCGCCGGTGCCGGCGGCGTCCCGGAGAGCGCGGCGCGCCCGCTCCTCGGCTACGTCAACGGCAAGGATCCTGAGCCCCGCGCCGTGTCGGTGAGCGAGAACTGGGGCTTCGCGTCGTTCGAGACCGACCGCTACAAGCTCGTCGTCGACGAGGACGCGCTCACCGCGTGCCAGCTGTTCGACAAGGCCGTCGACCCGCTCGAGGACCACAACCGTATCGCCGATCCGGAGTCCAAGGCCACGGTCGAGGAGCTCATGGACGCCTACGTCCGGCCCTTCTTCGCCACCCCGCCCGTCCGGCCGCACACGAGCCCCTTCGCCGGCTGAACGACGCACGTCGGCCGGGGCGCGGTCGGCGGCGGCCGGGTCCGGAGCAGGTAGACCGCGACCCGCTGCGTGGTGCCGATCTCGCGGTAGTAGCGGTGCAGGAACTGCGCGACCGGCGGCACGAGGGTCGTCGGGTAGTGGCCGTAGCTGCGGATGCCCGCGGTCGACGTGTCGAGGAACAGCTTCGGCGGTGAGCGGTACAACGACGTGAGGTAGCCGTCGAGCGCGCCCGGCGTCGCGTCGGCGAGCCGCTGCGGACCGTTGGCCCGGCCCGCGGTGCGACCGACGACGAAGTCGGTGATCACGATCGCCCCGCCGGGGGCGCGGCCCGAGAGCCAATAGAGCTCGGGCACGGAGCCCCAGACGGTGATCCGGTCGGAGGGCCCGGTGTGGGCCCTGATCGTCGCGACGATCGGGCTCCAGTCGTGGGTGAACCCCGGCGCGGTCCACGCCGCCTCCCACCCGCTGATCGCCGCCCACGCGACGAGCGCGGCGAGGAGGAGGCGCTCCGGGTGGCTCGTCCGGGCGATCCCGAGCGCGGCGAGCAGGCACAGCGGCGGCAGCACCTGGAACCAGTAGTGATCGAAGAAGCGCAGGCCCATCGCCACCGAGGCGACGCCGGCCGCGAGCCAGAGCCAGAGGTCGAGGTCGGCGCGGTGGAAGCCGCGGCGCACCGCCAGCCAGACGACCGCAATGTGCCCGACGGCGAACAGCGACAGCGAGAACCAGGCCCGCTGGGCCACGTGCACCGACTGGCTCATCTGGAGCACCGACGCGTTGGCGGTGAAGGTCCAACGGAAGAACGCGCCGAACGGCACGACGAGCGCGACGGCACCGATGGTCGCCGCGGTGGCCAGCGCGAGCAGTGCCGGCCGGCTCGGGCGCCGTTCGCCCGTCATCCACGCCGCGAGCATCGCGGCCGGTAGCCCCAGGACCCACGTCTGCCGCGTGAGCACCGCCAGCCCGAGCAGCACCCCGCCGACGACCGCGCTGCGCGCGGTGCCGCGTCGCGCCGCGACGATCGCGCCGCACGCGGGCAGCAGCGCGAGCTGGGAGTAGTTGGCGGCCTGTGCCGCTGCGGGCCGCGCCGAGACCGCGCCCGCGACGAGCAGACCGGCGGCCCACCAGCCCGCGCGGGCCCCCGCGATCCGGCGGGCCTCCGCCGCGAGGACGAGCGCGCCGCCGCCGATGCCGAGCGCGAGGAGCAGGTGCAGCGGTCGGAGGTCACGGGTGCCGGTGACGATGAACGAGGCCGCGTAGAGGAGGGGCGCGAGCGGTGGCTTGCGGTCGATCGCGTCGCGGTACAGCACGCCGCCGCGCGCGGCGACGTTGCCGAGCGTCGCGATCGCGGCCTCGTCGGAGTCGAAGAGCTGGCGATCCAGGCCCGGGAGGTGCGAGACCACCGCGGCCCCCATGACCAGGATCGTGAACCCCGCCGAGCCCAGGGACCACTTGGACGTCGGCGCCTCCGGCCGTGGACCGCTCTCGGCGCCGGCCGCGGGCGTCGCCGGTGTTGCGGGCGCGGAGACGCATTCGGGCGCGACCACCATCAGGTGGACCCGGGTCCCGGGATCGGGCGCGAACCGCGTTTGCCCGCGGCGGCACGAACCGGCGGCACAGGCCTCGACATGGCCGGAGCCTGCCGATCCCAGCGTGAGCCGACGATGAGCGCGGCTCGACGGAACGACCGGCCCGGCCGCCCGGGCGCGGATCGCGGGGGCCGGCGGGGTCCGCGCGGGCCGGCGGTGATAGGAAGCACGGGTGCCGGACGAGCGTCTGCGGGTCGCGTTGGTTGGCTACGGACTCGCCGGCGAGGCCTTCCACGCTCCGCTGATCGCGGCGACCGCGCCGCTGCGGCTGGCCGCGGTGGTGAGCGCGGATCCAACCCGACGGGCCCGGGTGGCCGGGCGATACCCGGATGCGCGCCTGCTGTCGGGTCCCGGCGACATCTGGGCCGACCCGACCGCGTTCGACCTCGTGGTGATCGCGGCGCCCAACCGCGCGCACCTCGAGCTCGGGCTGCGGGCCGTCGACGCGGGGCTCCCGGTCGTGATCGAGAAGCCGGTCGCGGCGTCGGTCGCCGACGCGGTGCGGCTGCGGGACGCCGCGGCCGCACGCGGGGTGCCGGTCGCGGTGTTCCACAACCGGCGGTGGGACGGCGACTTCCTCACCGTCTCCGACCTCGTCGCGCGCGACGTCCTCGGCCCGGTGCACCGCTTCGAGTCGCGGTTCGAGCGGTGGCGGCCCGACGTGGCCGACGTCTGGCGCGAGCGCGCCGACCCGCAGGACGCCGGTGGCCTCCTCTACGACCTGGGCCCCCACCTGATCGACCAGGCGCTCGTGCTGTTCGGCCCGGTCGAGTCGGTCTACGCCGAGGTGCGCCACGTCCGCGGCGGGGCCGTGGTCGACGACGACACGTTCGTCGCCCTGACCCATCGCAGCGGGACGGTGTCGCACCTCTGGGCCTCGATGGTCGCGGCCGACCCGGGGCCCCGGATGCGGGTGCTCGGCCGCGCCGCGTCGTACGTGAAGTTCGGGATGGACGTCCAGGAGGCGCGGCTCCGCCAGGGGATGGACCCCGCGGCGGAGGGCTGGGGCTCCGAGCCGGAGGCGGACTGGGGCCGCATCTGCTCGGGCGCGGGCTCCGAGGCCGTCGCGACCGCGCCGGGCCGTTATCCGCGCTACTACGAGCTGGTCGCCGACGCGCTGCGGCGCGGCGGGCCGATGCCGGTGGGGCTCGACGACGCCATCGCCACCCTGGAGGTCATCGAGGCCGCGCGGGCGAGCAGCCGGCAGCGCACGACCGTCGCGCGGTAGCGCGGATCAGTTCACGATGCCGCGCGCCTTGAGCGCGCTGATGTCGTCCCATGCGTAGCCGAGGTCGAGCAGCACCTGCTCGGTGTGCTCACCCATCTCCGGCGCGCGATGGAGGTCGTGGCGGCTGGTCTCGTCGAACTGCACCGGCGAGGCGACCAGCATGGGCGGCAGACTCTCGTCGCCCTCGCGGTCGAGCGGCACGATGTAGTCGTTGGCCACCACCTGTGGGTCGGTGGCGACCTCGCCGGGTGTCTGCATCGCCTCCCACACGAAGCGGGTGCCGGCGAGCTGCCCGCGCCACTCGTCGAGGGTGCGGGCGGCGAACGCGGCGTCGAGTTGGGCGACGCATTCGTGGCGGTTCTCCATCCGCCGGGCCGCGGTGTCGAAGCGCGGATCCGCGACCAGCTCCGGGATCGCGAGCCGCGCGCAGAGCTCGGGCCAGTCGCGGTCGGCCTGCAGCGAGACGAGCGCGATGTAGCGGCGGTCGCGGGTCCGGTAGATGTTGACGAGCGGGTTGCGGGGCTCGGCGTGGGGGGTGAGCGCGACCGACGGCTGCGGATTGCCCAGCGCGGTCGTGATCACGTCGCCGGCCATGATCCAGCTGCCGACGCCGAGGAGGGAGACGTCGACGACGCTCGCGCGGCCCGTGCGCTCGCGCTCGAGGAGCGCGGCGGCGATGCCCCCGGCGAGCACCGGCGCGCTGATGAGGTCGCCGAACGCGGCGCTCCCCGCGACCGGGTACTCGAGCGTCGGGTCGTGGAAGGTGAGCCCGACCCCGGCCCGGCCCCAGAACGTCGCGTAGTCGAACCCGCCGGCGTCGCGCTCGTCGCCGCGCGGCCCGACGCCCGACCCGCGCGCGTAGACGATGCCCGGGTTCCGCTGCTGCACGTCATCGACGTCGATCCCGAGGCGGGCCCGCACCGCGGGCAGGAAGTTGGTGAGGAAGACGTCGCTGCGGGCCACGAGCTCCATGAGGATCGCAAGCCCCTCGGGGGTGTCGAGCGCGAGCCCGATGCCCCGCTTGCCGCGGTTCGTAGTGCTGGGTGTTGTGCGCGGACGACATCGACTTCGGCCCCGACTGGTTGAGGCCGCGGACCGCGTCCCCGTGCACCGGGTGCTCGACCTTGATCACGTCGGCGCCCCAGTCGGCGAGGATCGCGCTCGCCGCGGGCACGAAGACCCACTGCGCGACCTCGAGGACGCGGATGCCGGCGAGCGGGAGCCGCGCCGGTTGGGTGTCGGTTGCGGCCTGGTGCCGCGGGCGCCCGGAGCCAGGGTACGTCGTCATCGCGTCGTTCTATCCCGCCCCGGGATCCGGCGTCGGGCCCCGATCGGTCGCCGTGGGTGTGATGACGACCGCCGCGCGTGCCAATTCCCGCGATTGTTGAAGGGATTTCGACGCTGCTCCCGTCATCGATGGAAGGCTCGCGGCATCGGCTCACGGATGAGTACGAAGGGTCACCTCATGGACGAGGGCGAGTACAGGATCATCGACGTCGAGCCCGCCGACCTGGCCGATCGCCTCGGCGACGCGGTGTCACGCGATCTCGCGGTCGAGTTCCCGATCGACGGCTGGAGGCTCATCGCGACGATCGCCCGACCGGGCGGGGGCGCGGTGCGCCTCGTCTTCCGGAAGCGGGTCGACGTCGTCGCGATGGACGCGGCCGCGTCGGTGGCGGTGGCCGCCGAGGCGACGGCGCTGCCGTCGCGCTGACCTGACGTCGCGCGGGTGCGCCGTGCGCGTCCGTGTGCGGCGTGCGGGTCAGCCCTCGACGGTGAGGTCGAGCTCCACCGGGGCCGCGCCGCCCGGGTCGCCCGCGGCGGGATGCTCACCGACGATGCGGATGAGCTCGTCGGCGTAGCGCTCGAGCTTCACGGGACCGATGCCGGACACGTCGAGGAGCTGGGCCTTGGAGGCGGGCCGGCGCCGGGCGACCTCGCGCAGGGTGGAGTCGGCGAAGATCACGTAGGCGGGCACCGCGGCCGCGCGGGCGAAGCCGAGCCGCCATTCCACCAGCGCGGCCATGAGCTCGGGATCGGGGTCGGGGCCTTCGTCGGCGGAGCCGCCCCCGCGGCGCTTGGCCCGGCCGCCCTTCAAGTCGTTGCGCAGCCGCGCCACCCGCTCGGGGCTCGCGGCGTCGGCGGCCGCCGCCGCCGCTTCGGGGTCGATCGCGCCATGCACGATCGCGAGGTACGGGCTCGCGGTGCGGGTGGCGACGCGCATGCCGATCGAGCGCTGGCGGGCCCAACTGAGGTGGAGGTTCTCCTCGGCCCTGCTCATCGCGACGTAGAGGAGGCGACGCTCCTCCGACAGCTCGCCCGCGCTGTCGGCGAAGCTGATGGGCACGAGGCCGCGCTCGAGTCCGACGACGAACACGGTCTCGAACTCGAGCCCCTTCGCCCGGTGGAACGTGAGCAGCTCGACCGCGTCGCCACCCACCGGCGCCCGGTCGGCCCGGAGCGACGCGGTGAGGAAGGCGCGGAACCCGTCGAGCGTGCCCGCGCCGCCGTCGGCCGCGAGGTATTCGCGCCCGAGCCGCAGCAGGGCCTCGACGTGCTCGCGCTGCTCGTCGCCCGCCTCCGCCGCGTCGGCCGAGAGATCGGTGAGGTGCTCGGTGAACGCGCGCCCGGGCGCCTGCTTGGCGCTCGATGCGAGGTTGCCGAGCGCGGCCTTCACCTCGGGCCGGTCGAGGAAGCCGCTCGCGCCGCGCAGCCGCATCGGGATGTCGGCCTTGCGCAGCGCCTCCTCGAACACGACCGACTGCGCGTTGGTGCGGTAGAGCACCGCCATCGACGACCAGGGCCGTGCCTTCGCGTGCCGGTCGCGGAGGAGCCGGGCGACGCCCTTGGCCTCCTCCTCGTCGGTGTCGTAGCCGGTGATGGTGGGGGAGGGGCCGCTCGGCCGCGTGGTGACGACGGGGGCGCGGTCGCCGGTGGAGCTGGCCGGGAGGACCGCGCTCGCCGCGGCCATGATCTCGGGCGTGCTGCGGTAGTTGGCGCCGAGGCGCACGACGCGCCCGCCGGGGAAGCGGCTCGCGAACGTGGTGAGCCAACGCGGGTCGGAGCCCGCGAAGCCGTAGATGGACTGATCGGGATCACCGACCGCGCACAGCCCCGACCGGTCGCCGAGCCACCCGCGGATCAACCGCAGCTGCGCGGGGTTGGCGTCCTGGAACTCGTCGACGAAGAGGTGCCGGAAGCGCCACCGCTGCACCGCGGCGAACTCGGGGTCGTCCTCGAGCGCCTGGATCATCCACCAGATGAGGTCGTCGAAGTCGACGAAGCGGCGGCGGCGCTTCTCGGTCTCGTAGCGCGCGTAGAGGGAGGCGATGTCGGCCGCCGACTTCGTGGTGCGCCGGCTCGAGCCCGCGGCCTCGGCCTCGTAGCCCTCGGGCATCACCATGCGGGCCTTGGCCCATTCGATCTCGCTCGCGACCTCCGACGCCTGCACCGCGGCCTCGGCGCCGTTGCGGGCGTTGAGCATCGGGGCGATGATGCGCGCCTTGCGCTCGAGGAGCTGCGGCATCGCCTTGTCGCGCTCCGACGCGCGCCGCCGCAGCTGCGCGAGCGCGATGGAGTGGAACGTGCCCGCCGTGAGCTGCTCGCGCACCCCGAGCTTCTCGAGCCGCTCGACCAGCTCGCCCGCGGCCTTGCGGGTGAAGGTGACCGCGAGGACGTGGCGGGAGTCGATGGCGCCCTCGCGCGACTGGTACGCGATCCGTCGGGTGAGGACGCGCGTCTTGCCCGACCCGGCCCCAGCCAGGATCGCGAGGGGCTCGGCCGTGGACGTGACCGCTTCGAGCTGCGTGGGGTCGAGCGCGTCGAGGAGTCGGTCGGGGCGGGTCGTCGCGGTCACGCTCCCGACCATACCGGGCGGGTCTGACACCAACCGCGATGCCGGGCGCGGCGAGGGACCGGGCGCGGGTGCACGCAGGGGCCGGAACGCGACGAAGCCCCGAGTAGTCTCGGCCGCAAGCGGCTCTGATCTCCTCGGGGCTCCGTGTTCGCACGACCGCACCCTTCCGTGACCCACCCGAAGGCGCTCCACGTCCGGTGCACACCCGCAACCCGGAGGCTGCCGCAGCGTGCGAGCGATGGTGCCCGATCCCGTCGCCCGAAGGCTTCGACACCGTCCCGACTCGCTTCCCGTTGCTCCGAGGTTCGCCTTGCGGCTTGCCTTGGGACCGTGTTCAGCGGGCCGGTAGAGAGCAACCTAAACCCGCGCGCGCGTGCAGTCAACAGGTTTCTTCGCCACTTCTCGAGGGGGTGTCGCGAGCACGCGCCGACCGCGCGAAACCGCGCGGGACGCGCGGCGCGAATCGCGCCGCGCGTGGGCGCGCGACACCGGCGCGCCGGTCGCTACGATCCGCGCATGCTTCCCCGCCGCGACACCGTCTGGCGCAACTGGGCCCGCAACCAGGAGTGCTCCCCGGCCGCGGTGGAGACGCCCGAGAGCACGCTCGAGGTACGCGAGGCGGTGCGGCGCGCGCGGGTCGCCGCTCAACGCGTGAAGGTCGTGGGCACCGGTCACTCCTTCACGTCCATCGCGTGCACCGACGGCCGGCTGCTCCGGCTCGATCGGCTCGACCGCGTCCTCGACGTCGATCCCGACGCGGGCACCGTCACCGTCGAGGGTGGCATCCCGCTCTGGAAGCTCAACGAGCAGCTCGCGCTGCGCGACCTCGCGCTCGAGAACCTCGGCGACATCGACCAGCAGACGATCGCCGGCGCGATCGCCACCTCCACCCACGGCACCGGCCGCACGTTCGGTGGTCTCGCGACGCAGGTGCGAGGTCTGGAGCTCGTCACGGCCGACGGCGAGGTGGTGCGGTGCTCGGCCGACGAGGAGCCCGAGCTGTTCCACTGCGCCCGCGTGGGGCTCGGCGCGCTCGGGATCGTCACGCAGGTGACGCTGGCCGTCGTCCCCGCGTTCAGCCTCCACATGGTCGAGCGGCCCGACGACTTCGAGACCGTGCTCGCGGCGCTCGACGCCTCGGTCGACGGCCACGACCACTTCGAGGTGGAGCACTGGTTCCCCCACACCGAGGCGTGCCTCGTGAAGGAGCTCGACCGCACCGACGCGCCCATCCGCACCCGCAGCACCCTGGCCGCCTGGCGCGACGACATCCTCGTGGGCAACTACGTCTACGGCGCGCTCTGCGCCGTGGGGCGGCGGAGCCCCGACCGCATCCCGCAGCTGGTGCGTCTGGCCACCACGCAGCTCGGGCGCACCGACCTCGTCGACCGCAGCGACCGGGTGTTCTGCAGCCCGCGGCTGATCAAGTTCGTGGAGATGGAGTACGCCATCAAGCGGGCCGACGCCGAGGTCGCGCTGCGCCGGGTCCGCGACCTGATCGACGAGGACGACCTGAAGATCAGCATCCCGCTCGAGCTCCGGTTCGCCGCCGCCGACGACATCCCGCTCAGCACCGCCCACGGCCGCGAGACCGCCTACCTCGCGGTCCACGTGTACCAGGGCATGCCCTACGAGCAGTACTTCCGCGGCGTCGAGGCGATCATGGACGAGCTCGACGGCCGCCCGCACTGGGGCAAGCTCCACTGGCAGACCGCGGCGACGCTCGCGCCCCGCTACCCGGAGTGGGACCGCTTCGCCGCCGTTCGCCACCGGCTCGACCCTGACGGGACGTTCGCGAACGACCACCTCGACCGGGTGCTCGGCCCCGCGTAGACCGGCCGGCGGCTCCCGACGTCCGCTCCGGACGTCCGCGGGCGGCGGCGCCCCTCCGGCCGGGTTCCCGGGCCTAGGATTTCCGCCATGCCGTACCCGAAGCACCTCGTCAACGAGGGCGAGGTGGTCGCGCTCGACCTCCGCCCGCACTGGTGGTACTTCTCCAAGCACATCTTCACCGGCGTGCCGCTGTTCATCGCGTTCCTGTTCGCCGTGGGCGGCCTGAGCGGCAACGTGCAGAAGGGCGTGCTCTGGCTGTTCGCGGTGCTCGCGGTGGTGTGGGTCGTGTGGCTGGTCCTCAAGTACTTCCAGTGGACCTACACGCACTTCGTGGTCACGAGCGACCGCGTCATCTTCCGCACCGGCGTCCTGAGCAAGCGGGGGATCGAGATCCCGCTCGAGCGCATCAACAACATCAACTTCCACCAGGGCATGTTCGAGCGCGTGATCGGCGCCGGCGACCTCGACATCGAGTCGGCCGGCCGCGACGGTCAGTCGCACTTCGACGACGTGCGCCATCCGGATGCGGTGCAGCAGGAGATCTACCGCCAGATGGAGGCCAACACCCGGAAGACCGCGGGCTACGCGGGCGTGGCCGCCCGCGGGCCGGCCCCCGCCCCCGCCCCCGCCCCCGCGGCACCGGCCGCCACCGTTCCCGACCAGATCGCCCAGCTCGCCGCCCTGCGCGACGCCGGCCACATCACCCCGGCCGAGTTCGAGGCCAAGAAGTCGGAGCTGCTCGACCGCATGTAGCTCGGCAACGGCCGGGCCGGGCCCGGCCGCTCAGCCGGAGCTGCGCGACGCCAGCGCCGCGAGCGATTCCGCGAGCGCGAAGGGGTCGCGGTCCGCCGCGAACGCGACGGCTTCGCTGCGCACGCCGTCGCCGCGGGCCCGCCCGGCCCGCGGGTCGATCACCGCGACACGCACTTCGGACGCGCGCGATCCGTCGGGCGCGGGTGGGCCGTCGACGACGGTGATCGCGGTGCCCACGGGTTCGCCGCCGTGGAGCGCCTGCACGCCCAGCGCCGGGCCCGCCGCCGACGGCGCGAGGACGAGCGCGGCGCGCTCGTCGGCATCGGAGCGATCCGCCGTGAGCTCGGCCCACGTCGGCTCGGTGCGCGAGCCGAGCCGGTGCCAGGGCGATCGCGCGGGCGCGGCGTCGACCGAACCGAGGCCGAACGGCCCGACGGCGAGCACGAGCGCGCCGGGCGTGCCGTCGGGCTCGGCCCGGAAGCCGCCCTCGACGACCAGGAGCGGGCCGTCGGCGGGCACGTGGAGGCGCAGCCACACGTGGCCCTCCCGCGCGGTCCAGCGGGCCCACGCCCCGGCGCGCCCGAAGGCCGACCCGGCACTCACGTTCCAGGTGCCGGGTGCGTCGCGGGTGTCGATCCCCACCCCGTCGACGTCGATCGACGCGCGGAACGGACCCGCGTGCACGTCGGCGGCGGGCCAGCGCGCGCTCCAGGCCCCGCTCCCGAGCTCGACGTCGACGCTCCCGTTGCCGAGCCACCGGGTCACGCCGGCCCCGCCCCGTCGGCCGCGCGCACGACGAACGCGTGCGGCTCGAGCCCGAGCTCCCGTTGGTAGGCGCGGGTGGCCTTCGTGGTCACGTCGTCGGCGTGGTTCCGTTGCACGAACGCGACCACACAGCCGCCGAAGCCGGCGCCGGTGAGCCGCGCGCCCACGGCACCGTGCTCGACCAGCAGCTCGACGAGCCGGTCGAGCTCCGGGGTGGAGACGCGGAAGTCGTCGCGCAGGCTCGCGTGGCTCGCGGCGAACAGCGGCCGGAGCGCGCCGACGTCGCCGGCGCGCAAGGCGGCGACGGCCGCGAGGACCCGTGCGTTCTCCGACACCACGTGCCGCGCGATCGGGTCGTCGGCCACCTGCTCGGGGCGCGCGTCGCGCAGCGCGGGGAGCCCGAGGCGGGCCGCCGCGGCGGTGACCGCGGCGTGCCGCTCGGCGTAGGCGCTGTCGGCGAGCGCACGCGGCAGGCCGCTGTGGACGACCACGACCGCGTAGGCGCTCGGGAGCGGTACCGGCTCCACCGACCGGGCCCGGCAGTCGAGGAGCAACGCGTGCCCGGCGACGCCGCGGATCGACGTGAGCTGGTCCATGATCCCGCTGGGCACGCCGGTGCCGAGGAGCTCGGCCTCCTGGCACGCGACCGCGATGTCGGTCGGGGGGAGGGTCCAAGCCGCGGCCCCGAGGAGCGCCAGCGCGCTGCTCACGGCGAGGGCCGCGCTCGACGACAGCCCGGAGCCGGCGGGGACGGTGGAGCTCACGGTGGCATCGATCCCCACCGGCGGACGCCCCCGGGCGGCGAGCGTGCACACGACCCCGGCCACGAGCCGGCCCCACGGTGGGTCGACGGTCGGGGGCTCCGCGGTCCCGTCGGCCGCCACGTCGAGCAGGCCGTGGAAGGTGGCCGAGCGCATCCGGACCCGGCCGTCGTCCGTGGGCCGGAAGGCCACCCGGGTCTCGAGATCGATGGCCATCGGGAGGGCGAAGCCGTCGGCGTAGTCGGTGTGGTCGCCCATGAGGTTGACCCGGCCCGGCGCCCGGACCACGGCCTTCCCGGGGACCGGGCTCATGACGCGGCCGGTCGGAGCCGATAATTTCGGATCGTCGCCCGAGCCCGGGCCCCGCCGAACGGAGCAGCATCGTCATGGGCAAGTTGCAGAACTCGTGGGCCCTCGCCAAGTCGTCGTGGTCGGTGCTGCGCCAGGACAAGCAGCTGGCGGTCTTCCCGGTGCTCACGTTCCTCGGGTCGGTCGTCGTGGGCGGGCTCTTCTTCGGCCTCGTGCTGATCACCCGCACCACCGACGCCGCGGGCGACAAGGCGCTCGGGCCGATCGGCTACGTGCTCATCGCCCTCGCCTACCTCGGCCTCGCGTTCGTGCAGACGTATTTCCTCGCCGCCCTGGTGGCCGGCGCGAACGAGCGCCTCAACGGCGGTGACCCCACGATCGGCAGCGCCCTCGCGGCGGCCAACCGCCGGCTGCACGTGATCCTCGCGTGGTCGTTGATCCAGGCGACGGTCGGCCTCGTGCTGCAGGCGATCCGCGAGCGGCTCGGGTTCGTGGGCGTGCTCATCGCGGGCGCGCTCGGCGCGGCGTGGGAGATCCTCACGTTCCTCACGGTGCCGATCATCGTGATGGAGGGTGTGGGCCCGATCAACGCGCTGAAGCGGTCGGGCTCCCTGTTCAAGCGCACGTGGGGCGAGAACCTCGTGGGTCAGGCGGGCCTCGGCGTCGTCGGGCTGCTGGCGACGCTGCCCGGTGTGATCGTCATCGGCCTCGGGGTCCTCACCGGTACGACCCCGGTGATCGTGGCCGCGATCGTGATCGGCGGCGTCTACCTCTGCGTGGCCGCGGCGATCATCAACGCGCTGAGCGGCATCTACCGCACCGCGCTCTATCGGTTCGCCACCCAGGGCCAGGCCCCCGCCGGCTTCGATCAGCAGATCATGGTCGACGCGTTCCGGCCCAAGAAGGGCTCCTCGGGCGGCAACCCGGACTTCGGGCTCGGCACCGGTTCCGGCAACTGACCGGAGGCCCCGGCGGCCGGCGCGTCGTTCAGGCGAAGGCCGGGAAGATCTCCTCGGCGAAGCGGTCGATCGCGTCGCCGTCGAACGGTGCGCGCAACGCCAGGATGACGAGCTCGGCGCCGGCGTCACGGTAGGCGCCGACCCGGTCGACGACCGCTTGCGTGCTGCCGCTGAGCACGCCGGGAGCGATCCACTGGGCGAGGCTACCGAACTGCTCGCCGATTCGCTCCGGGTCCCACGACAGGCCGACGTTGACCGAGCGCGTGATCTCCGCGGGGTCGCGGCCCTCGCGTTCGCAGTGCTGGTCGAGCACGCCGTTCTTGTGCGCCCAGACCTCGGGACCGAGGAACGGCACGTTCCAGCCGTCGGCATAGCGGGCCGCGGTGCGCAACGTGACCTTCTCGCCGCCGCCCCCGATCCAGATGGGCAGGCGGGCCTGCACCGGCTTGGGGTCGCACCGCGCGTCGGTGAGGCTGAAGTACCTGCCGTCGAAGTTGGCGACCTCTTCGGTGAGCAGCGCGCGGACGCACTGCACCCCCTCGTCGAGCTGCGCGAGGCGCTCGGGCACCGACGGGTACGGGATGCCGTAGGCCTCGTACTCGGTGTTGAGCCAACCCGCGCCGTAGCCGAACGTGACGCGCCCGTTGGAGATCTGGTCGAGGGTGGCCATCGTGTTGGCGAGGACGGCGGGGTGCCGGTAGCCGACCGAGTACACGAGGCTCCCGCAGCGCACGCGGCTGGTGGCCGCGGCGAGCGCCGCGTGCGTGGCCACGGCTTCGAGGCACTCGGACCCGCCGCCGATCGGATCCGCGGCGTAGAAGTGGTCCCAGATCGAGATCCAGTCGAAGCCGTCGTCCTCGATCCGGCGCCAGAGCTGCTGCAGCTCGGCGATCGACGTGAGTTGGAGACCGGCATGCACACCGAAGGAGAGGGTCACGGCGGCCGAGGCTAGAACCGCGCGCGCCCGGCCGTACAGTTGACGCGATGCCTGCGTCCTTCACCTTCGAGCGCCGCCCGGATCTCCGCGCGCCCGTGCTCGTCGTGGCTTTCCAGGGGTGGATCGACGCGGGCATGGCCGGCGCCGGCGCGGCGTCGTTGCTCGCGAACCAGCTGCCCGGCGCGCGGCGCTTCGCGACCCTCGACCTCGACGACGACCTCGACTCGTCGCAGACGCGCCCGCAGGTGCGGCTCCGGCCCGACGGCTCGCGCCGCATCGACTGGCCCATGGTCGAGCTCATGGCGGGCCGCCTCGGACCCGACATCGTCGTCGCCACCGGGCCCGAGCCCTCGCTCCGCTGGCAGTGGTTCGCGTCCGAGGTCGTCGCGGCGGCGCAGGCGCTCGGCGTGACCCGCGCGTTCCTCCTCGCCGGTCTGCCGGTGCCGGTGTCGCACCGCCGTACCACCGAGGTGCGTACCTCGGTGTCGGGCCGCTCCGAGCCGGTGGGGTTGGCGCGCCTCGACTACCGCGGGCCCACCGGCGCGCAGACCGTGGTCCAGGACGCGCTCGGCCGGGCGGGCATCCCCGCCGTCGGGCTGTGGGCCGAGGTCCCCAACTACGTGAGCGGCTCGCCGTGCCCGCCCGCGATGCGGGCGCTGCTGGTCGCGCTGCGCGACTACGGCGCGCTCGACGTGGAGACCGCGGACCTCGACGAGCTGTGCGAGTCGTACCGACGGCGGCTCGAAGACCAGCTCACCGACCGGCCCGAGATCACAGCCCTCGTCGACGCGCTCGACGAGGCCCCCGACATCCCTTCGGGGGACGAGCTGGCCGCGGAGATCGAACGCTACCTGCGCGGCAAGTAGCCGCGCGCCGCGGGCGGGCCCACGGTCAGCCGCGGTCCTGCATGCGCTGCTGCGGGATCACAACGTGCGCGACGACGCGGTTGCCCTTCGTCTGCACGTTGACGCTTCCCGCGAGCGACTCCGCGATGGTCCGCGCCAGCGGGAGGCCCAGCTCGTCGTCGGCGGCGGCGCGGCGCGCGGCCCCGGCCTGGGGATCGTTCCACGCGACGTCGATCGCCACCGCGAGCCCCAGGTTGCGGCCGAGGAGCTCGACCTCCACCCGGTTGCCGAGGCGGGCGACGTCGGAGAGCACGTCGATCAGGATCTCGCGCACCTCGGTCGCATGGGTCGTGACCATGAGGTCGTCGGCGCACTCGATGGTGACGTGATCCGGGTCGAGGTGGCCGGCCATCTCGTCGCGCACCGCGGTGAGCACGTCGACGGTCCGCAGCCGCTGCTGGTGCTTGCGTCCGAGTGCGCTCGATGCCAGCCCCGACTCGGGGGACGAGACGTCGATGAGCTCCTCGATCACGGTCTGCAGCTCGCTCGCGAGCGAACGGGCCCGGCGGATCAGGTGGGCCGCAGGGGGAGTGGCGGCACCGGGAGGGGTGAGGCGGTGGAGGCTGAGGCGGTGCAGGGCGCGGGCCACGCTGTCCATCGGGACCTGGAGCTCGGTGACCATGCCCGCCCGCCGGGGCCGGTCGCCGCCGGGGATCCTGATGCCGTCGCGCAGGGTCGAGCCCGGAACGCGCGACATCGGGGCGCCGGCGGGTCCGCTCGGATCGTCGTGTGCCGTGGTCACAGGGTTCCTCCCGGCCGCAGGTCGGCCTACCGGTGGTGTGTCGGCACCCCGCCCCCGCCGATTGAGCGGCTCGGCCGGATCCGGCGAGCGGGCCCGCCCGGGGCCGCGTGGCTCGGGCCCGCCCCGGGATGCGACGATGGCGGCGTCCGCCCCCCAACCCGTCGGAGCCGTCCATGAGCATCGTCCGCATCAACGCCATCAAGGTCCCGCCGGAGCAGGCCCCCGAGCTCGAGAAGCGCTTCGCCGCCCGCGCCGGCGCGGTCGAGGGCTCCGAGGGCTTCGAGCGCTTCGAGCTGCTCCGCCCGACCGACGGCCGCGACACCTACTTCGTCGTCACCCACTGGCGGTCGGTCGCCGACTTCGACGCCTGGCTCGCGGGCGCGTCGTTCCAGCAGGGGCACAAGGCGCACGGCTCCCAGGGCCCGGTGAGCACCGAGTCCGAGCTCCTGGCGTTCGACGTCGTGCAGGAGACGTCGGCCGGTTCGTAGCCGCCACCCCGTAGTCTCCGCAGCGTGTCGGCCCTCTTCGACTTCCACAAGACCTGGGGTTACGTCGCGATCGTGCTCAACGCGCTCGCGGGCATCTACGCGCTCCTGGCGTGGAGGTTCCGGAAGCTGCGGAGCGTGTGGGTCGTGCGGTCGACGATCGTCGCCGAGGCCGCGCTCATCATCCAGGTCATCGCCGGCACCGTCCTCATCTCGAGCAAGCAGTACACCGCACCCCGCTTCCACCTCTTCTACGGCTACGTCGCGTTCATCACGGTCGGCGGGGTCTACACGTACCGGAAGGCCATCCGGCGGAAGCGGGAGCTGTGGCTCGGGCTCATCGGGCTGTTCCTGATGGGCGTGGGCATCCGGGCCGTGCTGCAGGTGGTCCAGTGACGGCCGGCGCCCGGGCCCGGCTCCGCGTGATGCTGCTGTTCGGCGGCCGCTCCGCCGAGCACGACGTGTCGCTCGTGAGCGCGGTCGCGGTGGCGGGGGCACTGCGCGACGCGGGGTACGACGTCGTCCCCGTCGCGATCACCAAGGAGGGCCGCTGGCTGCTCTCCGACGAGGCGCGCGCGGTGCTCGACGCGGTGGCCGACGCGGGCGCGCCGCAGGTCCTGCCGTCGTCGTTCGCGGCGATCGGCGAGCCGGTCGTGGCCGTCGTCGATCCGACCCGGCCGTCGCTGGCGTCGGTCGACCGCCCCGACCGGGCCGAGTTCCACGTCGACGTCGTGTTCCCGCTCCTCCACGGCCCCTACGGCGAGGACGGCACCATCCAGGGCCTGCTCGAGGTGGCCGGGCTCCCGTACGTCGGCAGTGGGGTGGTCGGCTCCGCGGTCGCGATGGACAAGGTGATGACGAAGCGCGCCCTCGCGGCCGAGGGCATCCCGCAGGCCCGCTACCGCGCGCTGCGCGAGCACGAGGTGACCCCGGCCGCGCTCGACGACGTGGCCGCCGACCTCGGGTACCCGTGCTTCGTGAAGCCCGCCAACATGGGCTCGTCGGTCGGCGTCTCGAAGGCGGGCGACCGCGAGGAGCTGCGGATCGCGGTCGAGCTCGCGCTCGAGTACGACGAGTGGATCGTGATCGAAGCGGGGCTCGACGTGCGCGAGATCGAGGTCGCGGTGCTCGGCGACGAGACGCCGGAGGCCAGCCGCCCGGGCGAGATCATCCCCGGGGCCGAGTTCTACTCCTACGCCGACAAGTACGAGCACGACGACGCCCGTCTCATCGCGCCGGCCCTGCTCACGGTGGAGGAGGAGGCCGAGGTGCGCGAGCTCGCGCTCCGGGCGTTCGCCGCGTGCGGGTGCCAGGGCATGGCGCGCGTCGACACGTTCCTCCGGCGCGACGGCGGCGGCTTCCTGGTCAACGAGGTCAACACGATCCCGGGCTTCACGCCGATCTCGATGTACCCGAAGCTGTGGTCGGTGAGCGGGCTGCCCTACCCGCAGCTGGTGCAACGCCTCGTCGAGCTCGCGCTCGCCCGGCACGAGCGTCGCGTCCGGCGCGCCGGCCACCAGCGCCACTGACCTTCCAGTTGCTGCGCAACGCGTTTGGGCAGATCAAGGTCAAGGTCCAGTACTGACCCCAATGATCGGGGTCAGTACACGCCCTTGGACCTGAGGTGGGTCAGCCGAGGCGCTCGGTGAGCGCGGCGAGCTCGGTGCGCATGGCCTCGGGGAGCCGGTCGCCGAAGCTGTCGAAGTGCTGCTCGATCATCGCGAGCTCGGCCTTCCACTCCGCGTCGTCGACCTGGGTGACCGCGGCGATCTTCTCGTCGGACAGGCCCAGCCCCGTGGTGTCGAGCGCGCCGTCGGCGGGCACGAGCCCGATCGGCGTCTCCACCGCGTCGGCGGTCTCGGTGACCCGCTCGAAGATCCACGCGAGGACCCGGGAGTTCTCGCCGTAGCCCGGCCACAGGAACTTGCCGTTCTCGTCCTTGCGGAACCAGTTGACGCCGTAGATGCGCGGCAGCTTGTCCTTGTCCCTCGCCGCGCCGCCGACCCGGAGCCAGTGCGAGAAGTAGTCGCCCATGTTGTAGCCGCAGAAGGGGACCATCGCGAACGGGTCGCGTCGGACCTCACCGACGGTGCCCGCGGCCGCGGCCGTCTTCTCCGACGCCATGGTGGCGCCGACGAACACGCCGTGCTCCCAGTTGAACGACTCGTAGACGAGCGGGACGGTGGACGCGCGGCGGCCGCCGAACAGCACCGCGGAGATGGGGACGCCGGCCGGGTCCTGCCACTCGGGCGCGATCACCGGGCACTGCGACGCCGGCGCGGTGAACCGGGAGTTGGGGTGCGCGGCGGGGGTCTCGGACGCGGGCGTCCAGTCCTGGCGGCGCCAGTCGGTGAGGTGCGCGGGCGGGGCGTCGGTCATCCCCTCCCACCACACGTCGCCGTCGTCGGTGAGCGCCACGTTGGTGAAGACGCAGTTGCCGGTGAGCGACAGCATCGCGTTGGGGTTGGTCTGCATGTTGGTGCCCGGCGCCACGCCGAAGAAGCCGAACTCCGGGTTGATGGCGTGGAGCTGCCCGTTGGGGCCGTACTTCATCCACGCGATGTCGTCGCCGACGGTCTCGACCTTCCACCCCGGGATCGTGGGGACGAGCATGGCGAGGTTGGTCTTGCCGCACGCAGACGGGAACGCCGCGGCGATGTAGCGCGCCCGGCCCTCGGGGCTCGTGAGCTTGAGGATGAGCATGTGCTCGGCGAGCCAGCCCTGCTCGCGCCCCATCACCGATGCGATGCGCAGCGCCAGGCACT
>JADGOM010000149.1 GCA_017882925.1 Acidimicrobiia bacterium | reverse complement strand
TTCGGCCTGTCCAGCTATCTGGGTGGCGACGGCGACCGGCACCGGTTCGTGTCGCTCCTCACCGGCGAGACGACCGATGTGGTCGTGCGGCGCAAGCTCGTCGACGCCACCTACCTCGAGACGTCGGTGCCGTCGACGCACACGCCGAGCTTCGGCGCCGACCCGGGCGCGCAACTGATCCCGGTCAACGGTCTGGTCGAGCTCCGAGAACCGGCATCGGGTTACACGGTCGTCGGCGCGGGCAAGACCGCGATGGACGCCGTCTGCTGGCTGCTCGACCAGGGCGTCGATCCCGACGCCATCCGCTGGATCCGCCCCCGCGACACGTGGATGCTCGACCGGGCCTACCAGCAGCCGCTGGACGGCCTGCCGACGATGATCGAGGGGATCGCCCGCAATCTCGAGGCGGCCGCGGAAGCGGAGTCCGTGCCCGACCTCTTCGCCCGCCTCGTTGCCGGCGGGCAACTTGTGCGCATCGACCCGTCGGTCGAGCCGACCATGTACCGCTGCGCGACCGTGAGCCGGCTCGAGCTCGCGGCGCTGCGACAGGTCGACAACGTCGTGCGCATGGGGCGGGTGCGCCACATCGGCGTCGACGCCATCGCGCTCGACGGGGGCTCGATCCCGACCGACGCCGGGCAGATCCACGTCGACTGCTCGGCGGACGGGTTGCGGGTGCAGGTGCCCCGACCGATCTTCGAGCCGGGCCGGATCACGGTGCAGCCGGTGCGCACGTGCCAGCCGACGTTCAATGCCGCGCTCATCGGCTTCGTCGAGGCCTGCGACCACGACGACGCGGCCCGCAACGGGCTGTGTCCGCCCAACCCGTACCCCACCGCGGCCACCGACTGGATCGCGGCCACGAGGATCGGCGCCGACGCCGAGCACGGCTTCCGCTCGGACCCGCAGGTGGCGGGGTGGTTGGAGCGCTCGCGGCTCAACGCGGCGCGCGGCATCGGCGATCACCTCGACGACCCGGTGATGCAGTCGGCCCTGACCCGCTACGCCGCGCACGCCGGCCCCGCGGTCGTCAACCTGCACCGCCTCGCCGCAACTCTCTAGTGCGTTCGTCAACTACACCATGTGAACCTGAGGAACGCATACCGGGGGCCGGCTCGCTCCCGGTACTGTTCGACGCATGACAGCGGTGGCCGCGTGAGCCCGTCGGTGCGGTGGGGGATCGCGGGGACGGGGATCATCGCCAGCGTGTTCGCCGATGCGATGAGCAAGGTCGAGGGCGGGACCGTCGTCGCGATCGGGTCGCGGACCGCGGAGTCCGCGGGCCGGTTCGCGGCGGCGTTCGGCGTGCCGCGCGCCCACGGGAGCTATCAGGCGCTGGCCGACGACCCCGACGTCGACGTCGTCTACGTCGCGACCCCCCACGCCCAGCATCTCGACGTCGCCGCGCCCAGCCTCGAAGCCGGGAAGCACGTGCTGTGCGAGAAGCCGATGTCGTTGAGCGCGCGGCAGACGACCCGCATGGCTGAGATCGCGCGCGACAACGGGCGGTTCCTAATGGAGGCGCTCTGGAGCCGCTTCCTCCCCGCCTACCGGATGATCGACGAGATCATCGCGAGCGGTGAGATCGGCGACGTGCTCGCGGTCGAGAGCTCGTTCGGGTACCGCACCGATGTCGACCCTGCGAGCCGTCTGTTCGCGCTCGAGCTCGGTGGCGGCGCGCTCCTCGACCTCGGGATCTACCCGGTGCACCTCGCGCACTTCGTGCTCGGCGTCCCGTCGCAGGTGCGGGCGACCGCGCGCATCGGCGAGACCGGCGTCGACGAGCACTCGGCGGTGACCATGGGCTTCCCGACCGGCGCGCTGGCGATCGCGCACGTCGCCATCCGCACCGACCTCGCCGGCACCGGCCGCATCACCGGCACCGAGGGCGCCATCGAGATCCCGGCGTCGATGCACTGCCCGCTTCACCTCGACGTGATCCGCTTCGCCCACGGTGACCACCGCCACATCGAGACCCCGCACGGCGACGCGCCGTTCAGCTTCCAGATCGACGAGGTGCACCGCTGCCTCGAGGCCGGGCTCACCGAGAGCCCGGTCCTGCCGCTCCGTGACTCCATCGCCATGGCCACGACGCTCGACCGCGCGCTCGCCGACGTCGGCGTCGATTACCCCGGCGCCTAGATCTCCCATGCGTCCCTGGACGACGCATACGGTCGTCCAGGGACGCATGAGCTAGACCCGGGTGATCCAGCCGCCGTCGATGTTGAGGGTGTGGCCGGTGACCCAGTCGCTCGCGGGGCTGCTGAGGTAGATCAAGCCGCCGAGCAGGTCTTCGGGGTCGCCGAACGGGAACGGGACCGACATCTCGATGAAGCTGCGGAACTCCGGCGGCGTCGAGCGCAGGCCGGCCTCGGTGTTGGTGAAGCCGGGCGCGATCGCGTTGACCCGGATGCCGGCCGGGGCGAGCTCCTGGGCCAGTGAGACGGTCATGCTCACGAGGCCGAGCTTCGTGATCCCGTAGGAGCCGCTCGGCATGAACGCGCCGCCCGACGACTGGTTGACGATCTTGCCGTAGCCCTGCTCGCGCATGTGGGGGACGACGGCCCGCACGCACAGCAGCGGCCCGGTGAGGTTGACCGCGAGCACCTTGTTCCACAGGTCCATCGAGATGCCGGTGAGCCCGTCGCCGGCCGGGATCTCGGCCATGAGCGCGGCGTTGTTCACGAGGATGTCGATGCGACCGAACGCCGCGGCCGTCTTCGCCGCGAGCTCGCCCACGCTGTCCTCGCTGGTCACGTCGGTCGTCACCGCGAGCGCCCGTCCTCCAGCGGCGTTGATCTCGGCTGCGCCGTCCTCGGCCGAGCCGGTGGTGAGATCGGCGAGCACGACCGCGGCGCCGGCCGCGGCGAGGCCGCGTGCGTAGACGCGGCCGATGCCGCCGCCCGCACCGGTGACGATCGCAACCTTGCCGTCGAGGGGTGTGTCCATCGTCATGCTCCTATCGGGTGGTGGCCGGCTCGTTGGGTGTGATCTGGTCGAGGAGGCGGAACGCGGCATCGACCGACTTACGGAGGTCGCCCCGGGTGCCCTTCGCGACCCATCTCGTGTACGCGTGGTCGAGCGTCGCCTGGCCGATGGTCGCCGCGAGCACGTCGGCCTCGTCGGGCGCGGTGCGCCCGGCCCGCGTCGCGAGCGTCGCGGCCACCTGCTCCCGGAAGTGCCGGAATCCCTCGACGTACTGGCCCTGCAGGGTCGGGCTGGTGGCCATGCCCTGGTGGAACAGCACGCCGAGCTCGATCTCCTCGTTGGTGAGCCGCGGCAGCCCGAGGTAGGCGGCCCGGATGGCGTCGAGCGCGGGGACCTCGGCCGGTTGCCCGGCGAGCAGGTCGAGGAACCCGCGCATGTCCATCTGGCGGGCGAAGAGGACGTCTTCCTTGCTGTCGAAGTACCGGAAGAAGGTCCGCACCGACACGCCGGCTTCGGTGCAGATCTCGTCGACGCTCGTGCCGTCGTACCCGCGCTGCGCGAAGAGCCGCGCCGCGGCGGAGTTGAGGCCGGCCCGGGTGCGCAGCCGATTGTGCTCGCGGCGCCCGACGTCGGGGTCGAGATCGTCGGTGGGGGTGTCGCGGAGGGGAAACAAGGCTGTGAGGCCTGCGGCCTACGCGAGGCCCAGCTCGGCGAGCACCGCGTCGGTGTGCTGCCCGCACAGCGGCGCTTCGTTCAGGACCGAACGGCTCCGGGAGAACTTCGTGTAGGCCTTCGGTCGGGGGTAGTCGTCGAGCACCTGGTGCAGGCCCGTGGTCGTGTACCCGTGTTCCGTGCCGAACTCGCCGAGCACGACCCGCTTGTCGCAGTGCTCCAGCTCCGCGACCACGCCGGCCACGCCCACGGCGAGCAGACGCTCCTGCCACTCGGCCGCAGGGGCGGTGGCGAAGAGGGCGCCGAGCTGCTCGGCGGTGTCGTCGGCGTCGAGGTCGATCCCGGTCAGCATGGCGAGGGCCGCCTTCGCCTCGGGGTCGTCGAGGACGACGAGCATGAGCCAGCCGTCGGCGGTCTCGTACAGACGGTGCAGCGGGCCGAGGCCCAGGAGCTGCTCGTCGGGGGTCGGGGTCGGGGTGCCCGGGCCGGCGACGTTGGTGTCGGCGAGCGCGGCGGCCATGGTCGACAACATCGACGTGCGCATCACGTTGCCGCCGCCGTGGCGCACGTGCCCGAGGATGCCGAGCAGCAATCCGGTGCCGACGCCCAATGCCGCGAAGCCGTCGGCGTTCGCGGAACCCATCGCGCCGGCGGCGAGCCGCATGCCGGTGCGCTTGGTCTCGTCCAGCGTGAGGTCGGGTCCCACCGGTACGGAAGGAGCGCCGCCGATGTTGCGCACCGCGAGGCCCGACGCCGCGCCCATCGTCGGCGCGAACGCGGGCTTGCGGCCGAAGGGCGGGCCGTCGCTGTAGCCGGGGGCGATCATGTAGACGAGGTCGGGGTTGATCGCGAGCAGATCGTCGGCGTTGACGCCCATCCGGTCGGCGACCCCGGCCCGGAAGCCTTGGAGCACGACGTCGGCCTTGCGCACGAGGGCTTCGAGCAGCGCGCGGCTCTCGGGCACCGAGGTGTCGATGACGACCGACTCCTTGCCGTGGAGCACCTTGATGCCCGCGAGCTCGGGGAACGGGATGATGTTGCGGATCGAGTCGCCTTCGGGCGCCTCGACCTTGATGACGCGTGCACCCTGCTCCGCGAGCAGCGTCGCGCCGAACGGCGCGGCGAAGAACGTGCCGAACTCGAGCACGGTGATGCCGTTGAGCGCGGGCGCGTCGGTCGGGGCACTGGTCGGCACGGCGGCGGTGGGCCTGTCCACGGCCTCGGCGACAAGCTTCGCCGCGAGGTCGTTGTCGGCGCCCAACGCGGGCGGCGGCTGATAGGTGAGCCGGGGCCACGCGGTGGCCAGCGCCAGCGCGCCCGCCATCCGGACGCCGTGCTCGTCGGTGATCACGCGTCCGTCGGCCTCGAGCTGCGGGTGCTCCAGCGTTTGCGGGCCCGAGCGGAACTCGTCGGCCCACACGTCGGGGTCGTGGTCGAAGACGTCCATCCACTCGTCGACGGTGCGGGTGCGGACCGCGGCGAGCAGCTTCTCCCAGAACGCGACCCGCACGTCGTCGTCCTCGGAGGTGGGCGCGTCGCGCACCTCGGGGTCGTCGGGATCGATTCCACACGAGCGGAGGAACGCGAACCAGAGGCGGTCGGTGGTCTGCGAGAACTGCAACCACCTGCCGTCCTTGGACAGGCCGGCCATGAGCCGGAAGAAGAACGGCGTGTTGGGGACGAGCCGCTCGTAGTCGTACGGCGGGACCGAGGTGAACGCGCTCTCGTACCGCTTGGCCAGCACCTCGAGCAACCAGTTCCAGGTGTCGTACACGAGGAACGAGTGCGCGAGCGACACCTCGACCCGTTGGCCCGCGCCGCTGCGCTCCCGCTCGACCAGCGCGCCGAGGATGCCCTGCAGGGCGAGGTGCGCCGCGCTCACGGAGCAGAAGGGCGTGCTGATGAACGCGGGTCCTTCGCGCTGGGCCAGGCTCTCGAGGGACGAGTTCGCGCCGATCACCGCGGTGACGACGGGCTCCCAGCCGGTGACGGCCGTCGCCCACGACGAATCGTCCCCGAACGCGCTGATGCGCGTGTGGACCAGGCGCGGGCTCGCGGCGACGAGGTCGTCGGCCGCGAGTCCGAGCCGGGCCGCGACGCCGGTGCCCCAGCCGTCGACGAAGACGTCGCTGCGGGCGATCAGGGCCCGGGCCTCCTCCTGCCCGGCCTCGGTGGTGAGGTCGACGCAGAGGCTGTGCTGGCCCCGGCCCCAGAACTTCCAGGCCGCCTGCGTCCGCAGGATGGAGCCGGTGGGCGGCTCCAACAGCCAGACCTCGGCGCCGTAGTCGGCGAGGATCTGCCCGACCACCGCCGTCGGCAGTGCGTTGGCGGTGGTCACGACCCGCAGGCCGGCCAGGGGGAGGAGCGCGGTCTCGGATACGGCTTCGTCGGTCACGGCCGGCAGTCCAACATTCTGCCAGTCGAGTGTCAACTTCCTTCCCGGCCGGCCTCAGCTGGCCGGGAGGCGGTCCACGCCTGTGATGTGCCGCAACTCCCACAGGAGCTGGCCCTCCTTGGTGGCTTCGATCAGGAGATGGCTCAACGCGGTGCGCACCGTCAGATCGGCAAGGGCATGCACCGTGTCGACGTCGAGGCCGAGATCCTCGGCGTTCTCCAGCAAGACCGGCACCAGCGTGGCGGCCATCGTCCGGAGGCTGTGCGGCAGTTGGTCGAGCACGAACGCGGGTTCGTGCGGCACGAGGCCGGCCAGCGCGGGACGATCGAAGTCGGCCAGGATTTGCAGCGACTGCTCGAGTCGTTCGAGACCGTGGAATCCGGCGAGCTCGGTGATGAAGACGGCCTCGTAGTACTCCATCTCGTAGTCGGCCACCGCCAGGAGAAGGTCCTCCTTCGACGCGAAGTGCCGGTAGAGCGTCGTGCGCGACACGCCCGCCAGCTCGGCGATCTCGGTGAGATTGATCTTGCGCGCGCCGTACCGCGCGATGGCCCGGCAGGTCACGTCGAGGATCTGGACCTCCGTGGGGCTGAAGCTCGTCGATTCGTAGAGCGCCATCGTGCGAACCTAGTCCGCGGGCGGTACAGATTGACAAGAACCGTCACGTTGACACGCCCCGGGGCCGTCGTCAGGATGCGCTCGACGTTGCGGGCTCTCCGGGGGGAAGCATGAAGCTCAAGGTCATCGCCGCGCTCGCGGCCATCGCGCTGCTCACGGCAGGGTGGGGCAGCTCGAAGTCGGAGGCTGCGACCAGCGCCCCCGCTTCCCGCAGGGCGACCGGCACGACGACGGGGGTCACGGCTACCGAGATCAAGGTCTCGGGCCTGGGCTACAAGCCCAACTACGGCGAGTCCCTCATCGGCGCGCAGGCCCGGTTCAAGCGGGCGAACGACGCCGGTGGCGTCTACGGCCGGAAGG
>JADGOM010000148.1 GCA_017882925.1 Acidimicrobiia bacterium | reverse complement strand
TCGTCGACGGCGCGGCGGTGGTCGCGACCGGGTCGCGCGTGGCCGGCACCGCGGTGGTGGCCGAGCGAGGTGCCGTCGTGCGCGCGCTGGTGCCGGAATAGAAGCTCGACGCCGCGCCCGGGGGCGTGCTGCGGCTGCCCTTCGTCTCGTGCACCGTCTGCGGCTGGTTGACGACGGCCTGGTCGGAGATGTGCCAGTCGGCGTCCATCTCCTTGAAGATCGCGGTCGCGATCCGGTCGCCGCCCGCGGGCGACGTGAAGTGGATGCCGTCGTCGGTGCGCATGCGGACCAGCGCGCCGGTGGGGTCGAGCAGGAGCGACGCGTACTTGCCCTGCGGATCGGAGAACAGGCGGTACGAGTCGACGTAGGTGACGTGCGCGCTGCGCTTGGCCGCTTCCTCCACGAAGACCTGGTTGAGCTCGATCAGCTGCTTCGACAGCTTCGTGTCGCGCATGATCGGCGCGCCCACCCAGTAGACGGTGCGGCCGGTGGTCCCGACGAGCATGTCCATCATCGCGTCGACCTTGCCGCGGTACTCGACCTTCCACTGCGGCACGTGGGTCGCGTCGTCCTGCTCGCCGGTAACGATCGAGCCGTCGTTCGCGCCGATGATGAACACCACCGCCTCGGGGTTCAGGCGGGCCATCTCCAGCGCAGCGTGCTGCGGCCAGTTGAAGAAGCCCGGGTTCTGGAGCCCGCTCGACGGCCGGGAGTCGAACGTGGGGGAGACGACCCCGGTGTCGGCGGTCATCTGGCCGAGGCTGATGCCGAGCGCGCCGGCCAGGGAGTCGCCACCGATCCAGAGCTGCAGCGGCTTGCTCGGCTCGAGCGCGCGCTGCCTGCTCGCGGTCGCGACGGCGGTCGCCCCGGCCTGCGACCCGGTGGTGGTGGCCGGGTGCTTCGCGGAGCCGGCGCGGTCGGCCCCGGCGTTGGCCGGCATCGGGATGGCGCCGGTGACCACCAGCACGACCGCGAGTGCGGCCATCCCTCCAAGCACCGACGCCCCGAGGCGCCAGTGCTTGCGCCGTCGCAGCCTCGCGGCGCGACGCGCTCCGGGAGGAGTCAAGTCGTCGGTGTCAGCCATGCAGATGCCTGGTGGAGCGACCCATGCTACCCGTGACGCCTTCGCGATCCGGGGCGCGCCACCGACTGTGCAACTGCGTGGTGACCCGGATCACACACCTTCGGCGGCGGGCAGCGCCGTGAGCGCGGGCGGGGATCCGCCGAGGTCGTGCTGGGTGTGGAACAGCTCCGAGTACAGGCCGCCCTGCGCGAGCAGCTCGTCGTGCGTCCCGGTCTCGACCACCCGGCCGGCCTCGATGACGAGGATGCGGTCGGCGTTGACGATCGTGCTCAGCCGGTGCGCGATCACCACCGCCGTCCGGCCGGTGAGCGCCTCCGACAGCGCGAGCTGGATCGCCTGCTCCGACTCGGAGTCGAGGTGCGAGGTCGCCTCGTCGAGGATCACGATCGCCGGGGCCTTCAGCAGCACCCGCGCGATCGCGACCCGCTGCTTCTCGCCGCCGGAGAGGCGGTAGCCGCGGTCGCCGACGAGCGTGTCGTAGCCGTCGGGGAGGCTCTCGATGAGGTCGTGGATCCGGGCCCGCTTGCACGCGTCGACGACCTCGTCGTTCGTGGCCGACGGCCGGGCGTATCGGAGGTTGTTGCCGATCGAGTCGTGGAAGAGGTGCGGGTCCTGGCTGACCATGCCGATCGCATCGCGCAGCGAGGCGACCGTGAGGTCCTTCACGTCGTGGCCGTCGACCCGGACGCTGCCTTCGATCGCGTCGTGGATGCGCGGGATGAGCATCGCGGTGGTCGTCTTGCCGGCACCCGAGTGCCCGACCAGCGCGACGACCTCGCCCGGGTCCACGTGGAAGCTCACGTCCTGCAGGATCCACGCGCTGGGCTCGTCGGACAGCGTCGAGCTGTCTTCGAGCGACGCGAGTGACGAGTCGCTGGGCGACGGGTGCCGGAACCACACGTGGTCGAAGTCGATCGCGCCCGTGGAGGCGGTGAGGGCCACCGCGTTCGGCGACTCGGAGATGTTGGACGGGAAGTCGAGGACCTCGAACACCCGCTCGAAGCTGACCAACGCGGTGAGGACGTCGACGCGCGAGCTCGTGAGCTGCGTGAGCGGCGGGTAGATCTGCGCGACGTAGAGCACGAACGCGCCCACGGTGCCCGCCGAGATCGCACCTTCGATCGCGAGCTTCCCGCCGACGTAGTAGACGACCGCGGTGCCCACCGCGGCGACCACGCCGAGGGCCACGAACAGGACCCGCGAGTACATCGCCGAGGTGACGCCGATGTCGCGCACCCGGGCGGCGCGGCCGGCGAACGTGTCGCGCTCGTCCTTGTAGCGGCCGAAGAGCTTGACGACCAGCGCGCCCGACACGTTGAAGCGCTCGTTGATCGTGGTGTTCATCGACGCGTTGAGGCCCATCGACTCCCGGGTGATCTTCTGGAGCCGGCGGCCCACCCGCTTGGCCGGGATGATGAACGCCGGCAGGACGATGAGCGTGAGGATCGTGAGCCGCCACTCGAGCGCCAGCATCACGCCGAGGGTGACCGCGAGCGTGATGATGTTGGACAGCACGGTGCCGAGGGTGCTGGTGACCGCCGTCTGCGCGCCGATGACGTCGTTGTTCATCCGCGACATCAGCGCGCCGGTCTGCGTGCGGGTGAAGAACGAGAGGGGCAGCCGCTGCACGTGGTCGAACAGGCCGACGCGGAGGTCGTAGATGAGGCCCTCGCCCACCTTCGCGGAGTAGTAGCGCTGGGCCAGTCCGAGGAACGCGATGGCGATCGCGATGAACACGCCCGCGATCGCCAGCCACGTGACCACGCCCATGTTGCCGGGCTGGTTGCCCTGCGGGAGCCCGTGGTCGAGCAGACGCTTGAAGAGCAGGGGCGGGAGGGCGCCGACCACCGCCGCGAGGATCACCACCACGACGAAGAGGCCGATCTCGAGCCGGTACGGCCGCGCGAACTGGAGCACCCGCCGGAGGAACTGGCGGTTCAGCTTCTTGCCCTTCACAGCTTCGGGATCGTTGCGGTAGGTCATCATCATCGAGTGCATCAGGGCCCCCAACCTACCGGTGGGCCAACGGATTCCCCGAGCCGCTCCGGGCCCGCCGACGAGGAGGCGGGGTCGAGACCGCAACCGGCTGTCTGAGCTCCCGCCTCGACGCCGACCCCGGCGGCGCGTCGACCTAGGCTCACGGCCATGACGGTGTACGAGCGGCCATTCGGGCGGTACTTCGAGGACTTCGAGGTCGGCGACGTCTACAAGCACTGGCCGGGCAAGACCATCACCGAGGCCGACGACCACCTGTTCTGCATGATCACGATGAACCACCACCCGCTCCACACCGACGCCTGGTACGCCGAGACGCAGACCCAGTTCGGTCGCAACGTCGTGGTCGGCAACCTCGTGTACTCGCTCGTCCTCGGGATGAGCGTGCCCGACGTGAGCGGGTTGGCCATCGCCAACCTCGAGGTCGAGACGCTCCAGCACAAGCGCCCGACGTTCCACGGCGACACGATCTACGCGGAGACGCGGGTGCTCGACCGCAAGGAGTCGTCGAGCAAGCCCGACCGCGGGGTCGTGGGCGTGGAGACGTTCGGGTTCAACCAGCGCGGCGAAGAGGTCTGCTACTTCAGGCGCAAGGTGATGGTGCCCAAGCGCGAGTCCGCCAAGCCGCGGCAACGCCCCTACATCTCGCCCGAATAGCGCCGCAGTGGCCGACGCCGGTTGCATCTTCTGCCGGATCATCGCGGGCGAGGTGCCGGCGCAGTTCGTCATCGGCGACGGCGACGTCCTCGCGTTCCTCGACGCCCGGCCGCTGTTCCCCGGGCACACGCTGGTGGTGCCGCGCGAGCACGTGGTCACGCTCCCCGACCTCGCGCCCGACCGGGTCGAGCCGGTGTTCGCGACCGTCCGCCGGGTCGCGGCCGCGGTCGTGCGCGGGCTCGACGCCGACGGCAGCTTCGTGGCCCTGAACAACGTCGTCAGCCAGAGCGTCCCGCACCTCCATGTCCACGTCGTGCCCCGGCGGCGCAAGGACGGCCTCCGTGGGTTCTTCTGGCCCCGCACGAAGTACGCCGACGACGCCGAGGCCGAAGCGATCGCGGCCCGGGTGCGCGCCGCGCTCGACCCGCCCGAAGGCTGAGGCGAATCCCGGTGGAGGGGGGTTCCACTTCGAACGTCAGTGTGTAATCATGTAATGCACACGACGAGAGGCAGGCGCCGATGGCCGGCGACGACAGCACCGGATCCGCACCGTCCACCCCGTCGGCCCGGCTGCGCGGCTGGTTCGCGGGCCAGATCCCGGACGGGTGGTTCCGCGCCGAGCCGTCGATCCAGGTCGACCGGGAGGAGGTCCTCGTGGTCGGCACCCTGCCCGAGCCGGGGCTCGGCGACGACGCCGACGAGGTCGCCAGGGCCGCGGCGTGCCGGTCGCGCATCCAGCGGTTCCGGGAGGACACCCGCGATCAGCGGATGGCCATCGCCGACCGGGCCGAGCACCGCACCGGCCTGAAGGTCTCGTGGGGCGCGACCTGCGGCGATCTCACCGTGCTGTTCACCACCCAGAGCGTGCCGGTGATGACCCGGCTGCGGATGCCCGAGCGCCAGGTGCTCGACACCCTGGTCGTCGGGGGCGTCGCCCGGAGCCGGAGCGAGGCGCTCAACTGGTGCGTCCGCCTCGTGCGCGACCACGAGGGCGAGTGGATCGACGCGCTGCGCGACGCGCTCAAGGACGTCGAGCGGGTCCGCTCCGACGGCCCCAACCCCGGTGGGCCCACCGACGCCGACCCCGCCGGCGGTCCCGAGCACGACCCCCGCCGCCGCCCCCGCAAGCGGCCCTGAGCCCAAACCCACAAGGGCGTCCACAGGGCCCAATGGTCGGGTCCTAGGAACGCCCTTGCTTCTCGGGTTTGCGGGTGAGGAAGTCGACGACCAACGGGTTCACGACGTCGGGGCGCTCGAGGTGGAGGAAGTGCCCGGTGCCGGGGACGATCTCGTGGTCGAGGGCGCCGGCGAACCACGGACGCACCGCCTCGAGCCCGCAGTTCTCCGCGCCCATGCAGCCGTCGTCGGCGCCGTGGAGGTAGAGCGCGTCGACGGGCACGGGGTCGAAGGTCTTGGCCTGGATGTCGGCGAGGGCCGGGTCGCCGGGTGAGGTGCCGAACATGAAGCGGTAGTAGGCGATCGCGGCTTCGGCGCCACCCGGCGCGGCGAACGTGTCCTTCAGCGCCCGCATGAACTGGGGCGCGGGCGTGAAGCCGGGCGACCAGTCGCGCCACAACCGGTCGATGAACGCGAAGTCGCGGGCCGGCACCGCGGTCTCGGCGAACCCGGTCTGGAACACGAAGACGTACCAGGAGCGCTGCAGCTGCGCCGCGTCGTCGACGAACAACCCCGCGACCGCGCCCGAGGGCGGCACGGCCATGGTGACGAGCCTCGTGAACCGGTCGGGTCGATGCGCCGCGGCGCAGTAGGCGGTGAGCGCCCCCCAGTCGTGGCCGATGAGGACCGCGTCGTCGCGCTTCGGGGAGAGCGCATCGGCGAGCGCGATCGCGTCGAGTGCCAACGACGCGGTCTGGTAGTTGCCATCGGGCGCGAGGCCGGTGGGCGGGTAGCCCCGGGTCCACGGCGCCACCGCGTGGAACCCCGCGTCCGCGAGCGCAGGCAGGAGGTACTGCCACGTGGGCGCGTGGTCGGGGAATCCATGGAGGCAGAGCGCGAGCGGCCGGTCGATCGAGCCCGCATCCATGTAGGCGAAGTCGATCCCGTTGGCGGTGATCCGCTTTGGTCCGCTCATTCCCGTCGTCCCCCGTTGTCCGGCCCTGGTGACGCGGGCGCCGGCCCGCGGCCCCATGCTCGCAGGCTCAGGTGAGCACGCGATTGCGGAAGCCGCCGATCCCGATCCAGGTGAGGGCGACCGTGAATCCGATGATCGCCCCGTAGATCGCGAAAGCGTTCATGTGCGGGATGTTGGTCATGCCCATGCGCATGCCCTCGCACATGTAGACGAGCGGGTTGATCAGCACGGCCGCCTTCAACCACGGGATCGCACCGAGGCTGGTCCACGGGTAGTAGGCCGCGCCGAGCATCGTCATCGGGAGCACGAGCACGCTGAAGATCAGCGGTACCTGGCGCGGCTCGACGCGCGTGCCCACCGTGAGCCCGAGCGCCCCGGCCAGCAGGCAGGAGAGCGGAACGATGGTGATGAGCACCGGCCAGTTGAACGAGAAGTGCACCGGCGTCGACGGGACGAGGTACACGAACGGGAGCACGACGAACGCGGCGAACAGCGACTGGAGTGCGCCCGATGCGATCTTCTCCGCCCCGACGGCCCACACCGGCACCGGCGCCATGACCCGGTCCTCGATCTCGCGGGTGTACCCGAACTCCTGGACCATCGGCAGTGCGACCGACTGGATGCCCTGGAAGATGATCGCCACCGCGATCAGGCCCGGACCGAGGAGGGTGCTGAACTGCGCCTGGCCGGCGGAGCCGCCGATGCCCTGACCGATCTTCGGGAACACGTAGCCGAAGACGAACACGAACAGCAGCGGTTGCATGATCGTGCGGAGCAGGAACGCCCACCGGGTCTTCCAGACCACGAGGGCGTCGCGCAGGAGCAGGGCTCCGAACGCCGACCACTGCACCGACGCGCTGGGTGTGGTGGTGCCCGACAGGCTGGGGTCGATCGCGGCGGTGGTCATTCGCGGAGCTCCTTGCCGGTCAAGCTGATGAACACGGTCTCGAGCGTCGGCTCGGTGACGCTGACGTCGGTGATCGAGAAGCCGGCGTCGTCGGCGCTCGCGATCAGGCGGGGCAACGCGCCGTGCGCGCTGCCGCGGAGGTAGGCGCGGAGCACGTTGCCGGTGACCTGGGTCCGGGTGACGGTGTCGCCGGCCTCGAGCAGCTTGGCGAGCGCGTCGAGGTCGCCGTCGGCCTGCAGCGCGATCTCGGTGTCGGCGCCGATCGACCCCTTGAGGCCGTCGGCGGTGTCGAGGGCGAGGATCTTGCCGTGGTCCATGATCGCGACCCGGTCGCAGAGCTGGTCGGCCTCCTCCATGTAGTGCGTGGTGAGGAGGATCGTCTGGCCCTGCGCGTGCAGGTCCTGCACCACCTCCCAGAGCGCGATGCGGCTCTGTGGGTCGAGGCCGGCGGTGGGCTCGTCGAGGAACAGGATCGCGGGCTTGTGCAGGATCGCCCGGGCCACCATCACGCGCTGCGCCATGCCGCCCGACAGCGTGAGCGTGTCGGCCTTGGCCCGGTCGCGCAGCTTGAACCGCTCGAGCAGCTCGTTGGCCGCGGCGCGGGAGGCCTTGGCGCCCATGCCGAAGTAGCGGCCGTGGAAGTAGAGGTTCTCGAACACCGTGAGGCTGCGGTCGAGCGTGTTCACCTGGGGTACCACGCCGATGAGCTGCTTCGCGAGCGCGGGCTCGGCCACCACGTCGATGTCGCCGACGATCGCCTGGCCGCTGGTGGGGATGACCCGCGTCGTGAGCATGCCGACGGTGGTGGTCTTGCCCGCGCCGTTGGGTCCGAGGAGACCGAAGATCTCGCCCTTGCGCACCGCGAGGTCGAGGTTGTCGACGGCCTTCACCGACGGCGCGCCCCCGCGACCCGGGAACTGCTTGGTGAGGCCGATGCACCGGATGACCTCGGTGCCGGTGATCGCGGTCACGGGTGAGGGGGCGGGAGGCGGGCCGGTGGCGGCATTGGGGGCTTCGGAAGCCATTGGCAACTCCCACGGAACGATCGGTGCGGACACGTTGCCACACCAGGCCCCGGATTCGCCGATGGTGGCGGGTTCTGCGCCGTGACTACAGTCCGGAGGTGCTCGGGGGAAGCAGTGGGGTGGGACTGACCTTCTACGGCGTCCGGGGGAGCACGCCCTGCGACGGTCCCGAGTTCGCGCGCTTCGGCGGCAACACGTCGTGCGTGGTGCTCGAGGCGCCCGGTCATCCGCCGGTCATCCTCGACCTCGGGACGGGCCTGCGCACCTACGGCCGCGTGGTCGAGGCCGCCCGCGCGGACGCGGCACCACACGAGCCGCCGTTCCGCGCGTCGGTCCTCTTGAGCCACCTCCACTGGGACCACGTCCAGGGGTTGCCGTTCTTCGCCCCGCTGTTCCGCTCCGATTCGGAGGTCGAGGTCTTCGGGCCCCGCCACGCCGACGGCTCGCTGGCCGAGGTCGTCGCCGGGCTGATGCGCCCGCCCTACTTCCCGATCCGGCCCGACGACCTGGCCGCCGACCTCCGCTTCACCGACGTCGGCGACGACACCTTCGACGCGGGCGACGCGCGGGTCACCTCGCGCTGGGTGCCCCACACCGGCCCCACGCTCGGGTTCCGCATCGACCTCGCGGGCCGGCGCATCGCGTACCTGCCCGACCACGGGCCCGGCTGCGGTCACGGTGCGGGAGCCGACGGCGCGATCGCGGCCGGCGTGCTCGAGCTGTGCGACGGCGTCGACGTGCTCATCCACGACGCGCAGTACACACCCGATGAGTACGAGCAGCGGTCGGGCTGGGGCCACAGCACGGTCGACTACGCGTTGCGGGTGGCGCAGGAGTCGGGTGCCCGCTCGCTCGCGCTGTTCCACCACGACCCCGGCCACTCCGACGACGTCCTCGACCTGCTCCTCGAAGCGGCCGTCGACCGTGCGGGTCGACTCGACATCCCGCACGTGTTCGCCGCACGCGACGCGCAGAACGTCACCCTCGAGCCCGTGCACGCCGCGTCGGGCCCACCGACCCGAGGAATGCCATGAGCGACGGCGCCGAAGCCGTGATGCGTCCCGACGAAGCCTC
>JADGOM010000147.1 GCA_017882925.1 Acidimicrobiia bacterium | reverse complement strand
GTGCCGTTGATCACCCACTCGTCCTTCGCCTCGTCGTACACCGCGCGCGTGCGCAGGTTCGACACGTCCGAGCCGGCGTCGGGCTCGGAGACCGCGAACGCGGAGACGTGGACGTCGTCAGCGGTGCCGAAGCACTGCGGGACCCACTCGGCGATCTGCTCGGGGGTGCCGTTGCCGAGGATGCCCGAGACGCCGAGGGTGCTCCCGAAGATCGCGAGGCCGATGCCCGCGTCACCCCAGAACAGCTCCTCGCTGACCAGCGGCATGGTGAGGCCGGTGGGGTCGGCGAACGCCTGCGCGAAGAACTCCCACGAGTACAGCCCGATCTTGGCGGCCTCCTCGATGATCGGCCACGGGGTGGCCTCCTTCTCGTCCCACTCGTGCGCGACCGGCCGGACGACATCCTCGGCGAAGTCATGGACCCACTTCTGGACCTGGAGCTGGTCCTCGTTGAGGTCGAGCGAGAAATCGGCCATCGGAGTGTCCTTCCGGAGGGGCGCAGTTGCGACGGCGATGTTACCGAACGGTAATAGGACGGTACCACCGTCGCGGGGGGTCCAAACGCCACCGGGACCGCGGCCACAGCCGGCCGGGAAGCCCGACGCGGGCTCCGCGGACGCGCGGCCGGATCAGCTCAGGTCGTCGAGGTCGATGTCGGTGCCGCGGCGCACGATCGCGATCAGCTTCCCGGCGAACGGCGGGTGCAGCGGGATGGCCCCGGTGCGGTGGTCGAGCGCCACGGTGAACTGCCGCTTGCCCTTGTAGGTGGGCAGCGAGACCCGCTCCGGATCAGACCACTTGTGGTAGCTCGGCTCCAGCTCGATGGCCTGGTACTCGCGGAAGCGGGGAGGCTTCGACGGGTTGGCCGCCATCGCCGCCACGAGCTGCGTGGTCACCACCGTGGGATACGGCGAGGCGAGCCCGAACCGCTTGACCTCCGCGGCCACGAACGGCCGCAGGGCGTCCTTCAGCTTCGGGGTGCCCGCACGCACGCCGGCCGCGAACGCCGCGACCGCGGCGGCGTCGGCGGCGCGGTTGACGCGGAGCATCGTGTCGGTGAGCAGCTTGCGCTGCTCGTCATCGAGTCGGAGTCGTAACGGTTCCACGAGGGCGCATCGTAGGGGGAGGCGGGCCGGACCCGCGCCGCCGTTTCCTCCCGCGCCGCTCCGGACGCGACGGAGCCCCCTCCTTCGAGGGGGCTCCGCACGCGAACGGAACTGCGGATCAGCGGGTGGTGCGCTTGGCCGGAGCCTTCTTCGCCACCGTGCGCTTCACCGGCGCCTTGCGGACGACGGCCTTCTTGGCCGGAGCCTTCCGGACCGGGGCCTTGCGCGCCGGGGCCTTCTTCGCGACGGCCGTCTTGCGGGCCGGAGCCTTCCGCACCGGCGCCTTGCGGGCCGGGGCCTTCTTGGCCACCGGCGCCTTGCGGGCCGGGGCCTTCTTGGCGACGGCCGCCTTGCGGGCCGCGGTCGCACGCGCGGGCGCCTTCTTCACCGGCGTGGCCTTGCGGACCACGCGACCGGAGAGCGCCGCGTCCTTGAACGCCTTCAGCGGCGTGATGCGGACCTTCTTGGAGGCCTTGATGCGAATCGCCTCACCCGTGGCCGGGTTGCGACCCATGCGGGCCTTCGAGTCGCGGCGGGCGAACTTGGCGAAACCGGGAATCGATACCGGCTCACCTTTCGACACCTTCTCGGTGATGATGTCGACGAGGTGCTGGACGAAGGCCTCTGCCAAACGCTTGTCGGTTTCCAAGCGCTCTGCGATCTCCGCCACGAGTTCTCTACGGTTCACGGATCCTCCATGGCTGACGAACTGTCGGGTAACGGCGCGAGCCTTACACCTCGGCTCGCGGAATACATGGAATCCAGGGACTTTTCTTCGCCGCGGAGCCTGATTGCCCCCGGTTTTCGGGCTCCGTGACCGCGCATCGACGCGTTCGACCCGTCGTTTCGCACTCCAGGACGCAGGTCGGGGCAACACGCGCGCGACCCGCGCGGCCGGGATGCGGCCCGCGATCGCGGCGCGTCCTAGTCTGCGGACAAGCGAAGGGGGACTTTGTGCGCGCGGCGGTGTTGCGGGAGATTCCGGGTGAGCTGACGATCGAAGACCTCCGGGTGGACGCGCCCCGGCCCCGCGAGGTGCTCATCCGCACCGTCGCCGCCGGCGTCTGCCACTCCGACCTGCACCACCTCGATGGCAGCCTCCAGCACGCGGTCCCCGTGGTGATGGGCCACGAGAGCGCGGGGATCGTGGAGGCGGTGGGCTCCGAGGTCACCGACTTCGCCCCCGGCGACCCGGTCGTCAGCTGCCTCTCGGTCTTCTGCGGGCACTGCGAGATGTGCCTCACCGGGCACCCGTACCGCTGCTTCAAGGACCCGTCGGGCCGGGGGAAGGGCGTGCCGTCGCGCCTCACGCGTGACGACGGCGCGGTCGTGCACCAGTTCTACGGCGTCGGCGGGTTCGCCGAAGAGATGCTCGTGTCCGAGCACGCGGTCGTGAAGGTCACGCCCGACATCCCACTCGACCGCGCCGCGTTGCTCGGCTGCGGGGTCATGACCGGGCTCGGCGCGGTCTTCCGCACCGCTCGGGTCGAGCCCGGCACCACCGTCGCGGTGGTCGGCGCCGGCGGCGTGGGCCTGGCGGCCATCCAGGGCGCCCGGATCGCGGGGGCGGCCCGCGTGATCGCGGTCGACCGGGTCGCCGACAAGCTCACCCTGGCCGGGCGGCTCGGGGCGACCGACGCCGTCGACGCGACCGACGGCGACCCCGTGGAGCAGGTGCAGGAGCTCACCGGCGGCGGGGTCGACTACGCGTTCGAGGCCATCGGCAACCCCGTCACCGTGCGCCAATGCTTCAGCATGGCCAAGCGGGGCGGCTTCGCGTGTGTGATCGGCCTCCTCGCGTCGGACGACACCGTCACCCTGACCGGCCGCGACATCTCGTCCCTCAAGATCTTCACCAGCACCGCGATGGGCGGCGGCAGCTTCCGCGTCGACATCCCCCGCTACGCCGACATGTACCTGCGCGGCGTGCTCGACCTCGACTCGATGGTGTCGGCCCGCCTGCCGATCACCGGCGTGAACGACGCGTTCACCGCCATGAAGGCCGGCGAAGTCGCAAGAAGCGTGATCACCTTCTGAGGACTGACGCCTCAGGCGTTGCCGATGTGGTCGGTGACGGGGCGGGCGGCGTCGGTGGTGCTGAACGAAGCAGGGACCGGGTACTGCCCGAGCATGAACATCAGGATCGACGCGTGCTGCATCTCCACCGGCTGGATCGATGCCGGCAGCGCGAGCTGCGTCGTGTCCTTGATCTCCTGCAGGCTCGCCTGGTAGGTGGCCGCGGCGGCGTTCTCGAGCACGAGCGCCAACGACGCGACACCCGCGATGTCCTTCAGGTTGGCGAGCGCCGGGCCCACGATGTTGTCCATCAGCGTGGTGTCGATCTGCTTGCCCACCTGGTTGCCCGACGGGAGCGCCGCGTTCCACGCGTCGGCGTGGTCCTGGTGCTGCTGCATCACGGTGGTCACGAACGTGGAGACGGCCGGCGGGACCGCGCCGAGCGCGCCCGTCTTGGCGGACTTCGCCGCGGTCGCATACGTGAGGACCGCGGTGTTCTCGAGCGCGGTCGCGAGCATCGCGACCTGCACGTCCGTGGGTGCGCTCTTCGACGGCGGCTTCCCGGCGACGGTCGTGGTCGTGGGCTTCTTGCCCGAGTCGGTGCCGCCACACGCGGCGAGCGCCACGCCCCCGAGCGCGACCCCGGATCCGAGCAGGAACCCGCGACGACTCGGCTGGTGCGTGCCGGCCTGGCGCAGGCCGGCACGCAGCTTCTCCGACCACGCCGACACCGCGGCGTGCATCTCCGGCAGCGCGGCCCGGTGCATCTCGTCGAGCTGCGCCGTCATCGCGGTGAGCTCGGCCTCGCTGATCTGCATGACGTCCTTGCGGCGGCCGAACCTCACTTGACCACTCCTTCGGTGCTGGGCCGGGCGTTCTTGGTGGGGGCGAACGCGTCGGGGAAGCCGACGCTGCCGAACGCGGCGGGGAGGGCCGCGAGATCCGGGGGCGGCAGGGCGACCTGGTCGGCGAGGTTCGCGTTGAGCAGCTCGCGCACGGCGAGGAGCGTGGCCGCGTGCTGGGCCTCGACGCCCATGATGCTCGCGGTGACCACGCGGGCGTTGTCGTCGGACAGGGCGCTGATGTTGGCGACGTAGGTCGCCTCCGCCGCCTGCTCGATCGTGATGGCCAGGTTGGTGACCGCGACCGGGCTCGTGAGCCCGCCCTTCGCCTGGTTGACCTGCGACTGGAGCACCGGGTCGGTGGCGGTCTGGGCCTTCCCGCCGAGCGTGGTCACCAGCGCGTTGAACGCGTCGGCGTGCTCGCCGTGCTGACGGGCCGTCGTGGTGGCGAAGTTCTTCACGGTGACGTTGGCGGTGTCGCCACC
Source organism: Acidimicrobiia bacterium (assembly GCA_017882925.1). GTDB lineage: Bacteria > Actinomycetota > Acidimicrobiia > IMCC26256 > Chersky-534 > Chersky-534. Next base: position 271 of record JADGOM010000147.1, on the reverse strand, counting down.
GATGAACGGCAGCGTGAGCGCGGTCGTGTAGACGGCGACCGCGAGGTTCTCGATCGCCGCCGCGGTCTGGAGGATCTGGACGTCGGCGGCCTGGTCGGCGAACGCCGGCGACTCCATCAGCGCGAGCAGCGCCGCTCCGAAGCCGACCCCGGCGAGCGCGCCCTTGCCGAAGAACCCCCGGCTGCGCGCCACCCGGCTGCGCTCGGCGGCGAACGCCCGGTTCGCCTCGACGTCGACCGCACCGGCCGCGCGCTGCTCGAGCCCGACCTCG
>JADGOM010000146.1 GCA_017882925.1 Acidimicrobiia bacterium | reverse complement strand
GTGCTGCCGAGCGCCATGGTGCTGGTCGTCGGGTACGCGGAGGCACTGCTGTTCCTGCTCACCGCGGCGGCGTTCCTGGCCTACCGCGGTCGCCGGTGGTTACCGGGCGCCGTGGTGGGCTACCTCGGGGGCCTCACCCGGCCCACCGGCGTGCTGCTCTGCATTCCGGCGGCCATCGAGGCCGCGAGGACCTGGCGCGTGAGCCCGGGTCGCGAACGGCTGTCGATGGTGGTGAGCGTCGTTGCGCCGGTGGCCGGCCTGGCGTCGTTCCTGGCCTGGTCGGCGGGCACCACGGGCGACTTCTTGCGTCCGCTCGACCTCCAGAACGCCAAGAACCTGCGGGGCGGCTTCCAGGACCCGGTCAGCCGGATGTGGGACGCGGCCGGCGACCTCTTCGGGGGCCAGCGCTTCGGCTCCGGGCTCCACGTCGTCTGGGCCGTGGCGTTCCTCGCCCTCGTCGTCGTCGCGGTCCGCCGGCTCCCGGCGTCCTATTCGGCCTTCGCGGGCGTCACCGTGCTGCTGGGGCTCACCGCCCACAACCTCGATTCCTTCGAGCGTTACGCCCTGGGGGCGTTTCCCCTGGTCATCGCGCTCGCCCTTGTCACCGCCCGACCGACCTACGAGCGGCTGGCCGTCGCCCTCGGCGCCGCCGGTCTGGTGGCCTATTCCACCCTCGCCTTCCTCCAGATCACGATCCCCTAGCCCCGCACCGCGGACCGGGCCGGTCCGACGGCCTCGTTCCGACGGGACCCGACCACCGCGCGCGCGAGGGAATTGATTTTCTGTCCTACACTCTCGGCTGCTCTGGCGGGCGGGATCGCGGGGCGGTTCCACCTGTTCTGCGCCGCGCTTCCTGGCGAAAGGTTTCAGTCCACCATGGTCGAATCGGATCAGAACGCCCACTCGGATCTCGACGTCGGAACCGGTTCTCCGGCCTCTGACGCGTCCGCGGCCGGCCCCGAGGTCGTGGTCATCGGCGCCGGCCCGGCCGGGTTGACGGCCGCGTACATGCTGACCAAGCACGATGTCGCGTCGACGATCCTGGAGTCGGACGAGGTCGTCGGCGGGATCAGCCGCACGGTCGAGCGCGACGGCTGGCGCTTCGATATCGGCGGTCACCGCTTCTTCACCAAGGTGAAGCCGGTCGACGACCTCTGGTTCGAGATCCTCGGCGAGGACGATTTTCTCCGGCGCCCGCGCCTGAGCCGGATCTTCTACAAGGGCAAGTACTACAACTACCCGCTCGTCCCGATGAACGCTCTCCGCAACCTCGGCCCGGTCGAATCGGTGCGGTGCGTGGGATCGTACGCGTGGGTGCGGATCAAGCCGCCGAAGAATCAGGACACGCTCGAGGGCTGGGTGGCGTCGCGCTTCGGCTGGCGTCTGTACGGCACGTTCTTCAAGACGTACACGGAGAAGGTCTGGGGGGTTCCGCCGTCCCAGCTCGGTGCCGACTGGGGTGCGCAGCGCATCAAGAACATGTCGCTGTTCAAGGCCGGCTGGGAGGCGATCAAGCCGAAGTCCCTGCGGTCCAAGGACAAGAGCAAGCAGGTCACCAGCCTGATCGAGGAGTTCAACTACCCGAAGTACGGCCCGGGGATGATGTGGGAGCGGGCGACCGAGCTCGTCACCGAGAAGGGGAGCAAGGTCCACTTCCGGTCGAAGGTCACCAAGATCCGCCACGAGAACGGCGCGGCCACCGAGGTGACCGCGGTGACCGATGGCACCCCCACCACCTACCCGTGCACCCATGTGATCTCGTCGATGCCGATGAGCCACCTCCTCGAGGCGATGGACCCGCCGGTTCCGGCCGAGGTCACCGCGGCCGCCCGGGCCCTCAAGTACCGCGACTTCATGACCGTCGCGCTCGTGGTCCCCGAGTCGGTCGGCTTCCCCGACAACTGGATCTACATCCACGATCCGCAGGTCCGCGTCGGCCGGATCCAGAACTTCGGCGTCTGGTCGCCCTACATGGTCAAGGACGGCCGCACCTGCCTCGGTCTCGAGTTCTTCGTGAACGAGGGCGACGACATGTGGAGCAAGTCGGACCACGATCTCGTGGAGCAGGGCAAGAAGGAGCTCGAGTACCTCGGTCTCGCCCGCCCGGACCAGATCGAGGCCGGCTACGTCGTGCGGGTGCCGAAGGCGTACCCGGTCTACGACAGCAAGTACCAGGCCAACGTCGACGTGCTGCGCGGCTGGATCAAGGAGCATGCGCCCAACGTGTTCCCCACCGGTCGGAACGGGATGCACAAGTACAACAACCAGGACCACTCGATGCTGACCGCGATGCTGTCGGTCGAGAACATCTTCGGCGCCCACAACGATGTGTGGGAGGTCAACGTCGAGGACGAGTACCACGAAGAGGGCTCGGGGAGCGAAGAGGGACGCGGCACCGGTCGGGCCGCACCCATGCTCCCGGACGACTACACACCGGCGGATCATTGAGCCAGGGAACCCGGCCCTGACCGAGAACGACCCGGCGCCACCGATGGCCGCGGCTCCGGCGGCGCCGGGGGTCGGTGATCTCCGGGATCTCGCGGCCGGCGCCGCGCTGCACCGGGTCAACATCCTCGCCTGGCGCGACCTCGCCGACCCCGAGGCCGGCGGCTCCGAGCTGCACGCGTCGAACATCGCCCGACTCTGGGCGGAGGCCGGCATCGAGGTCACGATGCGGACGTCGTTCTCCGCCGGCATGCCGCAGGTCGGATGGCGCGACGGTTACCGCGTCATCCGCAAGGCGGGCCGCTACATGGTCTTCCCGCGGGCCGCGTTCTCGGAGACGATGGGCTGGCACGGGAAGCGGGACGGGCTCGTCGAGATCTGGAACGGCATGCCGTTCTTCTCGCCGCTGTGGGTCCGGGGGCCCCGGTGCGTCTTCCTGCACCACGTGCACAAGCAGATGTGGCAGATGGCGCTCCCACCCCGTCTCGCGATGGCCGGCGACACCCTGGAGCGGCGGATCGCCCCCAAGTTCTACCGGCAGACTCCGATGATCACCCTCTCGGAGTCGAGCAAGGCCGAGCTCGTCGATGAGCTCGGCTTCGCGGCCGACCGGGTCGCGGTGGTGCCGCCGGGTATCGACCCGGTCTTCCGGCCCGGCGGCGCGAAGTCGCCGACGCCGGTCGTGGTCGCGGTCGGACGCCTGGTTCCGGTCAAGCGCTTCGACCTCCTGATCGACGCGCTCGTCGATCTCAAGTCGCGCGTGCCCGCGCTCGAGGCCGTCATCGTCGGCGAGGGCTACGAGAACGACGCGCTCCACGAGCTGCGGAACAAGGCGGGGGCCGAGGACTGGCTCGCGCTCCCGGGCCGGCTGCCCGAGCCCGACCTCGTCGCGCTGTACCAGCGGGCCTGGGTGCTCACCAGCGCCAGCGCCCGTGAGGGCTGGGGGATGACGATCACCGAGGCCGCGGCGTGCGGCACGCCGGCCGTCGTGACCCGGATCCCCGGTCACGTCGACGCGGTCGCGGAGGGCGAGAGCGGACTCCTCGTCGACGCCCCCGCCGATCTCGCCGACGCCATCGGCTCGCTCATCGCCGACCCCGACCTGCGGGCCCGGCTCTCCGCGGGGGCGCAGGCCAACGCGCGGCGCTACACGTGGGAGGCCACGGCCTACGGCACCCTCGCCGTGCTCGCGGCCGACGCCCGGCGGCGGGGCCCGAGGCCGTGACCACCCCGCAGGAGACGCGCGGGGCGCGACGCAAGGCACGCGAACGCGTGGTGCCGGCCGACGAGCCGAGCATCGGCCGGCCGTTGCCGCGCGAGCCCGGAGACGCGACCACCCGGATGCGCGTCCTCGGCTACGCGTTGATGGCCGCGCTCGCCTACATCCCGCTGGCGCTCACCGATCCGGGCAAGGTCGCCGCCGACACGAAGCAGTACCTCTACCTCGACCCGCTGCGCATGCTCGGCCGCGCGGTCTCGATGTGGGACCCCAACATCGGGCTCGGAACCGTCACGCACCAGAACATCGGTTACGTGTTCCCGATGGCGCCGTACTACGTGCTCTTCCGCGCCCTCGACGTACCGGTCTGGCTCGCGCAGCGAATCTGGCTCGGATCGATCCTGTTCGCCGCCGGGCTCGGGGTGCTGTACCTCCTCCGCACGCTCGGAGTGAAGGGCCCCGGCGTCCCGGTCGCCGCGCTCGCGTTCATGTTGAGCCCGTACTCGCTCGACTACGCGGCCCGCATCTCCGCGATCCTCCTGCCCTGGGCCGCGCTGCCGTGGATGATCGCCATCGTCGTGCGGGCGCTCCGCGAACGGGGGTGGCGCTATCCCGCGTGGTTCGCGATCACCGTCACCATCATCGGTGGCGTCAACGCCACGTCACTGATCTTCGCCGGGGTCGGACCCGTCCTCTGGATCCTGTGCTCGGTGTGGGTGACGCGCGAGGTCACCTTCCGGCGCGCCCTCGCGGTGACGGCCCGCATCGGTCTGCTCACGATCATCACGTCGCTCTGGTGGATCAGCGGCCTGCGAACGCAGGCTGCCTACGGCCTCGACGTGTTGCGGTTCACCGAGACCGTCGAGACGGTGGCCAAGACCTCGCTCGCGCCGGAGACCCTGCGCGGGCTCGGCTACTGGTTCTTCTACGGCGCCGACAAGCTCGGGCCGTGGATCCAGGCCGGCTCCGACTACTCCCAACACCTCTGGTTGATTCTCGTCGGCTACGTGCTCGTCGCGCTCGCGCTGCTGTCGGCGGGTTGCATCCGCTGGCGCTACCGGGCGTTCTTCGTCCTGATGCTCCTCACCGGCACGACGATCGCGGTCGGGGCGTACCCGTACGACGACCCCAGCCCGATCGGGTCACTGTTCAAGAGCTTCGCCAAGGGATCGTCGGCCGGGCTCGCCCTGCGCAGCACCGCGCGCGCGGTTCCGCTGGTCGTGCTGGCCACCGCCGTCCTCCTCGGGGTCGGGGTCAACGCCCTCGCGGCGCGGTGGGACACCCGCAAGGTCCGCAGCGTCCCGAATCTCCGGTCGCGCGGCGTGCTGGCCGCGGTGCTGGTCGGGATCCTCGTCATCATCAACTTCCCCACGCTCTTCACCGGCAGCTGGTACGGCCCGAACCTCGAGCGGCCCGAGTCCATCCCGCAGTACTGGAAGGACGCGATCAAGTACCTCAACGGCCAGCCGCACGACACGCGGATCCTCGAGCTGCCCGGCGCCGACTTCTCGTCCTACCGGTGGGGGAACACGGTCGACCCGATCACGCCCGGGCTCACCAACCGGCCGTACGTGGCGCGCGAGCTGATCCCCTACGGCTCACCCGCGTCCTCCGACCTGCTGATCGCGCTCGACCGTCGACTGCAGGAAGGGGTGCTCGACGTCAACGCCGTCGCTCCCGTGAGCCGCCTCATGAGCGTCGGGGACGTCGTGTTGCGCAACGACCTCCAGGTCGACCGGTACAAGCTCGCCCGGCCGCGCGTGGTGGGACAGGAGTTCACCCCCACCCCGGCCGGCCTCGAGGATCCCGTGGACTTCGGGTCGAAGCTGCCGGGGCGCCTGTTCTTCCCGCTGATCGACGAGCTGGCACTGGCGGAGCCCCCCACGCTCAAGGATCCACCTCCGGTCCAGGCGTTCGGCGTCACGAAGACGACGCCGATCGTGCGGACCAGCACGGCCGTCGCGCCGATCGTGATGTCGGCCGACGGCGAGGGAGTGGTCGAGGCCGCCGCCGCGGGCGCGATCGACGGCTCCCAGCTGCTCCTCTACGCCGCGCAGTTCACGCAGCCGGCGCAGCTGCGCAAGGCCGTGGTCCCGAGCTCGACCCTGATCGTCACCGACTCCAATCGCAAGCGGGCCCGGCGCTGGAGCACCGTCCGCGACAACACCGGCTTCACCGAGCTGGCCGATCAGCCCGTCCTGGCCTACGACCCGTCGGACGCGCGGCTCGAGGTCTTCCCCGGGCAGTCGACCGACGCCGAGACCGTGGTGCAGCAGCGCGGGGTCAAGAGCATCGCCGCCACGCACTACGGCAACCCGGTCTCGTACACGCCGGAGGACCGTCCGGCCAACGCCGACGACGGCAACCTCGACACCTCGTGGCGCGTCGGTGCGTTCGCCGATGTCCGGGGCGAGCGCCTGCAGATCGAGACGCTCAAGCCGGTCACGACCGACCGCATCCAGCTGACCCAGGTGCAGACCGGACCCCGTGACCGCTTCATCACGGGCGCGACCCTGCACTTCGAGGACGGCGCTGGCAAGACGGTCGGGTCCGACGTCGAGATCGGCCTCGACCCGAGCTCGCTCAAGCCGACCGGACAGACGGTCACGTTCCCGAACCGGACGTTCTCCACCGTGTCCATCCGCATCGACGACACGAACCGCGGTCAGCTCGACGACTACCAGGGCACGAGCCCGGTCGGGTTCGCCGAGATCGGACTGCACGACGGCGGCGCCGATTCCACCTCGCCCGACATCAAGGTCGACGAGGTCGTGCGCATGCCGACCGACCTCACCAAGGCCGAGGGCGCGTCGTCGCTCCAGCACCCGCTCGTCTACCTCATGGAACGTCTGCGGACCGCCCCGGTGCCGCCGCGATCCGACGAGGAGCTCTACCTGGCCCGGAGCTTCGCGGTGCCCGCGGGACGGGGCTTCGCCGTCACCGGCGAGGCCCGGATCGACGACACCGCGAGCGATGCCACGATCGACTCCGTTCTCGGCTTCCCCGACGCGCAGCAGGGCGGGGTCACCGCGACCTCCAGCGCGCATCTGCCCGGGGACATCCAGGCCCGGGCTTCGAGCGCGATCGACGGCGACCCCACCACGGCATGGCAGACCACGTTCTCGGCGCCGGTCGGGCAATGGGTGCAGTACACGACGCCGAACCCGGTCACGTTCGACCATCTCAATCTCCAGCTGGTCACCGACGGGCGGCACTCGGTGCCGACCCGGATCCGCGTCGAGGCCGGCGGGGAGGAGCGGGTGGTGACGCTCCCGGCGGTCACCGACAAGAAGACGCCCAACGCGGTCACCGAGGTCACGACGCCGGTCTTCCAGCCGCTCACCGGTGACACCGTGCGGGTCACGATCGACGCCGTCCGACCCGTGACGACGATCGACTACTCGTCGGAGAACACGCTCCAGATGCCCGTCGGGATCGCGGAGCTGGGGATTCCCGGTATCGCCCGGGGCTCGGCGCCCGCGCAGCTCGCCACCGACTGCCGCCGGGATCTCGTGACCATCGACGGCAAGCCCGTCCCCGTCTCGATCTCGGGGAGCCTCGCCGACGCCGAGGCCCGGAACGCGTTGACCGTCACTCCCTGCGCGGCTGCGGTGGCGGGAGTCGACCTGGCCACCGGTAACCACGTGCTCCGGTCGTCCCCGGGCCAGTCGACCGCGATCGACATCGACGGCTTCGGGTTGTCCTCCGCGAAGGGCGGTGCCCCCGGCGCCGCGCCCACCCCCGGCGCCCAGCCGGCCACGACCGGGGCCACCGGCCCGAAGGTCGTGATCACCCACGACGGCCGCACCGCGAAGACGGTGAAGATCACCGGCGCGACGAAGCCGTTCTGGCTGGTGTTGGGCGAGAGCCGGAACAACGGATGGGTCGCGAGCGGTGGTTCAGGCGCGCAGATCAGTCCCACCCGCCTCGTCGACGGCTACGCGAACGGCTGGCTCATCACGCCCACGGCGTCCGGCGGGACCATCACGGTGCACGTCAACTGGACCCCGCAGCGGGTGGTCTGGATCTCGCTCATCCTGTCCGGGCTCGGGGTCGCGCTGTCTCTGGCGCTGGTGGTCGTCATCGGGATGCGCCGGCGGCGCCGGCCGGTCGCGGTGGAAGCCGAGACCGTTGCCCCGTCGCCGGCGTTCGTGTCGCCGACCGCGCCACCTCGGCGGGTCACGGGCTGGGTCGCGACCACGGTCGTGCCGATCACCGCGCTGCTCGTGGGGGGCGTGCTCGTCAACCCCGTGATCGGCGTACTGCTGGCGGTCGTCGCCGCGCTCGTGATGCGGTTCGGGCGGCTGCGCCCGCTCCTCACGTTGGGGGCGCCGGCGATGGTGATGATCGCCGGCCTCTACATCGTGGCCCAGCAGTACCGGCACAACTTCACCGCGCGTTTCGAGTGGCCGACCTTCTTCGCCCGGATCCACGTCCTGGGCTGGCTCGCGGTCCTGTTCGTCACGCTCGACGTCCTCATCGACTTCGTGCGGGAGCGCCAACGCATGGCCAAGCCGCGCCGGGGCCACACGCCGGTGAAGCCGGTCGACGACATCCAGGTCTGAACCCGCTCGCGTAGGGTTTCGGGACATGGCTCCGAAGTCGTTCATCCTCACGCCCGAGCTCCACGACTACCTCATGACGCACGGCACCCAGCCCGACGCGGTGCAGTCGGCGCTGATCGGGCGCACCGCCGAGCTCGGTGGGGTGGCGGGCATGCAGATCGCGCCCGAGCAGGGCGCGTTCATGGAGATGCTCACCCGCCTCATCGGCGCGCGCGACGCGGTGGAGGTCGGCACGTTCACCGGCTACTCCGCGCTGAGCATCGCCCGGGGCCTGCCGGCCGACGGGCACCTGCTGTGCTGTGACGTGAGCGAGGAGTGGACGGCGATCGGCCGGGCCGCGTGGGAGGCGGCGAGCGTGTCCGGGAAGATCGAGCTGCGCATCGGTCCGGGTGCCGACACGCTGCGCAGCCTGCCGCGCGAGCCGAGCTTCGACCTCGCGTTCATCGACGCCGACAAGCCCGCGTATCCCGTCTACTACGAGGAGATCCTGCTGCGGCTCCGGCCCAACGGTGTGATCCTGGTCGACAACACGTTGCAGGGCGGTCAGGTGCTCGGCGCGGACGACCACGGTGGGAACGTTGCCGCGATGCGCGCGTTCAACGACGCGCTCGCGGCCGACGACCGGGTCGACGTCGTGATGCTCCCTGTCGCCGACGGCCTCACCCTCGCCCGCAAGCGCTGACCGCCTGCCCCGGTCAAGTGCGTCCCCTGAACACACGTATCGTGCTCAGGGGAGGCGCAAGGAGTCCTAGAACTTCCCGGTGCGGCCGTAGCGGTAGTAGCCGGCGAAGGTCTTGTTGACCTCTTCGGGGATCGGGACGACCTCGCCCATCAGGCGGGCGCCCCAGATGATCTCGGCGGTGCGCTCGACGAGGTGACCGACGTGCAGCACGTCGTGGAGGCTCTTCGCCACCGCGAAGAGGCCGTGATTGGCCATGAGCACGCAGCTCTTGTCCGAGACCCACTTGGCGACCTCGGCCCCGAGCTCGTCGGAGCCGGTGGTCTTGTAGTCGGCCACCTCGACGTCGCCGCCGACATAGACCACGAACTCCTCGATGACCGCCGGGATCGGCTGGCGGGTGAGGGCGAACATGGTGGCGAACTTGGCGTGGCAATGCATCGTGGCGTTGATCTCGGGATACAGCTTGAGCGCCCCGAGGTGGAGAGCCTTCTCGGTGGTGGGGGAGCGGTGCCCCTCGAGCACGGTGCCGTCGAGGTCGCAGACCACGAGATCGTCGAGCGTCATCGTCATGTAGTCGACCGAGCTCGGCGTGAGCACGGCGTTGCCGTCGGCGAGCCGGGCCGCCATGTTGCCGGCGGTGCCCTCCACGAGCCCGGAGGTCGACATCTCCTGGGCCGAACGGAGCAGCTGTTCCTTGACCTCGTCGTTGTTCAGCTCTTGGGTCATGACGGCAGTACCTCCGGGTTCACGATGTTGACCGGGCGCTTGCCCGCCAGCAGCAGGGCCAGGTCGTCGGCGATGATCCGCGAGTGGTTCGCCTCGGTGTCCCACGTGGCGCCACCGATGTGCGGCGTGAGGACCACGTTGCCCATCCCGATCAGCGGGTGGTCGGTGGCGAGGCGCTCGCCGATGAAGTGGTCGAGGCCGGCACCGAACAGGTGGCCCTGCTGGAGTGACTCGACCAGCGCGTCGGTGTCGTGGAGCATCGCCCGAGCCGTGTTGATGAAGATCGCCCCTTCCTTCATCCGGGCGTACTGCTCGGCACCGATCATCCCGGTGGTCTCGGGCGTGACCGCGGTGTGCATCGAGACGACGTCGGACTCCGCGAGCAGGTCGTCGAGCGAGTGGGTCGCATCGGCGGCGTAGGGGTCGTGGGCGATGACCTTCATCCCGAGGCCCTCGAGGCGCCACTTGGTCGCCCGCCCGACCGCACCCAGGCCCACCAGGCCGACGGTGCGGCCCGCGAGCTGCCAAGTGCGGAAGCGTTGATAGGGGATCTTGCCGTCGCGGTAGGTCTCGCCCTCGCGGACGTCGAGGTCGGCCCGGACGACGCCGCGGTTCACGGCGTAGAGGAGCGCGACGGTCATCTCGGCCACCGCGTCGGCGTTGCGACCGGGGGCCCGCAGGACCGGGATGCCCTTCTCGGTGGCGGCGGCGATGTCGACGTTCTCGGGACCGCCGCGGCAGACGCCGATGGCCTTCAGCGGCACGTCGAAGACCTCGGGGCCCTTCACCGAGTCGGACTCGACGATGAGGATGTCGCAACCCTCGGCCACGAGGCGTTCGGCCAGCTGGGGACCCTTGTAGAGGCGGAGCGGCACCTGGTCGATCCAGGGGTCGTAGACGACGTCGACGAGGGAGCGCAGGGTGTCGAAGCCCTCGCCGCGGAAGGGCGCGGTCACGAGCGCCTTGGATCGGTCTGCCACTGGGGGCCTCTCTGTGGGGCTGACGGGGACGGCTTGAGAACCGGGGCATTCTCGCACGGAGGTGACAGCAGCGTCAGCTTCGGCCGGCGGCGGTTCGGCTGCTGTTCCCCCGGTTGGGACAGTGGCGAGCAGGGCTGACCGTCGTGCCAGGATGCGGACATCGCCGAACCGAGGGGGACACGGACCGATGCCGATCCACTACGCGAAGGACGACGAGCACATCGTCCTCATCACGATCGACCGGCCGGAGTCGCGCAACTCGGCCGACATGGAGCACTTCAAGCTGCTCCGGGAGTCGTGGGACCGCTTCGACGAGGATGACGACGCGTGGGTCGCGATCATCACCGGCGTGGGCGACGCCTTCTTCAGTGGCGCGGATCTGAAGCTCTACATCCCGCAGATCACCGCGATGCAGAAGCGGATGAAGGACGAGGGTAGCGACGAGATCGACGGCTACAAGTTGAGCGACGGCACCAAGGCCGTGTTGCGGGGCTCGAAGATCTACAAGCCGATCATCGCCGCGGTCAACGGTCCCTGCACCGCGGGCGGGATGGAGATGCTGGGCGGCGTCGACATCCGGATCGCGTGCCCGGAGGCAAAGTTCGCGGTGATGGAGCCGAAGCGGGGATTGTTCGCCGGCGGTGGGACGACGGTGCGGTTGCCGCGGCAGATCCCGTTCCCGCAGGCGATGGAGTTCCTGCTGTGTGCGGATCTGATCCCGGCCCAGCGGGCGCTCGAGATGGGGCTGCTCAACGCGGTCGTCCCGCGCGATCAGCTGCTCGACAAGGCCTACGAGTACGCGCGTCGCATCACCGCCAACGCGCCCCTCGCGGTGCAGGCCACGAAGCGCAGCGTGATGGAGGGCCTCGGGATGGACCTCCGGGAGGCTTACAAGAACGAGTCGAAGATCAGCTCGGTGATCTTCGCCACCGAGGACGCCAAAGAAGGCCCGAGAGCCTTCGCGGAGAAGCGTCCGCCCGTCTGGCAGGGGAAGTAGGGCATCGTGGCCGTCGACCCGAATGCGCCGTGCCTCGTCGGTGGAGCGAAGCACACGTGGCCGAAGTCGCCCGATGTCGACGCCCCCGAGCCGCTCGACATGTGGGAGCTCGTCGTCCGTGAGGCCGCAGCCGGCGTGCGGTCGTCGCACGACGTCCTCGCCGCGATCGAGAGCGCGCAGATCGTCTACACGCAGAGCTGGCAGTACGACGACCCCGTCGGCCGGCTCAGCGAGCGGCTGCGGATCGCGCCCCGGCATCGCTTCTACTCCGGCATCGGGGGGACCACGCCGCAACTGCTCGTCCAAGAGGCCGCCGCCGCGATCCTGCGGGGCGAGCTCGACTGCGCCCTGGTGACGGGAGCGGAGTCGCTCGACACGTTGCGCAAGATCCGGGCCCGGGGCGAGAAGCCCGCGTGGAGCTTCAAGGATCCCGAGAAGAAGCCGTTCCCGTACGAGGCGCCGTTCCTCCCCGCGGAGACCGCGCACGACGTGTTCCACGCCTGGCTCACGTTCGCGATCTTCGACAACGCCCGGCGCGGCCACCGGGGGATCGGGCTCGAGCAGCACCGGGCCGACCTCGGTGAGCTGTGGCACCGCTTCTCGCAGGTCGCGGCCAAGAATCCGTACGCCTGGTTCCCGATCGAGCGGTCGGCGGAAGAGGTGGCGACGGTCACGCCGACCAACCGGCTCGTCGGCTACCCCTACACGAAGTACATGGTGTCGATCATGGACGTCGACATGGCCGCGGCGGTCATCCTCGTGTCGCACGCCAAGGCCGACGCGATGGGCATCCCGCCCGAGGACCGCGTGTACCTGCGCGGCTGGTGCTATGCCACCGACCCGCACTACGTCGCCGGCCACCGCGACATGTGGCGCTCACCCGCGATGGCGGCCGCGTCGGGCGAGGCGCTGGCGCGCGCGGGCGTCGGCATCGACGACATCGCGCACATCGACCTGTACTCCTGCTTCGCGTCGTCGGTCGACTTCGCGCGCGACGCCCTGGGCCTGCGTGACGGGGACCCGCGCTCGTTGACCGTCACCGGCGGCCTCCCGTACCACGGGGGCGCGGGCAGCGACTACATGACGCATTCGATCGCGACCATGGCCGACGTGTTGCGGGCCGACCCCGGCTCGTTCGGGCTCCTGTCGGGCGTCGGCATGCACATGACCAAGCACGTCTACGGGATCTACTCGACCACGCCGGGCCCGGTGACGCCCGGCGACCGGGCCGGGGTGCAGGCGGCGCTCGACGCGGCCGGGGAGCCGACCGTCGTCGACACGTACGCCGGCCCCGCCACCGTGGCCGCCTACTCGATCGCCCACGGCCGCAGCGGGCCCGACTTCGGCGTGGTCGTCGTCGACCTGCCCGAGCCCGACACCCGCGCCTACGCCAGGATCACCGAGCCCGACCTCATGCTCGACGCCGAGACCACCGAGCTCGTCGGCCGCACCGTCACCCTCACCACCGACGGCACGTCCAACCTCGCCACCTGGTAGCCCGTCTAATGCGTCCCTGGACGACCGTATGGGTCGTCAGGAGACGCATAAGGACTTGCGCAGTAGGGCGACGAAGACCGCCGGCTCAGCCAGGTCGGCGTGTGTGACGTGATGCACTCGCCACCCGGCAGCAGCCAGACGACTGCGACGCCTGAGGTCCTGGTTCCAAGTCTCCCGGACTCCGTGAACGGCGAATCCGTCGACTTCCAGGACAACGCGCTGCTCGGGCCACGCGAAGTCGGCCCGACCCACAAACTCCGAACGGTCGAAGATCTCGAACTGGGGGGTCGGGATTGGGAGACCGCTGTTCCGCAGGATGATCGCGGCTCGGGTCTCGAGCGGGCTCTCTGCCAGCGTGTCACCGTCGGCGATCTTGAGTTCGAGGACCGATCGGATGTTGTCGCTTCCGTACCGACGTCGGAGTCGCTCAACCTCTTCTCCAACTCGGCTCAGGCTGGTCAGCCCTCGATGACAGGCATTGTCGAGGGCAATCTCGATCGCGTCGACGGAAGCGACCCGCGAGAGGTCAACGATGGTTCGCGTCGCGGAGGTCACCGGGATTCCGACAATCGTCGTCGTGTCGCGGCCTTCCTCCAGGAACCGCGATTCGTGCCAGATGACCGCGTTCGCCTTCCGCCGGCGATGCCGGTAAGCGGTGACCTCTCGGACCGCAGCAGAGAAGCCAGGCAGGGCCCAGAGGCGTGCGGCCGCTCCATGCGATGCAACTGCCGGTCCTCCGAGACAAGCCGCCATGAGTTCGGCTTCCCATGACGTCGGGTTCGTCGACGACGTATAGACCGACGAATCGACCTTCGACCAACGGAGCCCGCTCAGGCGAGTGGTGATCATGCGCGGCGTGAAGCCGGCGCTGAGCGCCTGCGCCCGCGAGAACAATCCGTACTGTGACTCTGCGACGCGGGCGATGGTCGCCTCAGCTCGCGCAGCCCGTCCGTGGGATGCATCCATGACCGCATTTGATCGGCACGCTGTGACACCTACGACTCTGTTGCGTCCCACGACGACCGTATAGGTCGTCGTGGGACGCACAAAGACCTAGAGGCGGTCTTCGAGGCCCCAGGGGGAGTTGTACGCGACGAGGAGGTCGAGGAAGGGGACGGGGTCGAAGGCTTCGGGGCCGAGGACGCCGGCGCCGGACCACACACCGCCCGCGAGCAGCTCGAGCGCGATGACCGGGTTGATCGCCGTCTGCCAGACGACGGCCTGGGAGCCGTAGTCGCGCATCGTGTGGTCGTTGTCGGTCACGTGGTACAGGTAGACCTCGCGGGGCGCACCGTCGAGCCCGGTGCCCCGCACCCAGGTGCCCGCGCACGTGAGCCCGTGCATGCGGTCGCCGAGGAACGCCGGGTTCGGCAGCGCGGCCGCGACGACGTCGCGCGGCGCGACCTGCACCCCGCGCACGCTGATCGGGTCGGTGCCGTCGAGGTGCAGCTTGTGGATCGACTCGAGCACCGTGATGAACTCGGCGCCGAGGCCGTACTTGAACGTGACCCGGTTGCAGTCGACCCAGCGGGGGATGAGCAGCACCTCTTCGTGCTCCACGTTGACGCATTCGACCGGCCCGATGCCCTCGGGGAACACGAACGTCTCGGGCTCGGAGAACGGGGGAGTCGTGAACCAGCCCCGCTCGCGCTCCCAGATCACGGGTGGGTTGAGGCACTCCTCGATCGTCGTCCAGATCGAGAAGGTGGGCGCGAAGTCTTCGCCGTCGACGGTGATGTTGCTGCCGTCGCGCACGCCGATCTCGTCGATCTCGCGGAACAGGTGGTCGGCGGCGTAGCGGGCGAACACGTCGGACATCCCGGGCTCGACCCCGATGCCCACGAGCGCCAGCAGACCCGCGGCCTCCCAATCGTCGGCCACCGCGAACTGCGCGTCGCCCAGCTTCTCGCCGGGGAGCTCGTGGGGACGGGTCGGGTGCGGGCGCGAGAGCGTCATCGCCATGTCGAGGTACGTGCAGCCGGCGAGGCGGGCCGCGGCGAAGATCGGCGGGTTGAAGCGCGGGTCGCACGCGTTGACGATCACGTCGCTGCGGGTCGACCGGGCGAGGTCGACGATCGCGTCGGCCGACGACGCGTCGAGCGCGACGGCGGTGAAGCGGGCGTCGGCCGCGGCGTCGACGACCGAGCGGGCCCGGGCGAGGTCGACGTCGGCCAGGACGAACGTCTCGAAGAAGTCGCGCCGCGCCGCGATGCCCGCGATCGCGCCACCCACGCCACCGGCTCCCACCACCAGGATTCGCATGGGTCGAACCTAGGCCGGGGCCGCGGGATCGGCCGGAACGCGGCCGCCCCGGGCCATCAGCTCCCGGATCGCCGCCACGTCGTCGGCCCCCGGCGTTCCCCAGCCCGGCTGGTAGCCGAACACCGGCCCGAGGCCCCGGGCGCCGTAGTTGTCGTCGACGAACTCGAAGTGCTCGGGCGAGACCAGCGCGGGGTGCGGCTGCCCGCAGGCGCGCGTCAGCTCGAGGATCTCCTTGCGCAGCTGCTCGAGGTAGTTGGCGACCTGCACCGACTTGAGCTCCGGGTCGAGCCCGCGCATCCGCCACGGCGAGTTGGTGGTCACGCCGGTGGGACAGCGGCCGGTGTGGCACCGCTGGGCCTGGATGCACCCGATCGACAGCATCGCCTCCCGGCCGACGTTCACGCCGTCGGCCCCGAGCGCGAACGCGAACAGGGCCCGCTGGGGCAGGCCGAGGCGGCCGCTCCCGATGAACACCAGCCGGTCGGTGGTACCGGCCTCGGCGAAGATGCCGTAGACACGCGAGAAGCCGATCTTGAACGGCAGCGCGACATGGTCGCTGAACGCGAGCGGGGCCGCGCCGGTGCCGCCCTCGCCGCCGTCGATCGTGATCCAGTCGACGCCCCGGGTGCCGTCGGCCATGAGGTGCGCGAGGTCGCGGAAGAAGCCGTCGTCGCCCACCGCGCTCTTGATGCCGACGGGCAGGCCGGTCTCCGACGCGAGCAGCTCGACGAAGTCGAGGAGGCTGTCGGCATCATGGAACGCGCGGTGCGTCGACGGGCTGACGCAGTCGACGCCCACCGGCACGCCCCGGATCTCGGCGATCTCCTTGTTGACCTTCTCGCCCGGCAGCACGCCGCCGAGCCCCGGCTTGGCCCCCTGCGAGAGCTTGATCTCGACGCCGCGGATCTTGTCGTGCCGGCCGAGCGTCTCGAGGAAGCGCGGGAGGCTGAAGTCGCCGGCCTCGTCGCGGCAGCCGTAGTAGCCGGTCCCGATCTGCCAGATGAGGTCGCCGCCCTGCTCGTGATACTTGGTGACGCAGCCCTCGCCCGAACCCTGGAGGCACCCGTCGATGCGGGCGCCGGCGTTGAGCGCCTCCACCGCGGCGGAGCTGAGCGAGCCGTAGCTCATCGAGCTGAGGTTGATGACCGACCGCATCCGAAACGCGTGGGTGCGGCCCCGCGGGCCGCCGAGCACCTTCGCGCAGGGCAGCGCGTGCCGTTCGTCGTAGTCGGGGTCGCCGGCCCGCGGTTCGCGGAGCGGGAACGTCGACTGCTTCACGATCATGTAGCCGGGGGTGTGCTCCAGGTCGTTGTCGGTCCCGAAGCCGAAGTAGGTGTTCTGGTGCTTCGCCGCCGAGTAGATCCAGCGACGCTGGTCGCGGCTGAACGGTCGCTCGTGGTCGTTGTCGGTGACGATGTACTGGCGCAGCTCCGGGCCGACCGCCTCGAGCAGGAACCGCAGATGGCCGACGATGGGGAACACGCGCAGGATCGCGCGCCGCCGCTGCGTGAGGTCGTAGATCGCGACCACCACGAGGAAGACGACGATCGCGACGAGGACCCACTCCCACCAACGCACGGCGGGGAGTCTGCCAGCCCGGCACCGGCCTCTCGAACCGTCTCGGAGCTTTGTGCGTCCCACGAGCACGAAATGTGTGCTCCGGGGACGCGCAAACCTCTGGGGCTAGCGGCGGGGGAGGCCCAGGATGCGCTGGGCGAGGATGTTCTTGTTCACCTGGGTCGTGCCGCCGGCGATGGTGAGGGCCCGCATGTAGACGCGGTCGCGGCCCCACTTCCCGGCATTGGACCCGGTGCCGAGCACGTCGCCGGCGGCCTCGCCCACGTGCTGCTCGGCCTCGCTCCACACGAGCTTGGCGATGCTGCTCTCGGGTCCGAGGTCGCGGCCGTGGATCGCGCCGCTGATGGCCCGCTCGCTCACGAGCTTGAGGAGCTCGCCCTCGAGGTAGACCTGCGCGAGCTTCTGGCGCAGCACCGGGTCCTGCGCCGCGGTGCCCCCGTCGGCGTCGACGACCGTCGCCTTGGCCTCGTCGAGCAGGCCCCGGATCTTCGACCGCAGGCTCAGGTGGAGGTTGGCGACCGTGCCCCGCTCGTAGGCGAGGGTGGTCATGGCGACGCGCCAGCCCTCGTGCTCGGGCCCCAGGAGGGCCTCGGCCGGGATGCGGGCGTCGGTGAAGAAGATCTCGTTGAACTCCTGCTCACCGGTGATCGTGGTGAGCGGACGGACCTCGATGCCCGGCAGCGTCATGTCGACGAGGAGGCACGAGATGCCCTTGTGCTTGGGGGCCGACGGGTCGGTTCGCACCAGCAGCTCGCACCAGTTGGCCATGTGGCCGAGCGTGTTCCAGGTCTTCTGGCCGTTGACCACGAAGACGTCGCCGTCGCGCACCGCGGAGCACTTCAGCGAGGCGAGGTCGGAGCCGGCCTCGGGCTCGGAGAAGCCCTGGCACCAGATGTCGTCGCCGCGCAGCATGGCGGGGAGGAAGTGCCGCTTCTGCTCCTCCGTGCCGAACTGGATGATGGCCGGCGCGATGTTGCTGAGGCCGAGCGGGTTGAGCGTGGGCGGCGCGCCGGCGCGGTGCATCTCCTCGGCGAAGACGACCTGCTCCATCGTCCCCGCGCCCCGGCCGCCGTACTCCTCGGGCCAGGAGATCGCCGCGAAGCGGGCGTCGGCCAGCAGCCGGTTCCACTCGTGCAGCCGCTCGAGGGTGTCACCCTCGGCCGTCAGGCCGCTACCCAGCCCGACGCCCACGAACGCGGGCATGCTGGCCTCGAGCCACACCCGCAGCTCCTTGCGGAAGGCTTCGGCTTCGGGCGGATAGGTGAAGTCCACGGGTGGTGCTCCCCTCGGAACCTGACGGCTCGCTTCCTGGTGCGGCCGTCAATATACGTGTCCCGCCGGGACGTCCCGGCGGGCCCTGCCTCGTGCTGCGGCCGGGTCAGGCGCCGGTCTTGTCGGCGAGGTCGCGGGCCTTGGCGGCCGCGGCCTCCTCGGCCTTGCGCGTGTTCTCGGCCACGAGCTGCTCGGTGTTGTGGACCACGCCGTCGACCTTGAGCTCACCCATCACGTGGATCTCGGCGAGGGTGTCCTGGAGGTAGTCGGGGCCGTCGCCGGTGGGGATGAACCAGCCGGTCGGGCACATCGTGAGCACCTCGACGAACGAGAAGCCCTCGTTGTTGGCCTGGCTCTCGAACGCCCGCTTGAACATGCGCTTCGTGCGGGCGACGGCACCGGCGTTGTGCACCGAACCCCGGGCCACGTACGAGGCCCCTTGGATCTGCGCGATCAGGTCGCCGATGAGCATCGGGTAGCCGTGGTACTCGGCGTCGCGACCCTCGAGCGAGTTCTTCGTGCGCTGGCCGATCACGGTGGTCGCGGTCATGTGGCCGCCGGTCTCCCCGAACACCCCGTTGTTGAGCAGGATGCACGTGACGTTCTCGCCCCGCGCCGCGGTGTGCAGGATCTCCTGCAGGCCCTCGTTCACCATGTCGCCGTCGCCTTGCAGCGTGAAGACGATGGCTTCGGGCTTCATCCGCTTCACGCCGGTGGCCACCGACGGCGCCCGGCCGTGCAGCGCCTGCACGAGGTCGACGTCCATCGTGCCGCTGAAGCTCGTGTAGCAGCCGATGCCGGCCACGCCGATCGTGCGCTGCGCGAGCCCGAGCTCCTGGATCGCCTCCAGGTAGATGCGCAGCGCGAGCGGCTCGCCGCACCCGGGACACATGTGGTGCTCCCCGGTGAGGAGCAGGTCGGGCTTGATGTCGGCGATCTTCTTGGCCCCGGGCGGCGCGACCGAAGTGTCGAGCACCGGGCCGACGGGCTGGGGCTGGGTGACGGTCATCGGGCTACCTCGATCTCTCGGGCCATGTCAGCCACGCTCGTTGTCGGGAAGGGGCGGGAGCTCGGCCTGGGCGCCACCGCGGTGGATGGCGAGGATGCGTTCCCGGATGATGTCGACGTCGAGCAACGGGCCGACGCCGAAGCCGGAGCCGTCGGTGCTGATGCCGCCGATGCCGACGACCGGAGCCCGACCGAGCACGCCGAGCCGCACGTCCTCGATCATCTGGCCGCCGCAGAGCTCGAACACGCCGACGCTGCGGGCACCCTCGGAGACCTGCGCGATCGTCTCGTAGGGGTAGGGCCAGAGCGTGATCGGCCGGACGAAGCCGACCTTCTCGCCCTCGGCCCGCAGCTGGGCCACGACGTAGCGGACGAACTTGGCCGGCGTGCCGAAGGCGACGATGATCGTCTCGGCGTCGTCGACGTAGCCGGTCTCGACCCGCACCTCGGCCTTCTCGATCGCGGCGAACTTCGCCTGCATCCTCCGCAGGTGCCGCTCGATGCCGACGCTCTCGTGGCCCGTCTTCGCGAAGCCGAGCGGCGACACGATCCGGGAGTTGCCGGTGCCGTTGAGCTCACCGTTGACGGCCCACGGCTTGTCCGGGACCGGGCCGAAGTCGATGGGCTCGATCGAGACCGACTGCTGCGTGTGTGCGGTGAGGTAGTCGCCGTAGACGAGGACCGGGTTGCGCCACTTGTCGGCGAGGAAGAACGCGAGCTGGGTGAGCTCGGCCGCCTCGGCGATGTCCATCGGGGCGAGGACCATGTGGCGGTAGTCGCCGTGGCCGCCGCCGCGGGTCGACTGGAAGTAGTCCTGACCGCCACGGGCCATGTTGAAGATGACGAGCGGGAGCTCGGCGAGGGTGATCTCGCTGAAGCTCTCCTGCATCAGCGAGAGGCCCTGCCCGGTGGACCCGGTGGCCGCCCGGGACCCGGTCGACAGCGCGCCCCAGGCCATGCCGACGGCTTCGAGCTCGCTCTCGGCGTTGATGCACACGCCGCCGACGGGCGGGAGCTGCTTGGCGAAGTTCTCCAGCACCTCGGTGAACGGGGTCATCGGGTAGCCGGCGAAGAAGCGGCAGCCGGCGGCGACCGCGGCCGTGGCGATGGCCTCCGACCCCTCCATCAGGTGCGCGGCGGCCCGGGTGTCGACGGCGGTCATGCGTTCATCTCCCCGACGCCGGCGGCCACGGTGGTCGCGAACGAGTCGTCGACCTGCACCTCGGTGAGCGTCGGCGTGTCGAACTTGAAGATCTCGAACACGAAGTCGGGGCAGATGAACAGGCAGGCGGAGCAGCCGGTGCATCCCGGGTGCAGCTGCGGGTAGTGGTAGCCGAGGTGGTTGACGGCCGTCGACATCGACAGCACCTCGGGCGGGCAGGCGGTGATGCAGAGCTCGCAGCCCTTGCAGGTCGCGGTGTCGATGGTGATCGACCCGCGGCTCTTGATCGTGACCGTGCTGGTGGTCATGCGGGCACCGACTCCCCGGTCCAGGCCGGGACCACGAGGGTGAGCCCGGCGTTCTCGACGTGCTCGAAACCGGCCCGGATGGCGATCTCGTTGTTGGCGATGTGCTGCGTGCGGTAGCTCGGGATCGACTCGCGCATCGCCTCGATCATCGAGTCGACGCCGACCAGCCCGGTGATGCCCGCGTAGGCGCCACCCATCACCATCGACGACCCGAGCTCGTTGCCGAGCGCGGCCGCGATGTCGGTCGCGGGGACGCGGTGCACCCGCAGCCTGGTCTGGTCGAGCTCGGTCTCGAAGGTGGCGTCGTTGACGAGCACCAGCGCGTTGGGCCGGAGCTTCGGCGCCAGCGGGCCCCAGAACTCGTCGTGCATGCCGATGGCCGACCACGTGTGCGAGATCAGCGGCGGGGCGAGGAGGTCGGTGTCGCCGACGACCACGGTGGCGTCGGTGTTGCCGCCCCGCATCATCCCTCCGTAGACGCCGAACAGCATCACCTTGCGCCCTTCGATGGTCGCCGCTCGCGCGAGCACCTGGGCCATGAGCTGCACGCCCTGACCCCCGATGCCGGTGCACAGGCACTCCCGTTCCATACCGCTTCCCCCAGGTTCGTGTGGTCGTCGATCGCCCTTAGGCGGTGTTGTGGTGCGCGCTGTGCTCGAGGCCCCCGATCGCGAACTGCACGAGGTGCTCGACGTCGGCCTTGGAGGGCACCTCGCGCGCCAGGACGCAGCGGTTCATCGTGCCCATCGCCAGCTCGTAGATGGCGGGCGTGTCGCGCTCGGGGTCGCCGCCCGCATCGGCGATCGCGGCGCGCAGCGGCGCCAGGAGCTGCTCGTTCGAAGTACCGGCCTCGGCCGGAAACCGATCGGAGAGGCGGATGCCGTCGATCGCGAACGGCCGGGTGTTGGCCGCGGCGTCGGCGTTGCGGGCCTGCTCGAGCACGCCCTCGATCCAGGCCCGGACCCGCCCGAGCCCGTCCGGGGCGCCCGCCATGCGGCGCTCGAGCGTGGTGACGAGCTGGCGGCGGCCGTGGTCGAGCACCGCGAGGAGGAGCTCGTCCTTGCCCGAGAAGTGGCGGTAGAAGGCCTGGTTGGAAAGGCCCGCCTCCCGCACGATGTCGGCGACCCGGGGGTCGATGGCGTCGTCGCGGCGCATCACGGTGAACGTGGCGTCGATGAGGCGCTGGACCTCGTCGGCGTAGGCCTCGGCCCGGGGTGCGAGCGCACGGGACACCGAGCGCTCGATCAGCGGCGTGGCCTCGGCGGTCGGAACGGCGTTCTGCACGGCGGGAATGCTATTCCGCCCCGACCGCCCTGTCGACCGACCGACCTTCATGCGTCCCTGGACGACCGTATAGGTCGTCCAGGGACGCATGAAGATCACTGGGACTGGATGCGCTCGACGATGAGGGTGCGCTGGATCTGGCCGGTGGCGGCGGTCCGGGGGAGGGCGTCGACGACCTCGACCCGGCGGGGCCGCTTGAACGAGGCGAGCCGCCCCTCGCAGTGGGCGCGCAGGTCGTCGAGGTCGACCGTGGACGAGGTGACGACGACGGCGCACACGAGCTCGCCCCACTCCGGGTCGGGGAGGCCGACGACCGCGACCTCGTCGATCGCCGGGTGGTCGCGCAGCGCGTCCTCGACCTCGATGGGCGAGACGGTCTCGCCGCCCGTCCGGATGACGTCGCGCACGCGCCCGGTGATGCTCAGGAAGCCCTCGGCGTCGAACACGCCGAGGTCGCCGGAGTGGTACCAGCCGTCGGCGTCGATGGCCCGTGCGGTCTCGTCGGGCTGGTCGAAGTAGCCCGTCATCAGGAACGGGCTGCGCACGCACACCTCGCCGTTGTCGGCCAGCTTGAGCTCGATGCCGGGTTGGGCCCGGCCGACGGACCCGGGCTTGCGCGCGGCGTCGGCGTCGTCGAGGAGCGCGGCCGGCCCGGCCTCGGTGCTGCCGTAGAAGATGCGGGTGACGGTGTGGGGGAGCGCGGCCTTGATGCGGGCGACGAGCTCCGGTGGGACCGCCGAGGTGCCGGTGTCGGCCTCCCGCACCGACGACAGGTCGTAGCCCTCCACCCCGTGCTCGAGGATGCGGGCCCACACGGCCGGGATCGCGTAGAGCCGCGACGCCCGGTGGCGCTCCGTCGTGCGCAGCAACGACTCGGCGTCGGGGGAGCGGACCAGGTGGATCGGCCGGCGGGCCTGCCACGTGCCCATCGCCTGCGACCAGCCGGCCATGTGGAACAGCGGGAACATGTTGACGGTCCCACCGCCGGCCCCGTTCTGCGCGCCCGGGTAGCTGCGCAACCAGCTGCAGCGGTGGCTCAGGATGACGCCCTTCGAGCGCCCGGTGCTCCCGCTGGTGAAGAAGATGACATGCGCGTCGGTCTCGTCGAGCCCGGCCCCGATGGCGCCGCCCGCGTCGAGCGGGTGCGTCGGGTGGCTCGCGGCGAGCTGGTGCAGGGCGGCCAGGTCGACGGTGGGGACGTCGAACGACGCGGTAAGCGGTGCGTGCCCCTCGTCGACGACGAGCAGGACCGGGCGGGCGAGGTCGAGCACCTCGCGCGCCTCGTCGGGTGACAGCCGGGCGTTGACCGGCGCGAACACCACGCCGGCGCGCGCGAGCGCGACGAACACCGGCAGCACGTCGAGCGTCGTGTCGCCCCACCAGCAGACGCGCGCGCCCCGCTCGGCGCCGAGGTCGGCCAGCGCGCGGGCGAGCCGGTTGGCGGCGGCATCGAGCTCGGCGAACGTGATCGCGTCGTCGTCGAGGGTCGCGGCGTCGGTGTCGGGAGTGCTCAGGGCAGCCAGGCGGATGATCTCGCCGATCAGCATCGGGCGGACGTTGGTGGCGCGGGTCTCGGTCACGGAACGGGCCATGGGTGGACGGTACGCCCGGGGTGGGGCAGGCCCTCCCACGCGACGAGCTGACCGGGCAGGCCGTCGGTGGCGAACAGCGTGCGGCCGTCGGATCCGCCGAAGCAGCAGTTGGTGGTGCACACCTTGCCGTCGGCCGGCTCGGGGATCGGGAGCCAGTCGAGCTCCTTGCCCTCGGGCGAGTAGACGCGCACGCCGTGATGCACTGTGCTGGCGACGTAGAAGTTGCCCTCGGCGTCGAGGCAGAAGCCGTCGCCCATCACGCCGCCCTCGCGCTCGACCGCGAACGACGTGGTGCCGTCGAGCGCGAGCCGCATCAGGCTGTTCTTCTCGACGATGACGATCCCGCCGTCGGGCTCGAGCGCGATGCCGTTGGGGAAGATCAGGCCGGACACGATCGTGGTGAGCGTGCCGTCGGGTGCGAGTCGGAACACGCGGCCGACCGGCGGGTCGGGCAGCGGGTAGTGGCCGGGGTCGGTGAAGTAGAGGGTGCCGTCGGCGTCGACGACCAAGTCGTTGGGCGCATGGAAGCCGTCGTCGAGGACGTAGGTGAGCTCGCCGCCCGCGCTGAGCCGCTGGATGCCCGGCGCCACCGGCGTGAACGGCGGGGCCTCGTCGAACAGGCCCATGATCGCCAGGTCGATGCCGCCGTTCTGCGTGATGAGGAAGCCGCCGTCGGACGCCGGTGCCGCCGCATTCGCGCCGCCACCGGTGACGACCAGGGTGTCCCACCGCCGCTCGGCGGGCCACACCCGGTAGAGCACGCCGTCGGTGACGGAACTGCAGACGACGGTGCCGTCGTCGCACCACACCGGGCCTTCGGGGAAGCGCAGGCCGGTGACGACGATCTCGCCGACATCACCCATCGACGGGGAACGGATACACCTCGCGGCCCGCGTGCGGCAGGCCTTCCCACACCAGGAGCTGGCCGGGGATGCTGTCGGTGGCGAACAGGGTGCGGCCGTCGGCGCCGCCGAAGCAGCAGTTCGTGGTCAGGCCCAAGCCGCCTTCGGGCGCGGGGATCGACAGGCGGTCGATCTCCTCGCCGTCGGGCGAGAACACCCGGACCCCGTGCTCCATGACCATCGCGCAGTAGAAGTTGCCCTCGGTGTCGATGCAGAACCCGTCGCCGCCCGAGGTCCCGATGACCTCGACGACGACCTCGGTGGTGCCGTCGGGGAGCACGCGGTGCAGACCCTGCTCGTTGACGATGACGATGCCGCCGTCGGGCTCGAGCGCGATGCCGTTCGGGTACTGGAGCCCCGACGCGATGACCGAGAGCACGCCGTCGGGCGCGAGCCGGAACACGCGGCCGATGCCCGGGTCGGGCGGCGGGTGATGGCCGGGGTCGGTGAAGTAGAGCGTGCCGTCCTCCGCGACCACCAGGTCGTTCGGCGCGTTGAAGCCGGTGTCGAGGAGGTAGGTCACGGTGCCGTCCGGGTGGGCCCGTTGGATGCCCGGGGTGACGGGGTTGTACGCGGGCGGGTTCTCGTAGAGACCGAGGCCGGTGTAGTCGATCCCGCCGTTCTGGGTGATGAGGAACCCGCCGTCGGACGCCGGCGCGCACGCGTTGGTGCCGCCGCCGGCCGTCGCCAGGAGCTCCTTGCGGTGCTCACCGGGCCAGATCCGGTAGAGCGTGCCCTCCGCGACCGCGGTGGCGACCACGGTTCCGTCGGCACACCAGGACGGGCCCTCGGGGAAGAGCAATCCCGTCACGACGATCTCTGCAGTGGTGCCCATTGCTCAGCCTCCGAGAGTTTCCGGCACGGTGCCGTAGAAGGTGCCCGCGTTGTAGCCCGCGGTCATCCCGCCGTCGATCACGAACTCGGCGCCGGTGCAGTACCCGCTCTCGTCGCTCCCCAGGTAGACCATGAGGGAGGCGACTTCTTCGGGGGTGCCCATGCGGTGGAGGACCGAGATGCGCGCGGCCATCGCGTCGATGTCGAGGCCGAAGCCGCGGGCCTGGCCGAGCAGCGGCGTGTCGATGAAGCCGGGGTGGACCGAGTTGACCCGGATCCCCACCTCCCCGAGCTCCAGCGCGGCCGCCTTCGTCATGCCGCGTACCGCGAACTTGCTGGCGACGTAGGCGAGTTGGCCCACACCGCCCTGCAGTCCGTCGGTCGAGGAGATGTTGACGATGGACCCGTGGCCGGCTTCGACCATCGAAGGGACGACGGCTCGCATGCCGAGGAAGATGCCGGTCTGGTTGATCCCGATGACGTGGTTCCAGTCGTCGAGCGTCGTGTCGGCGATCGGGCCGCCCGCGCCGATGCCGGCGCACGCGGCGAGGATCGTCGGCGGTCCGTACGACTCGCGGCAGACCGTGATCGCGTCGGCCCAGTCGGACTCACTGGTCACGTCGAGGTGCTGGTACCGGGCCTCGCCGTCGATCGATTTCGCGTGCGGCTCACCGAGGGCGTCGTTGACGTCGAGGCAGACGGTCTTGGCCCCTTCACGCGCGTAGGCGGCCGCGGTCGCCGCCCCCATCCCACTCGCAGCCCCGGTGACGATGGCCACCTGTCCGTCGAGCCGTCCCATCCGGTTCCCCCCCGATATCCGTTGACCTCAGCACTCTGCGACCCGCCGGGTTTCCAACCGCCGGGCGGGTCATGTAGAGATAGTTCGAACACCGATCCATGCGCAAGCATGGCTCGCGGCCGGCACGTCGACCGGCC
>JADGOM010000145.1 GCA_017882925.1 Acidimicrobiia bacterium | reverse complement strand
TGGCGATCCCGTAGGCGGTCTCGTAGCGGATGTCGCCGAACTCGCGGGCGGCCGTCTTCCAGTCGGCGGCCGAGCGGATCATGTCGTCGCTCAACGTCTCACGTCTCCGGATCCAGGGCGTGACCGGTGCCCGCCGGCCCGGCGTAGGGTTCGCCGATCGGAGGCCCGGCCCGGGCTGATCGTGGGAGCAATCGCTCCTACGGAACGGTTACCGTAGCCGCCGATGGCAACCTCCGACGAAGTGGACCTGATCGCGGTCCTGCTCCCACCCCCGGCCGCGATGCCGGTCGTGGTCGCGGCGTGGGAACGGGGCGACGCGGTCGTCGTGCTCGACCCGGCGGCGCCCCCGGCCTGGGTGCAGGCCCGGGTCGCGGAGCTCAGGCCGACGACCCTGGTCGACGCCTCCGGCCACGGACACCTCGCCGGAGGGGTGCCGGTGGCCCGTGGCGTCGCCGCGGTCGGGCTCACGTCGGGCACGACCGCAGCCCCCAAGCTGGTGGAGCTCACGTTCGCCGGGCTCGACGCCTCCGCGACCGCGGTCGACGCGGTGCTCGGAGCCGCCGGCCGGGGGCCGTGGCTGGCCTGTCTGCCCCTGCACTACGTGGCCGGGCTCGCGGTGGTCGGCCGCGCCTGGAGCCGGGGCGCCGCGCTGGTGGTGCACGACGGCTTCGACCCGGCCGAGGTCGCCCACGCGATCGAGGTCGACGGCGTGCGCGCGGTCTCCCTCGTCCCGACGCAGCTGCGCCGGCTGATCGACGCGGGCGTGCCCGTCGACCGCCTCGACACGATCCTGGTCGGCGGCGGGCCCGTGCCCGGCGACCTGGCCGCGCGCGCCAACGTGCACAGCACCTACGGCATGACCGAGACGTGGGGCGGGGTCGTGCACGACGGGCACCCGCTCCCGGGCGTCGAGCTCCGGATCGACGTCGACCGCGACGGCGATGCCCACGGCGACGGCACGGTCCTGATCCGCACCCCGACCATCATGTTCGCCTACCGCTT
Organism: Acidimicrobiia bacterium; assembly: GCA_017882925.1. Classification (GTDB taxonomy): domain Bacteria; phylum Actinomycetota; class Acidimicrobiia; order IMCC26256; family Chersky-534; genus Chersky-534. Next base: position 6,940 of record JADGOM010000145.1, on the reverse strand, counting down.
CGACGCCGCCGCAACCGCGCGCGCGATCGACCCCGACGGGTGGTTCCGCACCGGCGACTCGGGCACCCTCGACGCCGACGGCCGCCTCACCCTGCTCGGGCGGCGCGACGAGATGATCATCAGTGGTGGCGTCAAGATCAGCCCGGTCGAGGTCGAGGACGCGCTCCGTTCACATCCCGGCGTGCTCGACGTGGTGGTCGCCGGGGCACCCGACGCCGACCTCGGCATGCACGTCGTCGCGCACGTCGTCCCGCGCGATCCCGCCGCCCCACCGACCCTCGACGCCCTGCGCGATTTCGGCGCCGCCACGCTGACGCGCGTGAAGCTCCCGCGCGCTCTCGTCCTGCGCGACTCCATCCCGCGCACCGCGAGTGGGAAGCCGCAACGCCGCCTCCTCGCCTGACCTCACACGAGGTCGAGGATCTCGGCCCAGCCGCCCTCGGACGGCGGAGCCATCACGTGGTCGGCCACGGCCAACGCGGCCGGGCTGCCGCTCGTCGGCACCACCGCGATGCGCGCCGCGCGCAACAGCTCGAGGTCGTTGGGCCCGTCACCCGCAGCCAGCACCCGATCGGGGTCGAGCCCCGCCATCGCGCAGTACGCGAGCACCCCGACCCACTTCGAGATGCCGACCGGCACCACGTTGAGCGTGGTCTCGCCGTACTGCGGCTCGACCAGCAGATGGGTCTCGGAGTCGGGGCCGATGCGCGCCACCACCTCGGCCAGCGGTCCGTGCGGGTGCCCGATGATCCCGAACGACAGGACCGGCGTGGTGGCCACGATCGCGTCGAGGTCGGCCTGCACCGCGCGGGCACCGAAGGACGCGAGGTGCGCGGGGTGGGTCGACGGCGAGACCCCCACGTAGATGTCGACGTCGGGATCCTCGACGTAGACGCACGGTTCGAGCCCGGCCGACCGGAACGCCGCGAGCACCCGCCGCGCCGTCTCCACGTCGTACTTCGTGCGGTGGAACGTGCTGCCCGTGCCGAAGTCGATCGCGAGCGCGCCGTTGAGCACGATCGCGTGGGGCACGATCCCGACGCGCGCCAGCGGATCCCTGGTCGTCGTCACGCGGCGGCCGGTGGCCACGATCACGTGCACACCGCGCCGCTCCAGCTCGTGCCACGCGGCGACGTGCGCGGGCGGGACGTCGTCGGCGCGGTCCCAGAAGGTGCCGTCGAGGTCGGTGACGACGAGCTCGATCAACCGACGGCCGTCCGGGAACCGTCGTCTGGATGTCCGGTGGCGGCCACCGACGAAGCGTAGAAGCTCCGATCGAAGCCGCTCGCCGACTACTTCGCAGGCGGGATGTTCTGGTTGAGGCGGAACCGGTTGTCGGGATCGACCTCGGCCTTGATGCGGGCCAATCGGGCGAACTTCTCGTCGCCGTAGGCGGCGGCGACCCGTTCCGGTCCCTCTTCGGACAGGAAGTTCACGTACACCCCACCGGTGGCGAACGGCTGGAGCGCGTCGTGGAACTCTCGGGCCCACGCGACGTTCGCGTCGGTCGCGGACGGGTCCTCCCACATCGAGATCGCGTTGAAGATGAATCTTCCGTCCCGCTGGCCGAACGCGGTCTCATTCTCCGCGACGCGGGCGACGGCCCCGCCGAAGAGGACCAACTCGGCGAGGCTGAACGGTGACGGCACCTTCGCCGCGACGCCGGCGGCCGCGGCGATCGCGTCGTCGGTGAGGTCGGCGAGGTAGCCGGCCTTCCAGTACGAGTGCCGCCCCGCAGGTGCCAGGTCGTCCTGAATCGACTGCATGAAGGTGTAGGGGAGCGCGTCGACCATTTGGATCGGCGGGGCGTGATCGAGCCACGGGCGCATCACCTCCCGACCTTCGTCGAGATCGCCGGACCAGCAGAAGATCACGACGATCGCGGGTTGGAGCTGCAGGGAGTCGGGCACGAACGGCAGCGGTGGGGCGGTGACGAACGCGGTCGAGATGCCGAGCTCGTCGGGAACACCACGCGTCTGCTCCCGGTGGAACGCGAGGATCTCCGTCGCCTGCGCGAGCGGCCATCCCATGATCCCTCCGAGGATGATGGGGCCGACCGGATGCAGCTGGTACTCGAAGCTCGTGGCCACACCGAAGTTGCCGCCGCCGCCGCGCACGGCCCAGAAGAGATCAGGATTCTCGATCTCGCTGCACACGACCTGTCCGCCGTCGGCGGTCACGAGGTCGACCGAGAGCAGGTTGTCGCACGAGAGCCCGAACCGGCGGGTGAGCCAACCGAATCCACCACCGAGCGTCAGTCCGGCGATGCCCGTGGTCGACACGACTCCACCCGGCGCCGCCAGCCCGAAGGCCTGGGTCTCGCGGTCGAACTGGCCCCACGTGACACCGCCTTGCGCCCGAACCGTCTGCGACGCGGGGTCGACACGGGTCCCGCGCATGAGCGAGAGATCGATGACGATGCCGTCGTCGCAGGTTCCCTTACCGGCGGCGCTGTGCGCGCCGCCGCGTACCGCGATCGGGAGATCGTTCTCGCGCGCGTAGTTCACCGCGGCGACGACATCCGCGGGGCCGGTACAGCGCGCGACGACCGCGGGACGGCGGTCGACCATCGCATTCCACACTCGTCGCGCCTGCTCGTAGTCCGGATCGCCCGGAGTGACCAGCGGGCCGCGAAACGTCGCGGACAGGGACTCGAGGGTCTCGGCCAGTGCCATGGCACACCTCCGCTCGGTGCTACTGCGGCAAGGGTAGAACCGGGCGGCGGCGCCGACAACGGTCGGCCCGGCGCGTACCCGCCGAGCTACTTCGCGTCCCGGAGCGATTCCTTCCAGAGCCGGAAGCGGGCGTGGGTGGTGCCGTCGGGGCCTTCGCCGGTCCCGGTGCCGTCGGGGAAGAGCCGGAACGTGTACTGGCGCGAGAGGTCGCGGGAGTCGACGGCCATGTAGCGGGCGTCGGCCTTCACCGCGGGGCCCGCGCGCCACAGCAGGAAGTCGCCGATCCGGCGCTTGTAGGCGACGAGGTCGATGCCGAGATCGTCGCCCAAGGCGCGCAGCTCGGGTGGCGCCTCGATCCAGTGCTCGACCGGGATCAGGTAGTCGCGCTGGGGCGTGGGCGGGAGCTCGCCCGTGCTGTAGTCCCGGGTGACCGGGGGGCGCTCCTCGGCCGGCGTGGGGCTCATAGGTGGCATGCTCGCACGCGTGAAGGTCCAGGATCTCCGCACCCCCGCGCTCGTCGTCGACATCGACGACTTCGACCGCAACATCGACGTGATGCGCGCCGCCCACCCGGGGCCCCGACTGCGGCCCCACGTGAAGGCGCACAAGACCACCGAGATCGCCCGCCGGCAGGCCGCGGCCGGACACCTCGACTTCACCTGCGCCACCCCACGGGAGGTCATCGGGATGGCCGCGGCGGGCCTCGGCGGCGACCTGCTGCTTGCCAACGAGGTCGTCGACCCGGAGCGCCTCGAGGCGCTGGCGGCGCTCACCGACGCGCGCGTCACGATCGCGGTCGACTCCGAGGTCACCATCGACACCGCGGCCCGCGCCGGGCTGCGGGAGGTGTTGGTCGACGTGAACGTCGGCCTGCCCCGCTGCGGCTGCGACCCCGAGGACGCGGGCCGGCTCGCCGATCACGCGCGCGCCCGCGGCCTCACGGTCCGCGGGGTGATGGGCTACGAGGGTCACATCGTCGGCGTGGAGGACCGCGCGCTCCGGTCGGCCGAGACCGAGAAGTCGATGCAGCTGCTGCTGCGGGCGAGCGAGCTCGCGGGCGGCGGCATCGTGAGCGCGGGCGGCACCGGCACCTGGGACATCAACGTGTGGGCCAACGAGATCCAGGCCGGCTCCTACGTGCTGATGGACAATGCGTACGCGCACCTCGACCTGCCGTTCAAGCGCGCGATGCACGTGAGCGCGACGGTGGTGTCGGTCTCGAAGGGCGGCACCGTGTCGTCCGGCGGTTGGGCCGTGGCCGACTGCGGCCTCAAGGCGCTCGGCATGGACCACGGCGACCCCGTGATCGACGGCGCGATCGTGTGGTCGGTCAACGATGAGCACGTGATCTTCAGCCCCGAGGAGCCGGTGGCGATCGGCGAGCGGATCAAGGTCTGGCCGTCGCACATCGACCCCACGGTGGCGTACCACGAGCGCATGCAGGTGGCCCGGGGCGACGAGGTGGTCGAGACGTGGGAGGTCGACCTGCGCGGCTGGTAGTGGCCGGGCTATCCCGCTGTCACACCGCGGGATTACGTTGCTCGCATGACGGATCTCGCCTTCCTCGACGCCACCGCCCAAGCCGAGCTGGTCCGGGCGGGTGACGCCACCCCCGCCGAGCTGGTCGACGCGGCGATCAGCCGCATCGAGGCCGTCAACCCCCAGCTCAACGCGGTGATCCACCCGCTGTTCGAACGTGCGCAGGCTGCCGTCGACGCCGGCCTCCCCGACGGCCCGTTCCGCGGCGTGCCGATCGTCGTCAAGGACTGGGACGGCATGCTCGCGGGCGCGCCGTTCCACGGGGGCAACAAGCTGCTCAAGTCGATCGGCTTCAACGCGCCGAGCACCGCGTTCCTGTTCCAGAGGCTCGAGGCCGCCGGCTTCGTCATCGTGGGCAAGACCAACACCCCCGAGTTCGGCTTCCAACCCACCACCGAGCCCGAGGCCTACGGCCCCGCGCACAACCCGTGGGACACCACGCGCGGCACCGGCGGCTCGAGCGGCGGCTCGGCCGCCGCGGTCGCGGCCGGCCTCGTGCCGGTCGGCCACGCGGGTGACGGTGGCGGCTCGATCCGCATCCCGGCCAGCGCCTGCGGGCTGTTCGGGCTCAAGCCGACCCGCGGCCGCATCTCCCTCGGCCCCGACGACTCCGAGGCCTGGGCCAACATGGTCGTGCGCCACGTGGTCACGCGCACCGTGCGCGACAGCGCCAAGGTGCTCGAGCTCCTCGCGGGCCCGATGCCGGGCGACTACTCCACCACCGCGCCGCCCACCGGCCCGTACTCCGCCGACGTCGGTGCCGATCCCGGCAAGCTCCGCATCGGGCTGCGCACGCGCGCGCCCGGCGATCTCGCCGAGGTCGACCCGGTGTGCGCGGCCGCGGCGGAGGAAACCGGCCGTCGGCTCGAAGCCCTCGGCCACACGGTCGTCGTCGACCCCGGCCCGGCCGCGCTCGACGAGCCGACGCTGCTCGACTCGTTCATCGTCGTCCTCGCGGCGGAGGCCACGGCCGGGCTCGAGCTCCTGGCCACGGTCGCCGGCCGCGAGATCACCGAAGCCGACGTCGAGCCGCTCACGTGGTCCTACGCCCAGCTCGGCAAGGTGCTCACCGCGGCGCAGCACGTCACCGCGGTGGGCGCCCTCCAGTCGTGGGCCCGGCGCACGATGAGCTGGTGGTTCGACGGCGGCTTCGATCTGCTGCTCACGCCCACGATGGCCGAGCCCCCGCCCGTGCTCGGCGACCTCGCCTACGACCCGGAGCAGCCGGGCCGCGAGGGCGCGCGCGCCACACCGTTCGCGTGCTTCACGCTCCCGTTCAACGTCACCGGTCAGCCTGCGGTGTCGGTGCCGCTCACGTGGTCGGCCTCCGGTCTCCCGATCGGCTCGCAGCTCGTGGCCATGACCGGGCGCGAAGACCTGCTCATCCGGGTGGCCGCGCAGCTCGAGGCCGCCCACCCGTGGGCCGGCAGGATCCCGCCCGTGCACGCCTGATGCGCGCGTGACGATCCGCATCGCGGGCGGCCAGGGCTTCTACGGCGACACGCCCCGCAGCGTCGGCCCCCTGATCGACGACGGCATCGACTACCTCTGCCTCGAGGCACTGGCCGAGCTCACGCTCGCGATCCTCCAGAAGGACAAGCAGAAGGACGAGACCCGCGGCTACACGAAGGACCTCCCGATCTATCTCCGCGCCGCGCTCCCCGCGATCGCCGACGGCCGCACCAAGCTCATCACCAACGCGGGTGGCATCAACCCCGCCGCCGCCGCCCATGCCGCGGTCGCGACCGCGCGCGAGATGGGCCTGCACGGCCTCAAGGTCGCGTGCGTGCTCGGCGACGACCTGATGCCGAAGCTCGGGTCGTTGCACGCGGCCGGCGCGCCGTTCGCGCACCTCGACACCGGCGCGCCGTTCGAGGAGCTGCCCGCGCCACCTGCGTTCGCGGCCGTCTACATCGGGGCGCGCCCGATCGTCGACGCGCTCGCGCGGGGCGCCGACATCGTGATCACCGGCCGGGTCGCCGATGCCGCGCTGTTCCTCGCGCCGCTCGTCCACGAGTTCGGCTGGGCCTGGGACGACTGGGACCACCTCGCCGCGGGTGTGCTCGTCGGCCACCTCCTGGAGTGCTCGGGCCAGAGCGCGGGCGGCAACTACAGCGGCGACTGGTGGGCGATCCCCCACCCCTGGGACCTCCCGTACCCGATCGCCGAGGTCGAAGCCGACGGCACCGCGGTGATCACCAAGCCGGCGGCGAGCGGCGGGCGGGTCAGCTTCGACACGGTGCGTCACCAGCTCCTCTACGAGGTCCACGACCCCACCCGCTACCTCAGCCCCGACGTCGTCGCCGACTTCACCAGCGCGACGTTCACCGAGGTCGGTCCCGATCGGGTCGAGGTGCGCGACGTGCTCGGTACGCCGGCCACCGACACGTACAAGGCACTGATCGCGCATCACGCGGGTTGGTCGGGCGAGGCGCGCGTCGCGTGCTCCTGGCCCGACGCTCACGCGAAGGCGAAGGCCACCGCGGCGATCTTCGCCACGCGGGTGGAGATGGCCGGCTACGAGGTCGACGAGTGGCGCTTCGAGTACTGGGGCGTCGACGCGCTCGGCGGCCCGACGGTTCCCGTCACCGACGCGGACCCGCCCGAGGTGGTGCTGCGGGTGGCGTGGCGTTGCGCCGATCGGGCCGTTGCCGCGCTCGTGGGCCGCGAGCTCACGCCGCTCACGTTGAGCGCGCCGATGCCGGGCTTCACGGGCATGGGGCGAG